>CAZBCR010000056.1:0-9324 GCA_964490565.1 uncultured bacterium
GGCTCTTCTCCGCGAAATTGGATCCTCTCTAGAAAGAATCCCTTCGTTTTTTGATGACAAAAGTGTTCGATGGTGTTGAAGGCAATCAAAAAGAGGGTGAATTTGATGCCCCTTCGCAACCACTTATTCATGGATGATCACATTGAAGACTTTTTCATCGAGATGCTGGGCTAATTCGGGATACTTTTCAGCGAGTCTGCGTTGGAATGGCTTCACGAGGTGGTAAAGCTCAGGCTTATAATAGAGGGGTCTTGTCATGTCCGGATCGATTGTGATCCGGCCGACATCGATCTTGATGGCTTTATCGCCGAGGATGCCGCAGTTGGTGGCAATGTTAGGATCTTTATCAGCATATCCCAGTTTACAGCGGGTGATGATCAGGTCGACGATGGAGTCGACGGTGTGTTTAGCGCCGTCTACATCGCCTAAAGCCATCTGCTGGTCGATCTTGTCGTGGACGAGCTGAGCTCTTCTTTGGAGGATGAAGTCGGTTTTGTCGAGATCGATCTGGTGCTCCATCTTGAACTTGTCAATGAAGGTGATGCTTTTATTGAGATGAGAAGTTTTGTTGAGGTGGACGTAGACGAGAGCAGTTAACTCAGGGAGGAGTTCAAAGCCCATTTTATAACTGCCGTATTCGACGGAGATTTTCTTTTTTCGTTTAGCATATTTCAGATCGCGGTATCTCTTAATGAACGGGATGTAGTTGAGATGGGTCGGCTCGCGGAAATGGCGCTGCTTGAAGAATTTTAAGGCATATTTTCCATCTTCGCTAAAAAAGACATAAGCTTGTCCGCCGCAGCCAAAATAGGTGTAGTTTTGGCTTAAGGCCTTGTCGACTTCTTGAGACTCAGCTTCTGAGAGGGCTCTAGTGTCGAAGCGGGGATCATAGGGTCTATCGTATTGGATCTCCGAGAGAACGAACTTATTGGCGGTTTTGATGGAGAGTTGATAGGCGCCGTAGCCGATAGCTAGGGAAGCGAGGATATAAACATAAGGCTTAATTTTCATAATTTTTCTATTTGGGTTTTAAGATGCTGCTGGAGTTCAGGGCATCTGGTGATTAAATATTGATCTAAGCGATCTGTGATCCGGATGATCTCGTCTTTATCAAGCTTAGGCTCTCTTTGGCTAAACCGTCCGACATCGATCTGAATCGGATCTGTTCCGATCACTCCAAAATTGGTGATCAGATCGGGATCTTTATCAGAGATTCCTTCTTTGGCCCTGTGAGATAAAAGCTCCACGAGTTTAGAAAGGGTTTCCTTACCATCGTTTATCCGGTTTTCTTCGATCATTTGATTGAGAGCAGTATAGAGGAGAGAGGCTCTTTTTTGAATGAGAAATTCATAGTTGTCGAGAGGGATAGGATGGTGGATGCCGATTTTATCAACGAGATCTAAGGTTTGGTGCAAATTTTTTGATTTATTGAGATGCAAAAAGACGAGGCCTGTTTGTTTACGGAGATTTTCATAAGCGAGTTTATAGCTTAAAAATTCTTTATGGAGCTGAGCTTGTTTTTTAGCTTTCTGATTTGGGGTCAGCCAAAATGGGCCGTCTAGATGATCATGACGGAAGAATTTAATGACATACTGGCCATCTGACGAGGCAAAAACAAACGATTGGACTCCATTGTCGAGATATGAGTAAGGCTGATCGAGAATCTCTTTGATCTGGGTGTATTCTTCTGGGGAAAGAGATGCGGTCTCCCATTCAGGTTTGGGAGTTAAATTTGAAGAGATCCGCAATATAGTGAACCGGCCGGTTTGCTCTTTGCAAAATCGAGCCGTGATAAAAAAACAAACCAGAAATAGAGATATTTTAAGTAGCCATTTCATAATGGACTATGAGGATACTGGAAAGGTCTCGCTCTGTCAAACGGGGAGATGGAAATTAAATATTTTATTACGTATGTTGTTAGGGAAAAAAAGGAGGAGCTATGACACCCCTCATGTTTGCCAAGGATATGGTAGCTTTTCCATGGGCCTGGGCTACAGGGACTGAATACAAAGACGCCGAAGAAAAGGCTCATAAATTTGTCTACGCGACAACCCGTGTAATATTTACCTGCAGCGTCATCTGGGGACTATATAGAGGTCAGCAATGTGAGGCGTTAAGAAAGCTCACTGTGCCTGTCGCTCTTTTTACGCTGAAAGTGGGGCGTGTTACTCTTTCTTTAGAGCCTATTTCTCTTTTGATTAATCTTTATCTCATTAAAACGTCTCAGTCTAAATGGCGCGTTGGCGGATATTGTGCTGCAGTTGGTGTTTGGCAATGCATTGCCCAGACGTTTAAGCAATGGACAAAGGAGGCGCCGGGTATTTTCTTTTCTGCTACCTGGCAAAGAGGAGGGCTCAATATTGATCCTTTGTCGAATCTGATGAGGATAGCTTTATGGAAATTTCCTGAAACGCGCCTAGGAGTCGGCATTTGCGCAACGATTTTTGGAATGTATCAGCTGAATGCTTACACCACGGACAGATGGAACTTGGTGGAAGCGCCGACAAGTCTAGCCTTGAAAGGGATTGTGCATATTCTCTTTGGGTTATGTTGGATAGCTGCCTTTGACAATTATAACCGTCGATTAGAAAAAGGTGCAAAGAAAGATACCTACTTTTGCAAAGCAGCCGACATAGCGGCGCCTCGCCTAGCATGGTTAGCGACTGGGCAGAGGCCTACTTAACGGTGATCTTCCGTTCCAGGTCATTAAAGAGGGGAGCCAGCACCTTGTTTTGTGGATCAAGTAGTTCAAGCTTGATTGTGTGAGATCCCTTCTTCAACCCGTAAATATAATAGGGGACCCATTCTGTGAGAATTCTTTTATCAGCGCTGTTGATTGTCAAACGGACTTTGTAGCCGTCTCTAGAAAGCTGAGTATTGGTGAGGTAGAAGTCGAGAAGGATCGGCTGAGTGCTATCGTACTCTCCCTCAGGATCGTTGTATGTTAGGTAAGGCTTATCCAAATCAATCGAGGGTTTGCTAGCGCCTTTTCCAAAGTAGAAATAAGTCGCAGCAAAGCACTTGGGATTTTTCAAGCTCTCGCCAAAAGATTTAACAGGAAAAGCTCGCAGGACATGGATTCCGTCAGAAAGGTCGTAAGGGATTTTTGCCTGGATAATCTGGTCAAAGTCGATCTCTTCGTTTTCTGAAATGTCATCGATCGCTTCATTGATAGCGAAATGTGGTTTTCCATCTACAATAATATGGATGGATTGTCCTTCATCATTGTCTCTGATTTCTCGAGCGCGTGGAAGATCAGTCATAAATCCCAATGGAAAAGCCTCAATACGCAGCTGAGTAGTCACAGGATTTTCTGTTTTGACTTCGCCCTCTAAAGGAAAAGCAAACCTAACTTCTACTTCATCAGCTTCAGGAGACGGTTTCATCGGAATGACACGGATGTTTGTTGTTGTTTGCTCTCCTTCCACTCTTGCGCCCCATACTGAGCAAACACCTAAAGAAATCGCAGCTATCGCAGTAAGCAGTTTCATAACAGTTCTCCGTTTAATTCACATTTATCGCACCTTTCGTTAAATGTCTACAGGCTGTATGAAGAAATCATGGGATTAGAAATCATCTTCCTGATCGTGGTATTAGGACTGGTATTCGATTACACGAACGGTTTTCACGACGCTGCCAATGTCGTGGCGACACCTATTGCTACTAAAATTGTGACTCCCCTGGTTGCGATTGTGATGGCGACAGTTTTTAACTTTATTGGAGCAACGCAGGTCAGCGGAGTAGCCCAAACAATCACGACGGGGCTTGTCGAGTCGGCAGATGCTTCCCAAGCGATGGTGCTAGCTGCAGTTGTGGGAGCGATCTTCTGGAACTTTCTCACTTGGTATTTTGGGATTCCCAGCAGTTCTTCTTATGCGCTTATTGGAGGATTAGTCGGAGCTGCCCTCGTGCACGGAGGCCCGGAGATCATTATTTGGAAAAATATCATCTTTAAAGTCGTTATCCCTATGGTCCTCTCTCCGCTGATTGGGTTCTTTGTGGCATTTATGTTGATGAAGCTTCTTATTAGACTTAAAGCTCGCGATAGAAAGATCTTCAAGCACCTACAGCTCATTACGGCCAGCTGTTTGGCTCTTGCTCATGGTCTTAACGATGCTCAAAAGAGCATGGGTATCATTACACTGGGGTTACTGGCCGCTGGAGTGATCACCACGTCTCATATTCCTCTATGGGTCATTGGTTCTTGCGCTGTCATGATGGCGCTGGGGACTGCAACCGGGGGATTTCGGATTATCAAGACGATGGCCTACGAGATCACGGAACTCAAACCGATTCAGGGATTTGCGTCTGAGATCAGTGCTTCGATGGTGATCTTGGTTGCCAGTCTTCTCGGGATGCCGATTAGCTCTACACATATGATCGCAGGGAGCATCACTGGAGTGGGGTCTGCCCATGGTTCTAAGGCTGTGAAGTGGACAACAGCCAAAAAGCTCGTTCTTGCCTGGGTTTTAACAATTCCTGGCTCAGCTTTAGTCGCAGGTTCTGTTTTTTATATTCTTTTAAAGATCTTTGTCTAAGTTAATTATATTATTATAACAATTTAATTAAATTAATAACTATAATGAAAATAAAAAGATCAAATAATGGCAAAGAAGAAACGCGGACGGATTACAGTCCTAGAAGCGGTCGACAATCTTTCCCATTTGGCCGACCTCGATGTAGAAAAAAAAGAGGGGACCGAATGGACCGATCCAGCTAAGGTCCAAGAAAACCAAGATGCTATCCGTGAGACCTTTAAAACACTCACGGCTTATCTCCAACACCTTTACCAAAAAGAACGGACAGAACTCGGCAATCCCCAGACCCAAAGGGGAATCCAAGCGATGATGCAGCTGGCCGGGGAAGCTGTCGATAAAGTCGGCAAATATACCAAGCTCTTCAAGGGAGCTCATGTTCAAAATGAGACGATCCCTGAATTCCAACAACTCCAGCAATTTTATCTCTCCAAGGTCTTTTCCAAGGTCAAACATGAAAAGCAAGTCGAAGCCTGGGAAGAAGAGGGTGGAGAGCTAGAAGATGAGCGTCAGGCCTTAAAAGACCTCGAGGCTGTCCAGCAGGATGACGAGTACGAACTGTTTTATATTTCTAAAGAAGATGGGACGCCCTTTTTTACGCCCCAGCTTCTACGCCATATCAGGATGGTGGGCAATTTTGATGAAAGCCTGATGTCCAAAGACCACGAAGACATGCTGAGACGGATGGAGGTGATTCTAGACCGTGATCTGCATGTCTCCGCACAAGAAATCTTGGCGGAAGCAACGGACCTGATTGAACGATTTTATAAAGAGGCTCTACACCATCGGGATCATGAAGGCACAGCAGCGCTCTGCTATGCGGTCATGGCGCTGATGCTCGCAGCCAATCCAAAGAACCTCATGCATAATTCCCATGGGAAAGCCTCGGTCGATTATTTTATCGATTTTGAGCGGCACTTAAGAAGAGCCATGGAGTCAGGGGAGTATAATCAGTGGAGAACGAGTACTCAGGAGAAGTTAACTCCTTTCAAAGGGATTTGCCTCAAATTAACCCACTATCTTTGCAACGCGCTATTCCTCCGCAGTGGTGCACGTCATGAAATCATGTCGTTTATCCGCGATGTCGTCGAAAATACAGCGGTTGAACTACCGACTCTTTGGGGGACGCTCTCATCTGTCGAAACAGCTCTTCGGAATGAACTCCGTAAATATCCGAGCGGTCCTCTCATGAAAATCCTCAGGGTATTCCGTTTTGGAGAAGAGAAAAAAGGTTTTGATCCGCTCGTCCAGAAAAATCCTCCCAGCCACATTTTCAATCTCTCTTCTGAAACGACCCATACCAGCATTATCCATCTGCCTTGTCCGGTCCATCAAGAGATGATCGACAGGGTTTCTATCACTTCGGAATTCAAAGGATACTTGCGCTCTCTTGTGAACAGAAAGCATCTCTATATCAATCTCCAAGACAGAACTTCTTGGAAAGAGCATGCTAGATCTTCAGCGATCGAAGAACTTTCCAAGCAGGGTGAATTTACAGAGATTTTACAAGTCATTACTCTTGCAAAACACACTGATTTTTATCATCAGATCAACGATTATGCCGAAGTTCTGAAGGGAAAAGATTTCTGCGAGCTGTGTGTCACGCAAATCACTGGTGGAACCGAATGCGGATTTTACTATCCGCAAGGGCTGATCACGCCTAAGATTGTCGAAAGCCTCGTCGACTTTGTCTATGAGCAATTTTTCCATCAAAAACCAGGACTTTCAAGAAAAGAGAGACTCGATTTCATCGAAATCCTCTACTTCTTCCTAGTATTAAGAATACTCGATGCACAAAATCCCGATGTTGTAAGTTTTAGCGATAAAGATGGCGTCGATACAGGCGCTGCGATGGCAGCTTCTTTCTATGGATTTTCCCGGATGATCAGCACGATGAAGCCGTGGACTGAGGAAGATAAGAACTTTTTCCTCTTTGCGTTTTTCGGGCCTGCACTACTTATCCGTCATCGTTCCATTGCTCCATTAGAGCTTCAAAGAGCACTTTCAGCGCTCGATCATTTTGAAACAGTCATGAAACAAAAACGTGACTCTGTTCTCAAGGCCTGCGCTGCCTTATTCCCTGAGCTTCCGCTCACACAAATCAAAGTCACCGAAGTCGCTTAAAATGTTTCCGGCGAGTATGCTTGTGGCTTATGTCGAAAAGAATATTAATGATTGCAGGGCCTAATGGAGCTGGCAAAACGACAATTGCCTCAAGGCTGATTCCCGATTTGCCCATGCTCTATGAATTCATCAATGCAGACGAAATTGCTAGAGGACTTGCTCCTCTCCATCCAGAAACAGTAGCCATATCTGCAAGTAAGTTAATGATCACAAGACTCAGAGAGTTGTTGGAGGCTAGAAAAAGTTTTGCCTTCGAAACCACCGCCGCAGGAACAAATTATCTTAAGTATCTGAAAGAAGCCAAGGAACGAGGATATCAGGTGGGCTTGATGTTTCTTTGGGTTTCAAGTCCAAAGCAAGCGATAAGACGTGTTCATAATAGAGTCATTCATGGTGGCCACCATATCCCTGACGAAACTGTGCGCAGAAGATATTACTTGGGCATAAAAAATCTTTTGAGTCATTACTTGCCTCTTGCTGATTTTGCTCTAATTTTAGACAATTCCCAAGAGGATTCGACTCGCATTATTGCTAGTAAAAATGTAGAATATCCTCTAGAAATTGAAAATAAGATCGCTTGGAAACAAATAGAGAGGACTGCTGCTCGTGGATGACATGAACGATGAAGAAATCATGCAAGTGATGATCAATTCTCAGAGAAAGGCTTACCAAGCTGCCTTAGAGACTGCTGTTCGGTCTGGTACGTCGCTGGTCGTTATGCGCAAAGGCAAACTCGTAGAGTTCAAACCCAAATACAAATACGTTCTCGTTCCCATCAAATCTTCTAAGAAAAAGAAATCTTCACGAAAGAAATCAGCTTAATTAAGACTTAAATCTTCGGGGATCATCGAAAGGGTAGCGTATTTGCCGCCCATTTCACGCAGGATTATCTGCCAGAGTTTCTCTGGAGGGGTCTCAAAGACATGATGAGCTGTTGCTGGACAGATGAACCACATGCCGGCTAAGAACTCATGTTCGAGTTGGCCTGGGCCCCAGCCGCAATATCCAAAGCAAAGACGGACTGCGGGACCGTTTGCATCTGACATCGCTTCTTGAAGAAATTGAAGATCTCCTCCTAGGAAAATGCCATCACAGAGTTTTAGAGTTAGATCGGGTTGCTGATCGCTAGCATGAACCAGCATCATCTGATTGGGCTGAAGAGGGCCGCCGGCTCTGACTTGGACGCGGGGATTGGCGACATCTTTCATGTTGATCACTTCTTCAGGGATCTCGACATCGAGGACTTTATTCACGAGGATGCCAAATGAACCGGTTGGCCCATGCTCGCAAAGCAGGATCACACCGCGGAAATACATCCCGGCAGTGATGTCGGGACTGGCGATGATGAAGGTTCCTTTAGTGAGCTGTGAGTAGGGTTCTTTTGCCATTATTCGGTAATGGCCTCATGGAGCTTTTCGTTATAGAGATGGAGGTTATTCGACATCTCTGTCACTTGTCTCATGAGTTCAGCAAAGTTCTCTTTAAACTTAGAGCTGTCTTGAACTTTAACTTCCTCGTCTGATTGAGATCGATCGATCACCATCGAAAGGCGGGCCATCGATGTGTTGATCTGGTCGATTTCTTTTTGGAAATAGTTTTTGAAAGAGTCTGGAGTTTCCAGAGCGTTGAGCTCGGTGACTCGTTTGACTCTAGTTCTTTGCCAGCTTTTGTTGAGATGGAAGAGGACTCCATAGTGGTTCACATCGTTCATGAGGGTGTCCATCTTGCTCATGACAGCAGTCATTCGAAGATAGAAGTCTTCTTCTTTAAAGAGCTTTCCAAAAGTGCCTTGTCCGGCAGCAAGAGTCTGGCAGACGGTATCGAGGGATTTAGAGACGTCTTTGATGTGAGCCACAGCAGGTCCGAAATTTTCAAAAACGCGGTCTTTGTGCAGCTGGCCCAAAGCGCTATCGATTTTTTGAGCTGAGGCAGTGAGTGCAACGGTGCCTTCTTTGAGCTGAGGGATCAGCTGGTGTTCGTTGACAGAGCGTCCGACTGTGTCGATTTGGTCCATCGCAGAACCAAAAGAAGAGACAGCAAAGCTCAGTTTTGCTTCGTTGTCTTCGAACCAGGTTTTAACGAGGTCGACCGTGTCATTGAGTTTTTCACCGATATCAGAAAGACGATTGAAGGTATTTTCCAAAGGATCGACAGAATCCGCATAGACAGGATGTTTATCAGAGATCATTTCAGGAGTTGTTCCGATAGGAGGGGTTCTAGGTGTGATCCCAATTGATCTTTCCCCAAGAAGGCCTGAAGTCTGCAAGGTGATTTGGTCGGTGCTATAAACATGGACCTTGGAGTCGATCTTCAAAGTCAACTGGTAGAAATAAAGTCTTCCAAGTTCATCGCTAGGCTGAGTTTCTCTGGCATGGGAGATCTCATTGACGGCGGTCACAACACCGACAGGCTTGCCGGCAAAAAGCACACGGGTGCCGACGTTGATCTTATTGATGTTAGAGAATCGAAGGTAGATGATCTGCTTCTCATCGCCGACAGCGGGGCGCAAGAAAACGACCAGTCCTGCAAAGATGCCGAGGCCTGTGATCAAAAAGATTCCAATTAAAAAGTTCTTTATCGAATTATTCATGGTTTCTCATTTTACGGGGACCTTCAGTAATAGTCTTCCTTAAGAATTCAATTATAGGATTGTCGATTTTCATGA
>CAZBCR010000057.1:0-9214 GCA_964490565.1 uncultured bacterium
GCTAGGGCTTGAGCAGGGAAAATGTGTCCCCCTGTTCCTCCGGTCGCGATCAATATTTTAGGTAATGACATAGTTGGGCTTCTTATTAGCGATGTTTAAAATAATGCAGATCACAATCAAATTAGCAAGCAAGGAAGAGCTGCCATGGCTGAAAAATGGAAGATTCGTCCCCTTGCTTGGCAATAATCCTGAGACGACTCCTAAATTCAAAAAAGCCTGAAAGCAGATCAAAAACGTAAAAACAGCAACAGTATAAAAGGCTTTGAGATTATCTGTCTCTGCCGCAATGGAAAATCCTAAATAACCGATCGTGGTGTACAGAACGACGAGCGCGCAGATGCCGACAAATCCAAACTCTTCTGCAAAAATCGCAGCAATATAATCGCTTCTCGCTTCTGGAAGATAATTCAGTTTTTGGAGACTCTCTCCCAGGCCCTTTCCGAACGCTCCACCTGATCCCGCAGCAATTTTAGCTTGATGAGGCTGGTGCCCCTTGCCTTGAAGATCCAATTCGGGATGAAGATAAATCTCGATTCGATTGTGCACGTGGGGCATCTGTGAAGCCACAGCAACGCCGGTGACGAGGATGACGAGTAAAGGAAGGCCCCAGTAAACCCAGCGGATTTTTGTGAGCAAAAAGAGAACAAGGAGACTCGATAAGATGATCGCGACAGTTCCATTGTCAGGCTCAATTAAAATCAGCCCCATCGGGACCGCAAGTTTAAGCAGCAATTTAAGAAAGTCTTTGAGCATGAGTGTCGTTTTGGTCGACGTGATATAAGAGATGTAATAGAGAGGGATCAGGTACTTCGCGAGTTCAGACGGCTGAAAAGAATAACTCCCGATTCCTAGCCACCTGTGGGCGCCATTCAGACATTGTCCGATTCCAGGGATAAAAACGAGGACGAGAAGAAAAGTCACAAAAGCTAAAAAAAATCCGCTAAGACGTAAAATTTGATCAAAGCCTAAAAACCAAACGCCAGCGGCTAATATCCCTGCTAAAATGGCATAAAGCAGCTGCCGGACAACGGCATGATGGGTGCTTTTAGCCAAAGCTCGATCTAGGACTTCTGCCGATGTTGTATTGAACACCATAGAAAGTCCTAGAACGAATAAAACAAGAACGCACAAAAGTAATAAAAGGCTTTTGCGCGGCATTTATTTGATACGGATCCGATCGCCCGGTTTTAAACGACGAGCTTTATCTTCATTCATGTTGTTGAGTTTGAGGAGTTCATCAACTTTCATATGATGTTTTACTGCGATTGTCCATGGATTATCGCCATTTTTAATCGTGTAGTATTGAGCGCTTTCACTCGATGTTGTTGTCGCTGTCGGTTTAGATCCCTTGGCAGGAATTTTCAGAGTTTGGCCAATTTTCAAACGTGTAGAAGAGAGTTTATTGGCTTTCATGATGTCGTTGACAGAGACGTGATTTTGACGCGCAATTTTTTCTAAAACATCGCCTTTTTTCACTTTCACTTCGCGAAGTGCTGGTTCTGCTGATTGATTCTCGACAATCGCAGGAGCGTTTTCCATCACTGGAGCTGGAGTTGATGGGTCTGTGCCCAGAGCTTGCAGATCAGCAAGAAAGTTTGGCTGAGTTTCAGTTTGAGCCGTCTGCCCAGTAACTTGCGGTGTCACATATTGTTGGATGACTTGATCCAATTGATCTCCACCGGCAGGAGCTGCAGGGACTGCGGCAATAGCTGGCGTGGATTGGACTTCAGGTTGATTGGATGACAGCACCGTTGTCGGTACAATTTCTTCGGTTTTATCCGATTTTACACTAGTTGCAAACAACACAATCAGAAGTCCTGCATTGAGCAGAACTGCAATGATAATGGTATCTCTTCGGTTCATAGTTAATTCTCCCTTCTTAAGACAAACTTTTTAAATTCATCGCCACGGTGGGCGTAATCTTGAAACATATCGTAACTCGAACACCCGGGTGATAGCAGCACAGTCTCACCGACTTTAGCTTGCCGTTTTGCACCTTCAACTGCATCTTTTAAGGTAGGAACGATTTCCACCTCAAATTCCGGTCTTAATTCCTCGGCAATTTTTGCAGCAGCTTGCCCAATGGCAAACACCTGCTTGACTTTGCCTGTAAAACTCTTCTTCCACGGCTCATAGGAAGATCCTTTATCAACACCGCCGGCAATCAAAACGACCTTTTTAGTCATGGCTTCAACGGCTTTGATCGTTGCATCGATGTTTGTCCCCTTGCTGTCGTTAAAATAATCGACTCCGTCCAAGGTGGCGACAAATTCTATCCGATGCGCTGGTTTCTTAAAAGTCTCCAGCCCGGCTAAAAATGCTTCAGGACTGACTCCAAATTTTTTACACAGGATCCATGCAGCCAAAACGTTCTCGCTTTCATGGTTCCCCAAATCTCTATAACGGATAGGTAAAATCGTTTCAATCTTTTCACCTGCTTTCAACGCAGTTCGATCTGTCCAACTTGTACATTTGCAATCAGTCCCGTACGTCTGATAATTCGATTTAAGCAGGGGTTTAAAATCTTGGACTACACTTTGGTGCACCCAAAAATTCCCCGGACTTTTCATCAAATCTTGCAAACGACATTTGGCTAAAGCGTACTCTTCCATCGTAGTATAGCGATCGAGATGATCTGGCGTAATGTTTAAAATAATTCCGATATCAACAACGGGTGTTTTCATCAGTTCTAATTGAAACGAACTGAGCTCCACTACCATGATTTCTTGTTTGTCACCTTGATAAGATGTGAGCGGTGTGCCGACGTTGCCGAGCGCGCGTGCTTTGAATCCGCTTGTCTTTAAAATATGTTCGACAAGCAGCGTCACAGTTGTTTTTCCGTTGGTTCCCGTGATCGCAATACAGGGTTGATGCAAACGGCTTAATGCAAGTTCAGCCTCGCCGATGATTTCTTTTCGAAGCTCGATTGCCCTAACATAAAGAGGATTTGTAGGAGGAATTCCAGGAGAAATAACAACTCTGTCAAACTCTTCCACTTGGGGGTGGAGAGCAACGTTGATACCTTCGGATTCAAGTTTTTTTAAGAGATCTGCTTTGTCATCTGTGCCGACGACCTGGCCCCCTTCCTTAATAAGAAGGTCATAAGCTGCCCGTCCGCTTTTTCCTAAACCGATGACAAGAATTTTCATTGTATCTTCAGAGAAATTGCTCCTATGACAGCCAATAATAGACCAATGATCCAAAAACGGAGAACGACTTTTGTTTCTGGCCACCCTTTATACTCAAAGTGATGATGCAGCGGTGCGCATAAAAAGATCCGTTTCTTATCGCGGAGTTTATAACTAGCCACTTGTAGAATGACTGACATAGCCTCCGCGACGAAGATGCCTCCGACAAGAGCCAGCAACACTTCTCTTCTAAGAAGTACTGCAGCAACTCCTAATATACCGCCCAAGGCAAGAGAACCGGTGTCGCCCATAAAAACCTGAGCAGGATGGCCATTGTACCACAAAAAACCCAGGCATGCTCCCATCGTTGCCGACATAAAGACAGCGATCTCCCCTGCCCCATCGATATAGAGGATGTTCAAGTAGCGAGACATCTCTATATTATTGGAGAGAAAGGCAACTAAAGCCAAAACACCCGCAACAAGCACAACCGATCCGGCTGCCAGTCCATCTAATCCGTCGGTCAAATTGACAGCATTCGAGGATCCGGTAATCACTACAATCGTGATAATAATGCCTAAAATGGCAAGCCCGCCCGTCAGCTGCATGATTGGATCTTTATAGAAAGGGACATAATATTGGGTCATGTACTCAGAAGTTGAAAGCTGATTCGCAACAACCGGTTTGATCGATTGGATCTGCTCTTTTGCAGTAGGAGGGACAAACTCATTGCCGACTTGCAACTTCTCTGCAACTCCAGGGACCATGCCGTAAATTCCAATCGCCGCAGCAAAAGCCACCTGAGCCAGTAATTTTTTACGTCCGCTGAGTCCCTTAGAATTTTTGTATTTTAGCTTGAGATAGTCATCGTAAGCTCCGATACCTCCGAGCCAGAAAATCGTCAGGAGGAAAATCAGCGTGAAGACGTTCGATAAATCCATCCAGAGCATCAGGGCAATAAAAATAGAAAATAAAATTAAAACACCCCCCATCGAAGGAGTATTTTTCTTTTTTTCATGGAGCTGAGCGAGCATCGGACAGTCTTCAACTCGAATCGACTGACCTGTCTTCAACTCATAAAGTTTTTTTATACATCGCGGTCCCAGAAAAATGGTAAACAGGAGCGCTGTCAGAGCGGCGAGCATCATCCGCGTTGACGAATATGTGAAGGCAGATGGAATCTTCCATCCCAAAGACGTTAGGTACGTAAATAATAATAAAAGCATGTGGAAAGCTTTATCTTAAAAGATGAAGCTAAATTGCTCCAGAGGAAAAACGCAAACTCCGATTTTTTAACAAATGAGCTGGCAATGGATAAAAAAAATATCGGACGAGCTCTAGCTTTTGGGTCCCTCAATAATGCTGGTGTTGCTCCCATTCTCTTAAGAAGAAGAATGGATTGTTTAGATTGAAATAATGACAATAATGCCCATCTTCTCCACAGATATAAACGATCTTTTCAGGAGCGTAGCTTTTTGTCACCAGATCGTGAAATGGAAGTCCTCGATGGACAGAGCCGTATATAATGAGTTCGAATTCTTGGCCTGCAATACGGGATTCAATATTGTTTCTATCGACAGGAATATCCTCTAGATTCTTGCAATAAGTGATCCCTTTCCCATATAGATATATAATGTTCCCAGTGTAATTGTTGTAGAGAAAGTCAATTTTCGGATAATCAATGACTTTTTCTGAGTAGAGCTCTTTTAATCCGATCAGAGTGGTTTCTCTCATGTAATCAGGGCCTAGATATCCTGATAAAAATAGGATCTTCCCCTTGCCTGAATAATTAACTTTTTCCAGCAGGTACTTTGCCATATTTCTTGTCGTCAGATATTTCCGTGTATGGTCCAATAATTGGCGTAAGATTTCGTTATATTTTGCGCGATCGAATTTTTCATGGTCGATGTGCATAAAGGAGACGCCTTCCAAATTCATCGCTTCTTTGATCAGCTCTCTTGGCAAAAAGTGCATGGTATTTTGATCGCAGCTATCTAGATCAAGGAAATAAGGGATGCAGCCGTTGGCCAGAATTTCGTAGTGCCGCATGCAGTCCCATCCATACTTTTTCTTAGTCACTGCAAAATAAGCTCGCTTATATCCCTCATAATAATCAGCTTCCCGATCATAAATGTAGGTCTCTAGTTTTCCAGGAATAATGAATGCAAAATCTGTATCTTTTTCAGGGATCTCTTTGACAATTTTGCTTTCTGGAATTGAGAATTGAATGGGAAAAACTGCTCCGTAGGAATATGTGATGGCGCAGAGGTTAAGTAAAAACAACCAAACAGTTGGACAGAGCATATTCTTGCATGCAGAAGAAATGAATCTCATATTCCCTCCTTCAAAAATTAACGAGGTTATGGCCGATGTGCTAAAGAAATCAATAATTTTTTTGATTCAACAAAAATTCCTTCCACCAATTCTTAAGAATTGATTAATCTGTTTCAAACTGAGGTGATTGTGAAATTAAAAAAGGCTTTTTTCATATGTTTGGTCATCGCTTTTTCTCCAATTTTCGCGGAGAATCAAACTGCAAAGGAACAAATGGTTATTGCACATGTTCAGATGTGCATCGCAAAAGCTGAAACTCTCCAATCGAATCTCAATCAAGGCGTCTTAAGCATTGAAGGAATGTCTAGCCCTAAAGTGCGCCATTTTTTGAATAACCTATGTTCGATGCCTAACACTCATTACTTAGAAATTGGATGTTGGAAAGGCTCTACGTTTGTTGCTGCGCTCTATGGGAACAACCAAACCATTTCATCTGCCGTTGCCCTTGATAATTGGTCTGAATTTGGCGGACCTAAAGATGCCTTCGAACTTAACTGCGCAACTTTTTTACCTGCCAATGCCTACGCTTTTCACTCCAAAGACTGTTTTAAGATCGATCCAAAATCCGTGTGTAACAACCCTGTAAATATCTATTTTTACGATGGAGCGCATACCCAAGAAGATCAAGAGCTGGCCTTTACTCACTACAATGAGGTCTTGGATAATGTGTTCGTGGCTGTGGTCGATGACTGGAATCATCCTCCTGTCTCTGTGGGGACACGGAGCGCCTTTAATAAATTGGGATATAAAATATTATTCGAGCGCATCCTGCCTGCAAGATGGAACGGTGATACCGAGAACTGGTGGAATGGCCTCTACATCGCTGTTATTCGGAAGGGATAATCAACTTACGCTTCCAAAATCTGCCAGAGTTTGTTTGATCTCGATCCTTTGATCAAAATCACATCTCCTGGCTTTGAGATTTCAAAGAGAATGGTCTTTAGCTGTTTTAAGTCCCGGAAAAACTCCGCCGGCTTACCCTCTTTATTAAAGACATCAAACATGGGTAAACACCCTTTTCCATAACAGAGGAAATGATCGACATTTTTAGTCGCAAACTTAGCGACATCCTTGTGTCTTTGCTCAGAGTATCCACCTAAATCGACCATTTCACCAAAGACTGCGATCGTCTTGCCACCAAAAGATGGTGTCGGAAGATTTGAAAGTGCCGCTTCCATCGACTCAGGGCTAGCGTTGTAACAATCGTTGATAATGACAAATCCATTCCTCTCAATCCTTTCAAACCGTTTGTCGACCGTTTTAAGGTGGTGTGCTCCAGAGATAATCTCATTCCAAGACAGACCTAATATCCGTGCCACGCTCGCTGCAGCGATAAAATCTTCGCATAAGTGGGTCGCTGTAAAGGGAAGTCGAAAACTCTGGCTCGAATCTTCACCTTCCTTAATAAACCATCCACTTTCCAGGACATAATCTCCCTTCTCTGGATCCATGGCAAAAATGATCTTTTTCGATGGATACTCTTTCTGGAATGCTTGATAAGCCAAAACCTGACGGTTCAAGATCGCGTGGGTGGTTTTTGGATGAGAAAGGATCTCGGCTTTAGCTGCAGCTATCCCCTCAAATCCATCAGCAAAGTATTCGATGTTGGCATGGCCGATCTTCGTCACAACTGCCACTTCTGGCGGAGTTATTTCTACCAGCTTCCGAATATGACCGGCTGCGCTCATGGCCATTTCCACGACAAAGAATTCTTCTTCTCCAGAGGCATTTAAGATCGCGAGTGGAAGACCTACCTGAGAATTGTTATTTCCCGGTGTTTTAGCCACCGTATGCTTCTGAGCAAGCAAAGTAGCAATAAATTCCTTTGTCGTTGTTTTGCCAACTGATCCAGTCACTGCAACGATCCGTTGCTTACGCATCTCCTGGATCGTCTTAGCAAGCTTTTGCAAAGCATCGGTGACATCGGGAACTTTCAATAACGAGAGTCCAAAGTTTTCACCTAAGTAACCAGCGTCGACAACTGCCGCAGCAGCGCCTCTTGAAGCAACTTCTTTTAAAAACCCATGCGCATCAAAATTAGCGCCCTTTAAGGCAAAAAAGAGATCTCCTTTCTTGACTTCTCGGCTATCAAAGGAAAAACCTGTGATTTCCTTTTCTTCGACTTTAAGTTGTAGACACTGTCCGATTTGCGAAAGCTTGGTGAATTTCATTGATTAATCCTATGCTGATCAATCTAAAATCTCTCCAAAATCTTAGCAAGAGATTTAGAAATTCAAAGAATCTCTAGCTCGACACCGATGGGTTGGAGACTCTGTCCTTCTTGGGAAGGATTAAACCCCAAATTCTGAATGACTCTATCAGGGCCTCTATTGTCATCAAGGAGATCTCCCATCTGCACAATACGACCAAAAGGCATGACAGTCGTTGCCTGGGCCCCTTTAATAGTAGTGGGGTCAATAGATGGAATCCAAAGATCCTGGTTTTCAGCATGAGATTTTTGCAGCTTACTTTCTTTGACAGCTTGTGCAAAAAACGATATCCGATGCCCCATTTCTGCAAACCCCATCACCCAAGATGATAGGACTCGCTTTCTTGCATTTGCAATGGCAGCTAATTCTCTCTCCGCTTTTCTCTGAGCTAAACGGTCGATTTTCCGGATTTTAGTTCGAACTTCTTTTGGCACTCTATGACATGTTTCAACAAAATCTCTATACGCCAATTGTGACGCAAAACGAATCTGTCGATAGCGTCTAGCCACTCTTGGGCCAATAGTCATGATTTGACGTCTTGTGATTTTTATCGCTTCTTTACTCTGCGCAACAGACTTCTTACAAAAATCTTTTGTATCAATCTGGGCTCTGCGATAAACGCTTGCTACGTTCAGCCCCGCTCTAGATGCACTATGCCCAATAACTTCAAAACCTTGCTGAAAGGGACGCGTCACTTTTTTATGCGCCCGGAGATAGCTCTGTTTTAAAACTTCAGGACTTTGGCGGCATTGAGTCACAAATTTCTTATGGAAGTCTTTCCCATCGATTTGGGCTCTGCGATAGATGCTGGCTAGGTTCAGACCTATGACAGAGGCAATATGCCAGACAACTTCAAAACTAAGCCGGAAAGGATCTGACACCATCTTATAAACCCTAAGGCAGCGTCGTTTCGTTTTCATGACATCGTTTAAATAGAAATCATCCAGTTGTTGTCTTTTGGCTTTTAGCGTCTTACGACATCTACTAGCAACAATGTTAAAGGGAGAAATCATCTCCTCTTTAAGAGATCCGATCAGTTCCTGGACTTCGGACAGAACTCTTTGTCCTGGTGATATGACAGAGCTCTTTGCGCGAGGATCGAGCTGCTTTTTGCGAGATACGGGTTTGACTTTTGCCATCAAATTTGATGTACAATTAAAAAAATTATTTGTCAATAGATCACGGGGAACGCCTATTCACACTCCTTATAATTGACCAGTATTTAAGCTTTCCGCATAATACAGTGGTTTCGGTGGCATAGCCAAGTGGTAAGGCAGAAGCCTGCAAAGCTTCCACCCTCGGTTCGATTCCGAGTGCCACCTAATTTACTTATGTTATATCTCGTAGCGACTCCCCTCGGTAATCTCAAAGACATCACCTTGCGTGCCATAGAAGTTTTAAAGGTGTGCGATTACATTCTGTGTGAAGATACCCGTCATAGCCGATTTCTCCTTGATGAATACCAGATCAATAAACCCCTGAAAAGCTTCCATCAGTTCAATGAAAAAGAGATGGAAGAAAAAGTCATTGCCGATTTGAAAG
>CAZBCR010000058.1:0-9183 GCA_964490565.1 uncultured bacterium
ACATTAACAGGAACCGGTGGTCCAGAGACCGACTCTCAAGGAGTTGTCTTAAGCGATCCTGCAGCAACGGGGGCAACGATCACATCTGCCGGAGGCAATATTGTTATTAATGGACAAGGCGGAACAACGGGTGCCTCAGGAAATAACAATTACGGAGTTGACTTCCAGCCTGCGACTACTATCACAGCTCCTGGCGCAGCAACAATTACTGTCACAGGAACGGGTGGAATCGGCGTCAATTCTAATAATGGCGTCAATTTTGCAGGTACGGCGGGCGTGGGCAATGATGTGACAATCACAGGAGCAAATGGACTTGTTGCTATCCAGGGAACGGGGGGTGGAGACGGGACAGGTACAACCAATGACGGGATTAACTTCACATCATTTGTCAATATCAGCGTTACAGGACCTGGAGGCATTACCTTGTCAGGAACTGGCGGAAACGGTACCGGCGATGATAAGGGATTGCTGATGGCAGATACGAATTCTCAAATTACGTCTTCAGGCAACGGACCCATTAACTTATTTGGCTTCGGTGGATTTGGAACAGGAAGTAATAAGAATGGCGTTGAAATCAGTGGCATCACTGTCTCTACGATGACTGCGCCGATTAACATCACAGGAACTGGTGGCACAGGACTACAAACTTCAAAAGGCGTTGTTCTCTCCTCAACAGGAGGCAATGGCGCTTTGGTCACTTCTGCTTCAGGAAATATTACTGTTGAAGGACGAGGTGGAACAGGCACTGGACCCCTTGGTGTTAATACTGGAGTCGAAGTCCAAGCAGAAAGCCAGATTACCTCAACAGGACCTGCGACGATTAGTCTGACAGGAACTGGCGGAAGCGGCGGTGCTACGAACGTTGGAGTCTATATTTTATCCAGCGATATGATGATTCCTTCTATTTCCTCGACAACAAGTAATATTACTTTAGTCGGAATCGGTGGAACTGGCGTATCTGATGAAATTGGAATTAAATTACAAGGTCCTGCAATGGGAATGTTGACAAATACAGGGATCCAATCTGGTAGTGGAACAATTCGCTTAACTGGAACCGGTGGTTCTACAGGAACAGCCAATACTGGAATTTTGATGGCAGGAGACCCTGGCAATCTAACTCAGGGCGGTCTTGTACAAACAGTTTCAGGTCCGATCTTCTTCACCGGAACAGGCGGCACGGGAACTGCAAATAATTCCGGAATTTGGATCGATAATGGAAGTGAAGTCACTTCGGGAAGCGGCAATATGACCTTTGTTGCTACCTCTGGAGCAAATACAAACACAGCCTTCTTAATGGATCCGGGTCCGATCATCCAATCGAGCAATGGTGCTAACATTTCGATCACATCGACTAATACTAACGTCGACATGGAGCCGAATAGTTTGATTACTTTTACAGCTGGAGCTGGGACGCTCACGATCAATAGCGCTCAAGACTTTATCATGCAAGGTAGTGATGTAGCGATGAATCAGCCTTCTTCAATTATCTTAAACACAGGTAATGCAACGATTACAGCGGCCCGCGATGCTCTCATGACATCTGGGATAATGACGGGTTCTGCTGCTTCGATTACAGCAATTGGTGCTGTGCAATCGATCCAAATGTTTGCAGGAAGAGATATTAGAATGACGACTCCAACTCCTGGAGTAACAACCACGATTAACGGACCAGTGAATGTGACCTTAATCACAGACAATAGTTTTCCTACAGCTCCAGGTATTGGACCTGGAGGATTTCATTTAGACGCTAACTCGACTGTAGTTGCAGGTGGGCAATTGCGTGTTTATACCGCACGTCCAACGCAGAATGTTATTTCAGGAACGCTCAATGGTGCAGGTTTTGCTGCAGGAACATTTGGTGTGGATACTGCTCAAGAGCAATTCTTGACTTACTTCCCAGCTGGAACTTATGGAGGCAATGTCTTCAAGATCTATTACAAAGTGGGTGGGCTGCCGCCGCCTCCACCACCGCCAGTACCGATCAATCCACCGCTGGTGCTTTCCAAAATTGGAATCAGTTTGATGCCGTTTAACTTGCCTTTGTCTGCACTGTCGGGGATGTTCCGTCCTCAGCTGTGTGAACTGCCGAAGAAGGGTCAAAAAGGTGATGATAATAAAAAAATTAAATGCACGCCAAAGGTCGTTTACTAATGAAAACAAAATCACTTAACTTGAAATCTCTGACACTAGCTTCAGTTTTTTTAGCTGTAGGACTGCCTGTGATGTCTTTTGCTGAAGAGCTCGGAAAATTAGAACTCACAGATAATCTAACAGCGTTTATGCGTTATGATCCTAAACCTCCTCCAACATTTGACAATGTTATTTTGTCGGAAAACATCAAAGGATTGGTCTTAGTTCCTCATAGAAGAAGCATGCTGAATCAAAGAGAACTTGAACCCATCGAAGGTTTTGAGGCGGTTGGTATTGAAGTTCCAGGGGGTTCTTCCTCTTTAGGAAGAAGGCTCAAATCTATCTATTTAAATAAGCCTCTGACTCAAAAAGTAATCGACGAGTTGAAAGAAGAGATCGAAGAGTATTATCGTGATCAAGGACATCCTCTTGTCCTGATTTATGTTCCTCAGCAAGACATCACTGCAGGTGTTTTACAGATTATTGTGGCGGAAGGAAAAGTCGGCAAAATCGAAATTGAAGGCAATCAGTGGACTAATAGCGATAAGCTGCAGGAATATATCCGGCTGAAGCCCGATCAAGAAATTGATGAAAATTTCTTATTCCAAGATTTGGCATTTATCAACCGAAATCCCTTTAGACGCGTTGATGTCATCTATGCTCCTGGAGAAAAAGAAGGAACGACAGATGTTAAGCTTTTTGTAAGGGATAGACTTCCTTTAAGAGTTTATGCAGGTGCAAATAACACAGGCGTTGCGACAACAGGACGTGGAAGATATTTCGCAGGAATTAACTACGGCAATCTCTGGGGTGCCGATCACATTATTTCTTACCAATATACTACTTCAGCCGATTTCAATAAATTTCAGTCGCATACTGGCGAATACATCATGCCGCTGCCTTGGCGCCATGTGTTAGACTTTTTCGGGGGCGTATCATGGGTTCATCCTCATATCACGTCAGAACACGTCAAAAAGAGCCATGGCTATAGCGGACAGGCTAGCGGTAGATACACCGTGCCTTGGAAAGTCAAAAGACTTTATGAGCAAGAGAGCCAATTTGGATTTGATTACAAGAGAATGAACAACACGGTCGAGTTTCTTACCACGCCGCAGTTCTTTGGAAACTTTGTCAACGTGACGCAGTTCATGACAGGATATGCTTCAAGCTACGAGAATCATAATCTTAGGATCGAGTTTGATATCGACCTTTTCTGGTCCCCTGGAAAAATGGTTGCTGATCAGAGCAACAAAGACTTCGAGGGATTAAGACCTGGAGGAAAAAATCATTGGGTCTATACAAGAGGCTCTTTCGATATTATACAAAAGCTTCCGCAAGACTGTTCTATTTCTGTACTCTTGAGAGGCCAATGGTCAAGTCAGAATCTTCTGCCCAGCGAACAGTTTGGGTTGGGAGGTTTCGATACAGTCCGTGGTTATGAAGAGAGACAGCTGAGCACAGATAATGCAGTCCTCGGATCTGTTGAGTTCAGAACAGCTGGATATCATCTGATGAAACACACTAGAAAACTCAAAAAAGTCCAAGATGCTTTGCAATTCTTAGCCTTCTTTGATTATGGCTATGGCAGAAACCATACGCCGATTCCTGGAGAATGGAAGCACCAATATTTAATGGGTGCAGGTCCTGGAGTTCGTTATGTGATCGATCCTTATCTCTCACTTCGTTTTGATTGGGGCTTTAAACTGCACAATCACGAAGGATTTGGATTTGGCGAGAGCATGCTCCACTTCGGTGTGATTGCTAGTTACTAAAGAATCTTCTGCGGCTTGGCACTTATCAAGCCGCAGAAAGATCGTTATTTGTATGAGATGTAGGGTCCGACATCTCGGATGTCGTCTTGCTGGATCACTTCGTAACGGAAGTGGTTTTGCTCAGGTAAAATACCTTCCATTAGAACCGCTAGACGTTTGAGGTTATTGCGGGAGAGGAATGTTTTAGATGTTGCAATGAAGTCTGTGTAAGTCAGTTTCTTGACTGCTTCGATTCTCTTTTGGATCCAATCAAAGTCTGCATCGTATTCGTAAGCCAGGTTGTAGAGCTCAGACGCTTTACCTGGGAGGGTTTCTGGAGGCATCTGGAGTTCTCTGATAAGAGAAACTTTTAAAGTCTCAAACCGCTCTTCAGGGATTTTCTTATTGATGTGGCGGCTGAAATCTTCAATGAACAGCTCAAATCGTGCGAGAAGTTCAGCAGGTTGGTGAGAGTTGGATTGGACAGCAAAAAACTGCAGCAGCTGTCTCTCCATCTCAACATCCCAAGAAGTCGCGATGTAACCAGTTTGTTGTTTTGTTCGTAGGGTATTGAAGAAATCATCTTTCAGAGCATTAGAAAGGACTTCTTGGGCAGCTCTTTTCTCCATTGAGAAAGCGCCTTGGTGCAGCATCAGCACGGTACTGTTGCCTTGCCGTTCAGTATTCTGAACTACCATGTAAGGTCCTAATTTATCTGCAGGGGAGAGGACTCCGAGCTTGTAGTGCTTGCTCTCAACAAACGGAGAGGCGTTCAGTGTTGTTTTTAAGTCACCCCAGATATTAGCAGCTTCGCCAGAAGTGATATTTCCATAGACCAGTGCTTCAGCAAAAGTCGTTTTGAAAACTTCATGGGCAAAGCCGAGAAAATCTTCATGGGAAATATGTTTTAAAGCTTGGAGTTTAGCGCGCGGTGTCGGGCTGTTGTTATAGATCATGCTATTGAGCAGCTGGACGCTTTGACGGACAGGAAGCTCTTTGGAAGCGTTATCATAAGTAGAGAGAAGCGACTGTTTGTAGATATCAAACTCTGTAGCAGTCGGTGAGACATCTTGAAGGGATTGGAAAATCGTCTTCAGAAAAAGAGGGGTTTTTTCACTATAGCCTGAAACATAAATTCCATAGTCGAACTGGTTTTGGGAAAAGTTAACACCCAGGCCTGCTTGGCTGGCGTAAAAAAGCGGCGAGCAGAGTTTTTCTGCAAGCGCTCTTGTGTAGAGATCAAAGAGAGCACGGGCTTTAGCAGAACCATCTTGCTGCGGTGTTTTTAAAGAGATAAGAGCGGCTGTCTCTGGAACATGATATTTTTGGTCTTGCTTAAAGTACATTTTCCCCAGCTCTTCAGATGCAACAAGGGACGGTTGCGCGGTAAGATCTTCTGAAGCAGGGATCAGCGCTAATGATTCAGGGAGATAAGGATTCGCAGAAGGAATGTCGATATGGGCATGAGGTTTTGCGCTAGCCCAGGCAGTTAAGTTTGAAGGGGAGACTTCTTTGATCGCATAAGAGGCGTTCATCCATTTTTCCTGGATGGTCGGCAGTACGCCAGTTAGCTTAGGATCGGCAGAGACAAAATAGACGCAAGACTCTGGCGTTAATGCATCGAGCGTATTCCGGATGAGTTTAGCATCGTAGCGGAGCGGCATGGTCGATTTTAAAGGAAACGTCTCGAGTTTTTCATACATCATAGCAGCGACTTCTTCAGAGACGAAGCTATAGACATCTGAGCGGGATTGGTATTCATAACCGATCTTGGCCATGCGATGCTGTTCATCGAAGATGTAGCGGGGAACTCCTGTCTCTTTCAAGCGGTTGATCGCTTGGAAGGTCCTTTGAATCACCGTATCAATTTGTTTGGTGCCGGCTTCAGTCAGCGAGATATCGATGTCGAAGAGGAGGCAGTCTTTACTGAGGCGGTCTGTAGAAACAGAAACGGTTTCGGCAATTTTTTCACGTTTAAGCTGCTGTACAAGGCCATTTTCAGTTCCATTCGCAAGCGCATAAGCAATCAGAGAGGGTGTGCCTGTCTCAATGTCCAATGCGATCTCTTTGGGCAGATGCCAAACAAAGGAGACTGATTTAAGATCTTTGACCGGTTTAACATAGATAAAATGTCCCTTTTGTTGAGGAGAGAGCATTTCATCAGGATAAGTTGCAGGAGCTAGGTGGTGGTTAGGAACAGCAGAGAATTTTTCGGTGGCTAGTTGGATCAGCTCTTCGATTGGGAGAGGAGAGATGGCCACAAGGTGCATCCGGTTAGAACTATAGTGTTCTTTATACCACTTTTTGAGAGCTTCTTGAGGGATTCCAGAGAGTGTTGCAGCATTGCCGGTAGAAAACCCCGCATTAGGGTGGTCAGGATTGCCGGTCTCTTTCAAGATCATGTAGCAGCGCCAGTTGTCGTTTTCGATATTTTTAGCATGCTCTTGGTCGACAGCATGGAGTTCTCTACCGATAGAAGAAGGGTTAAAAAGGGGGTCGACAAAGAAATGGGAAAAGCGGTCGAACGCTCCTTTAAAGGCGTCGTTATTGATAGAGAAAATGTAGACGGTACGGTCAGTGGTGGTGTAAGCATTGGGCTGTCCGCCGTTATCATTGATGTACTGCATGTACTCATTTTCTTTAGGATAAGCAGCAGTTCCCATGAAAAGCATGTGCTCTAAAAAGTGGGCCATGCCGGGATATTCCTTTGGATCTTGCCAGGAACCTGCTTCAACGGCTAGCGCTGCAGCAGATTCGTGTACACCAGGGTCTGAGATCAGATAGGCTTGCAGTCCATTGGAAAGGCGGATCTTAGCGGTTTTTCTCTCAGCTAAAGCTGGGGTTAGGATTTTGAGAGTGTTTTTATCTTCGATCCTCTCGTAAGTGGGCGTACTAAAAAGAGAGGTCCCAGCAATTAAGAGGGTAGCGAAGATAAATTTTCTCATGCAGGATCTCCTTTGAGTAACATTTTATAATCTGTGCAGACACGGTTCCAAATATGGTCGGCCCGTGCTGCGCGGCGCTGATGCTTATCAGGCTGATCGTAACCTGGATAGTGTTCCATGTCAATAACAGGTCCGATAGAAAGATGGATGGGTCCTCTTTTGCTGCTGCGTGCTTCCCCGAGTTCAATTTGAACGGTCTCTGGAGGAGGGGACATATCATAGGTTGCAAGCGCCATCGGGTAAAAATAGGTTGGCGTTTTTGCTTTCTGTGCCATCAGATAAAACATCTCGATGCTCTGCGGATCGAATTTAGCAACTTCGACAACACCTTGAGCGTTCTTACGGTCTCGTCCACCGCTAGGAGCGACGTAGATGCATTTGCCTCCTTCTTGCAGCAAGATGCGCATGAGGTCCATTGCCCTTTTATTGTGGTGCTGCTTTTCGGCTTTTTTCTCAGGAGGGTGGTCGATATACCGTTTGGAGTAGATGCAAAGCAGATTTCTTCCCATGCTGAAAGGAACGGCTAATGGATCTGTAATCACACGTTCTCCGGCGACAAAAATCATCTCTTGAGCGAGTTCAGGATATTTTTTTTCAAGAAGCAGGCTGATAACTAGAGGATCTCCTTCAATTTGATGGTTGGCAAGTAAGATGGCATTATGGCCTTTTTTTAGATGAGAGACGATTTCTTCAATCTGAGCATGGCCATGTACCGTGGAGGTTTTTTCTTCGATTAAAAGTCGGAAGAAGTCATTCCCGAATTTATAGTAGTCGAAGGGGTATCGGATCCTCTCATGGTGGGGTTGGAAAATGAAAGGCGTGGTAAATTGCATTTCAACCATTTTGAGAAAATCATCGAACCAACCTCGATAGGAAGCTGGATCGACATGGTGAGGATCGAGCGCTTTTTTATAGCCAAAGTAAAACGAATAAAAGTTTTGTTTAACTTTTTCCGGCAACCAAGCTTGGGCTTCGATGATCTGTTCAAATTTCGAGCTGTTTGCCATTTGTCGTTGAATAAAATTGGAAATCATTCAAATGAAGTTTGTCATCAGAATCGAATTTTAGATCTGCGTTCCACTTCTCAGCAAGTTTTCTAAGATAGCTCTTATCGTGGTGGCTTAAGAAATGATCTAAGTTTGGATGAGAAACTAACTCTAGAGCAAATTGCTGTTGCTGCAAAATGAGCTTTTTAAGCGTTCGCTCGATTTCAATCGCGACACTCTCATGCGTTTTGATAATCCCATTGCCGCTGCAATAAGGGCATGTCGTGAACATCATTTGAGCTAGCGATTCTCTATTTCTCTGGCGAGTCATTTCAACCAGGCCGAATTCACTCATCCCAAGGATGGTGCATTTTGCCGAGTCTTCTTTCATCGCTTCTTTAAGACGCTCTAAAACGCGGCGCTGATTTTTTCTGGAGCGCATGTCGATGAAGTCGCAAATGATAAGGCCGCCGATATTGCGGATGCGGAGTTGACGTGCCATTTCATCAGCCGCTTCCATGTTGATGCGGACCAAGGATTCTTCCACATCTGTCGATTTTTTCTGTTCTTTACTGCGCCCTGAGTTTACGTCGATGGTGAGCATCGCTTCGGTACGATCGAAAAAGAGGTAACCGCCGCTTCCCAGCCAGATTTTACGACGGAGCGCTTTATCGATTTCTCTTTCAACACCGAATCTCTCATACATCGGGATCTTATCGCGGTAATACTCGATGATCACTTCATGTTCGCTGTGGTATCTATCATAGAGCTGTTTGCAGCGCTGGAATGTGTTGTAATCGTCGATCAAAATCCGGCTGTATTGTTTGTCGATGGCTTGGATAATAGAGCGCTTGATTAGATCGGACTCTTCGAAAAGACAGGTCGGTTTTGCTGCTTTCTCGAACTTCTCCATGATGTCTTTCCAAGTATTGAGCAGATCGCCTGCTTCTTGGACAAGTTGCTCTTGTGTCGCGTTAAGGCTTGCTGTTCGGCAGATCAGGCCCATGTCTTGCGGCATTTCAAATGCTTGGATGAGTTTCTTCAGACGGTCTCTTCCAGCTCGATCTTCAATTTTCCTAGAGACGCCGCGGTGAGGTGTATTGGGAAGCAGAACGAGGTAGCGTCCTGCGATAGAAACGTTTGAAGTGAGTCTGGCGCCTTTGGTTCCAATCGGCTCTTTAACAACCTGCACCAGCACGGGCTGGTCGGTTTTCAAGATCTTGGAGATATCGGTTTCGTTTTGTTTTTTTCGACTTTTTCCTTCGACTGCCTCTTTTTCGAGGTCGAAGTCCATATCGAAGAGTTCTTGGAACTTTTGAGTATTTTCCAAGATGTCAGAGATGTGGATAAATCCATTTTCACCTTCATCGA
>CAZBCR010000059.1:0-8732 GCA_964490565.1 uncultured bacterium
AGGCATAGTTATAAGGATTAAAAAAATGCGTGAATGGAACAATATTAGCAAAACGGTAAATAAACGGAAAGAAGCTTTATTTCTACAGGGTATTTTTGATATAATCAGCCCATGAACTTTGATTCATGTCTTCAAAAACAACAAGCTATCAAGGCAATTTTTGCAGCCTGCTCAACTCCCGAATCTCGCTATCAAAAAATAATTGAGCTCGGCCGGCAGCTTCCCCCTTTCAATCCTACCTCTCGCACCCCTGCCAACCTCGTTCCCGGCTGCCAAAGCATCATGCACCTCGAAGTCACACTGAATGATGGGAAACTTATTTTGAATGCCGACTCTGAAGCCCTCATCTCCAAGGGCCTGGCCGCTCTCCTTATATATGTCTATTCCGGAGAGTCCCCCTCGACCATCGCGAACTGCCCACCCACCTTCATCCAAGAGATCGGCCTTCTAACGTCTATCTCCCCTGCCAGATCCAATGGACTTGCCAGCCTTTACCACAAGATGCGGCAAGAAGCTCTCAAGCACACATAAATATTTTAACTTGAAAAAGCATGTCGAAAACTTGAAGTTTTCGGCATATCTTTTATTGGATATGCTTTTGAGCAAATCTAGCAAATTCTTCCCAGGGAGCTCCTTCTAGAACTTCAAACGTATTGTTTCTTAGCTTTTCATCTAGGTGGGAGTAATCCGTCCAATGCAAAGTAGACACAGCAAGCCCGCCCTCGTAGATCTTCTTCCACAATGATGCGAAATACTTTCTTTCGTTTTCTCGACGTAAGCTAGAGGCTGACTCAACAAAGCTACCGCCTGATGTTCTCTGAGGGACAAGCCAGTCTGGTTTTTGGCGAAAGTCTTCAAGTGTGTGTGGAGAACCAGGAGTAGCGAATCCAACTTGACGGGTTGAAGAAGAAGTACGTGATGTTGTTCTGCGTTCAACAACAGTTTCTCGAGGTGGTCCTTTCCGACCATCAGCAGGTGGCTGCGTTAAGCACCACTTGAAATATCCTGTTACCGCATAAAACGTGACTAAAGCCGTCCCGCCTGCAATCACAAGAAGAGTCGTGCGGGATCGGTCCAATACTAGACACGCTCCTGCTGCAACACCTGCAGCGATTAATGTCCCGACCACTGCTTGAGTTTTCTGTTCGGGTTTTATTTCCCGCTCTCTACGTATTGTATAAGGGTTTTGCAAATGGTCCCATGTCAA
Organism: uncultured bacterium; assembly: GCA_964490565.1. Taxonomy (GTDB): domain Bacteria; phylum Chlamydiota; class Chlamydiia; order Chlamydiales; family Rhabdochlamydiaceae; genus PALSA-1444. The sequence goes on from CAZBCR010000059.1 coordinate 1,208, forward strand.
AAGATACTGTTTTGCAAAAACTTCAAACGGCATTGCCATGATTACCTCGAATTTTAATTTGCATCGATTTTAGCAGATCCTTTTGCAATGTCAAGAAGACAGCAACCGTTATGACGAAGCCCTTAACCATTTCACGGCCATAAAGTTAACGTGTTTTTTTTGACAAAAACTTGTATAACTTTAGTCCATGACTACTGGTCGTATTGAAAATTCCAACTTGCCCTACACACCGATTCGTTCGGCTTTTACGGTGATTGATAAACCGCTAAGGTTTTTTTATGATCGCTACATACCCCATCCCGAAGGCTTAAATAACCTAAAGAATCCTTATTATTTAAGAGCAACGGTTGTCTATCCTATCATCATATGCGCGGCCCCTGTGACGATGGTGGCAGATGTAGTTATTGGCGTTGCAGAATGTATCTTCTGTACCATCGTAAGGGGTGATAGCCTCCGAGATGTGGCAGAGCTTGCAAGAAAAAAAATTATCGTTTCGCCTCTTCACCATCTGACTTTTATCATCTCAAGCTTAGCAGTGCCTGCTCTCTTTTATGGCTATGCTTTGCACGCGATTGCTGCGAAAACACAAAAAGATCCTTACTGGCTTGTAATAAGTTCGTTAATCTATGCTACGGGATTAGCTGCATTCTGGATTAGCACTCCCTTGCTCCCAAGAGGTCACGACGACGTCAGACTATTTCCGAATATACCGGCACCATTACAACTCTTTATTCAAAATAGACTCTTGAACATGGCTGTTCAAACTTTTTTTGTAACGCTAGCAATACGGAATCTCGCATTTCTGACATTCCGCCCATACACATCTTCAACAAGTGCTATTATGCATGGAGCTTTCCTTGGAGCTTTCTTTGCATTCACTGCCTTTGAATGGACCTTTAGTTACACCTTAAGCCAACGAATGATCGGCAGCTTTTCCCCCTCTTGGAACCATGAGGCCTTCTCTATTTTTATCAATGGCGGAGCCCGACTTAAATGGATTGGAACAAGATTTCATCATGATGCAATTGACCTAAAACCAGGCATGACTTTTCAAGATGTAGGATTTACGGATCATGACATAACCTATTGGAAACATCATGCTAAACGTCCTTGGGTACAGATGCCTTGTCCACCCCGCCCCTAAATATTGAAAAAGACGACTCCAACGCTCGACAACAGCTAGTTCCAAACAATCCTCAAACTTTTTTCTGACCCCTTTAACTATAGCCTCATTGTGTTATAATTTCTCGCAATTGGAGGTATTTATGGCCGGCATTACTCGACTTCCTTCAGCTCCCCTAGCAGCAACTAAGAACCCTTGGCAAGACGACGTTAATACGAATGCTCTTCAAAGAAGTTTCACCATCCACCACCCCGAAGACCCAGAATCTTTTCCTCCTGTCGAGGGCAAAGTAGAAAAGCAGATGAGAGAAAAACGTGATCGTGCGGCCATGGATCATGGGATTAATCCGGATCAACTGCCTGAATCCCAAACGAAACGAACAACGCATCTTCTAAATATGCTAATTGATACCAGCTCCAATAAAGGCCCCCGGGAAAGCAATGATGACGAACATGTCGTTTTCGAAACAGACTATGGCGCCTTTTTTGCGATTTGCGATGGGCATGGAGAAGTGCTTAAAGATAGACTTCGAACAAATGAGCCGCAACCTGGACGCGTCTTTGCTCAAATGGTCGCTAAATCTCTTCAAGAAGATCTTCCTGGCATCATGAAGGAAAACCTCGATGTTGAGAAAGCTTTTAAAATTTGGGCCCATCAGATCCATGAAAAACTTCCGAAAGATGTCAATGCGGGTTCAACGGTTGTCATTGGATTTTTCGATAAAATCACCCATAAGCTCTATGTTGCTAGCATTGGAGATTCAGAAGCTGTTGTATTCCGCGAAGACGATAAATTACTCTTTCCCTATCCCATGACGCCTAAAAACAATTGGGAAACTCCAGCGAATGAAGAACGGGTTGAAAAATTGTACAAACCTGCAGACTTTACAGAATGGAAAAAACAACCTGCTAAATTCCGACGATTTCCTCTGAAGGGCGGAGTCAACATTTCAAATACACTAGGGGATCATACTAAGACCGTTGATGGTAAAACAGCTCTGACACATTCTCCAGATTGCACAGTTCTTCAACTCAAAGTAGGCGATCTCGTTTTGCTCGGTTGCGATGGACTATTCGATTTTGTCGGCATCGATGAACTGATCGATGGCCTTCTTCAAAAACACTGGAATGATCTAGATGTTAACCTAGCGGAGCTCATCGCCCAGTACGCTCTGAAAGAAAAAGGAAGCAAAGACAATGTGACAGTGATGACACTCCGAGTCCAACCTGGAACAAACTACCTTGAGATTAGCCGATCCAATTCAATCGCTACCCCTCCGTTAGACAAGTAAAGATTTGTTGAGTACTCAATAAATTGCTCATCATGCTAAATTTTTTGCCATTATTTTAACGGAGAATCAATGGCAACGCAAAATCTAAGCTGGTGCACGAGGATAGAAACCCGAATCAACTCCTGGGTTCCTCAAATGGAAATTCGCCCAGGCACAATCTCAGAAATTGCCACTAGCGCGGCCCTTTCTTTTACTATTAACATGGTTTTTAACCGCTGTAATCTAGGCATTTCTTGCAAAGGAGCAGGAATTGCTGTTCTTGCAAAATTGGTCCAGGTCACCGTCACCCTCGCACAGCAGCGCCTCACCAAACCAGCAGAAACACCACCAGGTGAACAAGCTGGTGCAGAAGGAACTTCCGATCAAACACCTGAAGAGCCGCAAACAGGAATCAAATATTCCCTGATTTATTACAGCACAAAGTCTGCAACCTTTGTCGGCTATTATTTAAAAAAGATGATTCCTGCGTCAGTTGCCGAGAAACTCACTCAATCTCCTATTGAAACAAGTCATATCTATATGTTAGTGGCAATGGGCGTGTTCTCATACTCTTCGGTCCAACCATGGGCATCGCTTTTGTCATGCTGGATCTATGGCAAAATGACAATAGATCCCAATGTAGGCTTCTTTTTTGAACAATTACCCTACTGTGTAGTTTTAAAAGCTTAGTGGTATTATGCTTTTCGAAAAAATGGAGCCTTTATGAGACTGGTGGGTGCTTATCAGGAGTCTACCGCTAATTTTGAAAATCGTCTCAACGGCCTCATCCGATTTCAATTGCCTGAAGGATCTGTCGAAGGCGTTGTTAGTAGTTTTGGAGTTTCTTTGGTGGTCAATATGGTTTTTATGCGAACGCTAGAAGGCTCTATTCAAGGAGCAAGTCTCGCCGTGCTCTTTAAAGTGGTTCAAATTACTCTGCATTTAGGACTGGAGCACTTCTACGAAGTAAAGAATCCACTACTTCCGAACGCTAGAAAAACTCTTGATTATCCTCTTCTAAATGTCCTTGTCACCACTGCAGGCCTCATTGCCTTTAAAAAAATTTCAGCCCTTAGGACATTCTGTGCAACTGCGACTGCTATTTTAATCCTTAATCAATCGACTTATGTCGCATTGCCCAACTGCATTGTCTTAAATAGTTACTAGCTTGTCTTCGATCCCACCGGTGACCTCGATGGTGTGATTATCATGGATGCGGAATTCTTTAATTGCACCCCCAAATTATCTAGACAATATTGGATAATAACGCCATCATCTTCGCCAATTTTTTAAGGAGATATACACTATGGTCACCTCTGTAAAATTAAATTCAACACAGCTGAAAGCTGAAGAATCCAAAGGGACAATCCTTTGGGAAATTAAAAATGCCTCACAGGATACTTGGAATGAGGCAGAGGTACGGTTCGAATATCAAGATTACGACGGTGAGAACACGGCTAGCGTAGAACTCAGCAAAGTTACTAAACCCACGGAAACTCTATCTGTCTATAACAGCGATTTAAGACCTGAATTCCAAGGCACGGATGTTAAGATTCGCAAAATTGTTTGTTTGTTTTTCAAAACGGATAAAGGAGAGACTGTCAGAGCTGACCCAAAAGAAGCGCCAAATAATGATTGGCTAGCTGATATAAATAAATATTGCTACATAGCTCCAACGAAAGCATCTGATAATTACAAAGCTCAATACGGATTCGTTAAGTTCAGAGGAACAGTAACCCTGGATTTTTGAAGGTCTTTAACTATCCTATGGAGCCCTTCTTAGGAAGAAAGTCATCTCAAAAAGTTAGCAGCTTGTCTTCGATCCCACCGGTGACTTCGATAGTATGATTGTCATGGATATAGATATCGTATTCCAATCTAACGCCAAATTCCTTCGGCAGATAGATCCCCGGCTCGATAGAAAAACAGGTCTTAGGGATCAAGAGCCTTTCATCTAACGTCTCAAATCCATCGATGTTGGCTCCAGGTCCGTGATCCTCAGTATGGATGTTATGTCCCGTTCTATGGGTGAAATACTCGCCATAGCCAGCATCCACGATGACCTTTCTGCACGCATCATCGACTTCAGAGCCTCTGACTTCTTTTTTCTTGGTAATTCTTTCTCGGACTAAATCGGTTCCGGCTTTTTGCGCTTTTCTGACGATTTGAAAAATCTCTTCATGCCTTGCTGTCGGTCTTCCTGCCACTGCAACTCGTGTGATATCAGCATAGACAGCCTGCGGCATGTCTCTTTTGCACCAGAGATCGATCAAGATGAAATCACCCTTCTTCACAGAACGAGACCCTTTCAATGCAGGGCTGTAGTGAGGATTTGCGCTATTTTGATTCACTCCGCATATCGGAGCTCCGTCCATCACACATCTTCGCTTTTTCATCTCGGCTAAGATAAATTGCTGCACGGTATATTCCGTGATCATCTCTTCGCCCTTGAGCCGATCTGCGATCCACTTCCAGGTCGCTGCAGCGATTTCATCTAAAGCCTCAGCGGCTTCTTTATGGAGATCATATTGTTTTTCCGTCCATACACAGCTGAAATTTTGTAAAAAAGAGGCAGAGCTGACCACCTGAACACCTTGCTCTCTCACGAGATCTAACATCCCTCCATCAACTTTAGAAGCCGTCGGAATAGCTCCTCTTGGAGAGTATTCCATCGCGACTGTTTTTGCACCCTGGAGGATCTCTTTCAGGTGAGACTCAAAAAGCTTCCACGCTGCATAGACGAGTTTTTTTCCGGGCGTGTGAGCCAGGACATGCGTCTCAACGCTATGGACAATTGCAATCGGATCTCCTGCTCTAGGAATCCAATAACACAATCTGCGAGTTAACATGGTTTCAGGAGAGATGCCTAAGAAATCACAAGCTAAACGGTTGCTATGATGAAAATCATAGAGCAACCATCCATCGATATTTTTTTCCGCGAGGATTTTTTGGACTTCAGAGATTTTTTGTTCAAGAATTGAATTTGCCATACTAATTTCATACAGCTTTTAAGAGATCTCTTTCAATGATAAAGACACTGGATCATCGCAGAGGCTGCGATCACCCGTAAAAGCTGAAACGGTTCGCTTAAGATATCGATCAGAAAAGGCACAGACTCTAAACTGCCGACATGGCCGATCGCTTCCAAGATTTGGATTTTTATCTCCCGCGACATCTTCGGATAAGCTTCTTGGAGCACTTTCACCGCATCAGGATCGCTTCCCATCATCGCTAAAATAAAAGCCGCTTGGACACGCACTTGCGGATCTTCATCTTTTAAAAGACTGCTGATCACTGTCATAGCCCCTTCATCGCCTTCTTCCAACAAAACAGCAACAGCTGCTCCAGTAATGCCCCACGATTCGTTTTTAACGTATCCTTTGACGGCTTCTTGGGCTTTGGGATGCTGCATGATGCATAAGATGTTTAGAAGGTCTAGACGGACCATTTGATCGATCACCTTAGGATAGTTAGGGATCTGATCGATATGGCTGATTTGGCTCCTGGCTAAGATTCTCATGTGGGAGTTCTGATCCCACATCAGAAGAGTCTCTTTTTCGTTCTCTAGGATGCCATAAACAACTTCAGAAGCTTTTTGAACCTCGACTCTTTGACCAATTAAACCGATCGCTAAATTGGCCCGGACAAAAGGATCTTCGCTTTTTTCCATTTTTTCTAAAGCCAATGGAATGCCTTTCTTTCCACAGCTACTGAGAGTTGACGCTGCGAGCATTCTCCACCTTGGATGGATATCATCGATCCATTTCCCCAGCTCCACTATCCCCTCTTCCATTCCTTGAAGAGTAGCGACCCAGCAAGCTGTAATCGAGACCATCGGAGAAGAGTCTTCCATCAAAGCTTTAAGTCTTTTCTCTCCCACTCTCGTTCTCAAAAGTCCGATCGTATGAAGTGCATGAGATCTGACATCAGGCGAGGCGTCTTGCAAAAGAGGAACGAGATCTTTGACATTGCCATGCAGATCAAAATAACTCACAAGCTCGCAAGCCAGCTGTCTTAATCCGGCTCTGTTGCTGATGATGAGATCTTTTAAGTCGCTTTCTCTGACGCCATCGTACATCTGCACGAGTGCGATGATCGCTTCAGCTTTTTCTTCGACAAGCGTGTTCTTATCAGCAATCATTTCTTTGAGCTCTTCGCGCAGACCCGTGATCCGGAGCTGACCAATGGCTTTGATGGCTTCTAATCGAACAAACCAGACTTTTTCTTCCGTGAGCATCCGCTTGAGCTCTTCCTGCAAAGGACCATCGCCGTATTGCGCTGCAAATCTGACGGCGATCAGACGAAGGAGTGCGTTGCTGCCTCGGAGAGCATTGACGAGCATCGGAACTGCCCTCACATCGCGAGTGAGCGATGCGCCAATCAAAGAACTTAAATGGATGTTGAGCTGGGAAGAGAGGTCGCCTTTTTTCAAAACGCCCCAAGCTAAGATCTCTAATGCATACCGGTCTTTTTGAAGTTCTTCTTTCCGTTTGCCCCATTCTTGAAGAACAGCCGTCTCATCGCCTTTTTCAGCTAAGGCTTGCAGATAAGCAAGCCTGAGCTCTTTTGAGTCGGGATAGATTTTAAGAAAATTTTCAGCGTCTTTGACAGCGGATCGAGGATCATGGACAAACAGATGAGCATGGATGCGGCGGACGTCTTCCTGCTCGCCTGCATACATTGTTAGAGGAAGCAAAAGTGTCAGAAGATATCTTTTCATCCCAGATGAGTAAGCCTGCGCCCTCCCAGGAGATGGAAATGGAGATGGAAGATCGTTTGGCCGGCTTCTTCACCGCTATTGGTCAAAAGACGGTAGCCGTCTTCGATCTCAAACTCTTTAGCTAATTTTTGAGCGACTAAGATGACTTCTTCAATGAGAGGAAAATCTTCAGGCTTTAGAGCCTGGAGATTTGCGATCTCTTTTTTGGGCATGATCAAAATGTGAACAGGAGCTGCGGGATAACGGTCCTTGATGGCGAGGATCCGTTCGTTTTCGAAGACTTTTTCGCAGGGCAATTCGCCAGCTATGATTTTCCCAAAGATGGTCATTTCTTTTTCAATATCAGATTCAGGGCTTTCAATGCATCGTCCTTCGTTTCCCATACAGAAATAAATCTCCCTTTATGACAAAA
>CAZBCR010000060.1:0-3024 GCA_964490565.1 uncultured bacterium
GATTCCCTTTTCCCTGACCATCTCACGATTAACAAATTCTGTGAATCCCTTTCTTACTGTAAACTAAAAATATCACTTGATATATCATAACAAGCTTACTGCAAAACACTTACGGTATTTTACTGACATTGGATTCATTAGGAGAAATCGTGTATAATAGACGCTAAATTAACTTAAGTGGGAAGACAGATGACACAAGGCCTAAATCCGACTCGCATTCCTTCAGAAACAGTAGCTGCTGACTATCCTGCCCCACCGTCTTACCTTGGTTCTCTCTGTAAAAAAGTTTCCGATTCTTTGGTCGCTGCTCAACATAAAACAGCCACTGCAAGCCGAGATCTTCTCCCATTTTTAGGGCAATGCAGAGAAGTCTACATCGAAGATTATAAAGCCGAAGAAATCAATCTCCCTACATTAAATGGAACCACCATCAACGGCCTTCATTTTCCAGGCACTCAAAAAAAGGCCCTGATCTATCTCCATGGAAATGGCTATTTTTATGAAACTGCTGCAAGTAAGCCCCTCAGATGGAGAGACTGTCTTAAAGCAACTGTGGACGGCGTAGACCAATTCCCTCACCTGGTTGTTTGCAATCCCGGAGGAACAGGGCTCAGCGAAGGAAATACCCATCCTTTAACCGTCGCAAGAGATTTGCTAGCGCAATTTGAGTATCTGGTGGATAAACAGGGCATTGACCCAAATCATATCGCAATCGCGGGTTATTCGATGGGAGGATACCTCGGATCTTTCGGAGCAGAGCTCATTCAGCTCGCATTCCCTCAAGCTGAGATTAATTTTTTATGCGAACGATCCTTTGTTGATATCTATTCAAGAATTAATTCAGAGAGTCGAGTCTCTAGATATGCGATGGCTGGTTCGATTGCCATGACAAAATGGGCTCAAGACCCTATCGCTGCTATGGAAAGCCTTAAAGGCCGCGTCTGTATCGTCTATCATACGTTAGATGGAGTAATCCCCTACGCACAGTCCACCCACTCTGCTCTTGTCAATTTTGAAAGAACAAGAACCTATTCCTGTATAGAATTACGAGAAGATGACATGGCTCAAGAGCCCAGCTCTCAGATGCATAATCGTGATTTCACTGATGATGAAAATGCTAGAATTGTTGTGGAACTGAAAAAAATGTTGAAAATTCCATTAACAGAAGAAGAAAATCGTTTAGCATTAGTTTCTATCTAATTTCTCGATCTCTGCTCTAAAACTTGCAACTTTTTCAGCTGCATTGGCTTCATTGCGAGTGATAGGAACAATTGCTTCTAATTCATGCCTTTCTCGGAGACTTGATAGATCATCCGGCGACATTTTACCATCGAGCGCTTTTAGCTTTTTATCGATCGCAACGAGATCTTTATGCGTTTGTCTAATCACAGGAAGAGGCTGGAGTAAAAAGTCATCGAATAACGCCGGTACGTTTTGGGCTAGAAGAATAAGATTTTCCTCTGTGCCAACAGGGAGACGAACTTCTTGTCCTGCTCTTTCTAAAATCATCTGCAATGCCTGCCCGTGGGAAATTTCTTTCTTCACACCGTCGATCGTATAGATGCCCTTAGTTTCAGGATTTGCTAAATCAGTAATCTCAATAGAAACCATTCCCCTCTCATTTAACGGAAGGCCTCTGAAGGCTTCTGGTCCAGGATTTGGTTTGAAGTATAAATTCCCACGTAAAAAGTCCACCCCTAGAATCATGTCATTCTTTTTGATCAATGCCTTGTATCTTCCAAGCAGTGTTGATTTACCGATTGTTCCTTCATCGATCACTCTATCCGGAGTCTCTTGAATAGGAAGTTCAAATATCATTTTCTTAAGAGCCGCATTAGGTTGATTTGCAGTATATGTGATGATCTCATCTTCTAAGTCTTTCTCAAACGAACAGCGGAATCTGAGTATCCTGTGACTGCCATCTTCGTGCTTGAAAAAGCAAACAGCATCAGTATGGTCAACCCCTTGGACTTCTTTAGAGTAAGCATCCCATCGAATTTCAACTTCTTTTCCTGGGATCGGGATAGCTGACCAAGGATTGAGTGCTGTCATGGGCATCATCTGCGCTTGAATCCCACGTTTCGCAAGTGCGTTACAAAATTTTGACGCAAGCAGAATACAATTTCCTGATTGGTACTTATCAAAAATTCTCGGTAAATCAGGAGTGTATACAGCTAAAGCTTGTTTTAATGTCAGTTCAGGATTTACTTTCTTCTGCTCTTCGAAAAAGCGGATAAAGTCGAGCATTTCACCTAAGTTATTCAACGGTGTTTCTTTTGAAAGTGAAAAGTACAGATCTTGCATGTCATTAATTTGAGCTTGAGTGAGCATTTGCTCATGACAAGTCAGTAAAGGACCTACAGACCCTTCTCTGATTTCTAAATGTCCTTGATGATTGTATCTGACATCCAACAAACCTTGAGTTTCAAACCTGCTATTTTGGTAGCTAATTTGAGCAACTAATTGACCTGCATTTTCTACTTGAGGTGAAGCAGCCTCATTGCACTGTGCAACTAAACGAATGAGTTGTTCTCTAGTAGGATCTTTTTTGTATTGTGTTCGGAATCGGCTGAGTAAGCTTGTAAAAATGTCTTCCCGAGAAAGGCAAGAGGTAATGAGTTTAGCAAAAGAAGCCGTCTCTCTAATGGAAGGATGCTCACAAGACTTAAATCTTATTTCCGCTTCAGAAAAGACCTTAGATACGGGGACTTCCCTATTCAGGATACGGTCAGCTAAGGAGCTGATATTCTGGACTGAGCCTTCATCTGCAGGCGTCCGTACATAAGACCAGACTCTAGAAGCCGCAGAAGGTGCTGCCTGTGAACACTGCGTTAAAAAGCCCTTTTCTTGAACTGTAAGGCCAACACCGCGCGTCACTTTATCGAAAATATCGACAAGTTGAGCAAACGTTGTATTTGCGGGAACTGATGTAATGCCTTTAATTGTTGTCATAATTTTATTAATAGCGCTTATTATTAACTTAATTATAACATAATAACGTCTTAATGTAAGTAAATTTTTTAC
>CAZBCR010000060.1:3124-8694 GCA_964490565.1 uncultured bacterium
TTATTATTAACTTAATTATAACATAATAACGTCTTAATGTAAGTAAATTTTTTACTATTAAATAACTATGAATAAGTGATTTGTAAATAAAACGTAATTAACTGAAAATAAGCATGTTAAGGAGTTTGGCAACACTAAGTTGCTAATGATAAAAAGGTTGCAAAAGTGTTGCTTTAGAGCACTTTTTTAAGAAAAAGACCAAAGAGCTTTTTGGTGGTCCTTAGAATGACAATTTGCCGGCTACCCCTGAAATGTAACATAGCCACTTCTGGCTTTTCACCCTTTTTACCCAGGGCATAAAAGACAGTTCCAACAGGCTTCTCATCTGTCCCGCCGCCCGGACCAGCGATCCCCGAAACGGCGATCCCGTAATCAGCCCCTGTTTTACTCAGCAGCCCCGTCCACATCTCTTCAACCGCCTCGCGACTGACAGCTCCGTATTTTGTTAGGGTTTCTGGAGAAACCCCTAAAAGGCTTTCTTTGAGCTGATTCGAATAAGTGACTAAAGATCCAAGAAAATACTCAGAAGCACCCGGTATTGCAGTCAGCTGCGATGCCATGAAGCCACCCGTGCATGATTCAGCAAGAGCCAGTGTTTGACCCTGTTTGACCATCCAGCCCTGGATCGCCTCTTCAAGCTTAGCAACAGGCAGCAAAGAGGCTTTAAAAGCCTCAGCAACCGCTTTTCTAGCGATCATCACATGTTCTTTCTTAGGTCCCCTCAATATCACTGTAAGGCCGTTATAAGAGGGGTAAATCCCGATATCTAACTTGTACTCTCTTTGTAGATCCCGTAAAAGCGGATCGACATCGTCTTCTTTTAAGAGATAAAAATAGAGCTCTTCTTTGTGAAGCACTTCTCCAGGGATATTTTTTTTCAGATAAGGCAAAACGCTTTCTTCAAACATCTGCTCCATCTCTGAAGGAACACCGGGGAGTAAAAATAAAAGCTTCTTATTCTCTGAAAAGAAATACCCTGGAGCAGCTCCTACAGAATTGGGCAGTTCCTGCGGGGGACTAGCAAAAATGTCTTTTGCGCAGCCTAACGTGTTGTCATCTAACGTGGAGCCAATACCGCCTGTTGCAATCACAATAGGATTTCGATTGAGAGCATCATCGAGTCCTTGGATCAGTAAAGCGGTGTCGTCTGAAAGTGTTGTTTGGCAAGCAACATCCCATCCTTCTTCTGTCAGTCTGCGGCTTAAGAAAGCAGTGTTGGTATTAACAATAACACCTTTTAACACCTCATTTCCTATTGCCACGACTTCAAAAGACATGAATGGTAATCCCTTGTTCTTTTAATTGAGCATGATTGTGGATCCAAGAGAAACATTGTTTTCCCAAACGGATCGGCGTTGAGATCTTTTTATCGTCCCAAACAAACGTCGTCGGCACCGTGGAAGCACGAAGCCATTTGACAAGCTTGGTAAAAAGCCTCGTGTTAGGAAAAAGCGTTTCATCGCTGACTTTAGAATAAAGAGATCCATCGAAGAAAATCTGCGGATAGGCCAGTTGCACACCCCAGTGGATGCTCTCATGGCTCATCACCATCGGATTGATCGTCCCAGCAGTTTTGGAAGGAAAAAACCGATGCTGCTGCATCTGGACTAATGGTTTTAAAGGCTTCGCCATGTACTTTTCTGTCCCAATGGTATGGGCATAGAGAGTATTCGTATCCGTTGTCAGTGCACAGGAAAGATGTCTTTGAATTTGACGATCCAGTGGCACTCTTCCTGCTTTGAGAATATCGATATATTCTTGGTAAGATTTTAAAAACTGCTCTTGTGAAAGCTCTAAATCTTGGAGAGGTTTGATCTCGCTGACATTATAAAAATGAAACGGAGCTAAGTGACGACATAGCTCTTCCATTTCTGGACTATCGAGCAACACTTGGTGTTTGAGCCATTTGGAAACTGAAAATGTCCCTTCCGGTGCTTGCTGGCTAAGTGTTGACATTTTTCTTACGCACAAAAGAGTGAAAAAGCAGCCAGACAATCCCTAGAAAAATAGAAGCATCAGCGATATTGAATACAGGATAAGAGTATCCCCAGAAAACCAGATGGAACATGTCAATCACATGGCCGTAGATGAAATAATCGATGATATTTCCAAGGCCCCCTGCGATGATCATCACGAGAGGATAGCGGTATTCACGCGCTTTGGGTGAAATACGCAAATAGACAACTAAACCTAGGATGACAGCGATTCTAACAATGAGTAATAGATCCTGCAAACCGCTGCCGATTCCCCATGCAGCTCCTCGATTCGTTACATGATGGATGCAAAAATCGATGCCGAACAGGTTTTGAAAAATGGAGACTCCCCCAAACGGGAAAAAAGTCGGAGCAAGCTCAGAGGGCTGGAAGTAAAAATTAATCAGCCCTTTAGAGATAAAATCAGCTACAAGGATCGAGAGAGCAATTAAAAAAAGCTTGAGAGCATCCTTCCAGGACATTACCCCTACATTTTTTAAAATACCTTTTTTTGCTCCACTCAGAACCTTAGCTATCATTGCAGTAAACCTTTCTCCAGCATGTCTTGCGCTTTGACAGTCATCGTTGCATAAGGAATCGCTTCTAACCTTGGCAAGGAGATCTCTTCATTCGTGATATCACAAATGCCATAGGTGTTTTCTTCGATTTTTTCTAATGCACGATCAATTTGTCTTAAAATTTTAAATTCTTCTCCGGAAACTTTTAGGCTGACAGTCCGATCAAAATCATCAGTTCCCTCATCAGATGGATGCTGAGAGTATCCTTTAGATTCATCTGTCGATTTCACTTCATCACTCACATGTTTGACCAGTGTGGTGTATTGAGCTCTCATCTCTAAAAGTCTTTTCTTAAACCGTTCTATATCGCTTTTTTTTAGTGGCATAGTTATTCCTTCTTTGAAACTTCTTCTTCAGTGGAGATACTCTGGATTTCGTCCATCAGTTCGTCCATATCTTTAAAACGTCGATATACACAAGCAAAGCGAATAAAAGCAATCGTATCCAGCTCTTTCAAGTAGTTAATAACTAATTCACCCAGTTCAGTCGTTTCAATTTCCCTTACTTGTCTTTCCATCAAATCGGCCGTAATCTGAGCTGCCAAAGTCCTTACTTGATCGTGGCTAATCCGTGTATGTCTGCATGCTGCATCCAATCCCCGGATTAACTTATCCTGCTGGAAGTCTTCGTATCTTCCATCTCGCTTATGCACTTGTATTGTCAGATCGACGGTTTCAAATGTCGTGAATCTCTTCTGGCATTCCAGACATTCTCTTCTCCGCCGAATAGCATTCTGCTCCACGGCATTGCGTGAATCGGTCACTTTCGAATCAAAATGATTACAGAATGGACATCGCATATAGCCTTTATTATCTCCGGCCCGATTTAATTAAAACCCTAAAATGCCAAAACCAAAGACAACAGTCTATCAAAAACTTGACCGCAAGAGCAAGGAAACTCAATCCCTCACTTAGCAAGGATATTTTTAAGCAGGGGCTATCAACCTGGGAGTAAAATAAATTCTTTGGAATGCTGTAAAGTAAACAATTTGCTTACATCTTGATGTAATCTTAGAGAAGGTGGGGATCCCCCCCCCATTAAACCGCTCCTAATCGCCTTATATAAATTCAATTTCTTTATTGACAGAACTAGATTAACAATAATTGTTAATAATTTTTAATAATGTTATAATTATCACGAAAATACTATTATCCTGAGGATATTTATGAACATCAGTCGAACAAGTCTTTCTTTTAGAATTGCATCTCTCAGGCCAACCTTCCCTCAATTTTCATCCAAGACAACGATCGCTCTTACCATCTTGGCCGCTTTAGCCCTTCTCGTTGCAGCTTATAGAAAATGGTGTTCTTCTACCCACCCAATAGAAAAAAAAGACCTCCCTCCAGATGACACAACTGCAAAAACAGATGGGGCTGTGAAAAAAACCCTAACGACAAGCACTCCTGGAACCCGGATGAGCGCCGTTGCCCCAGCGACTGGTAATCCTCCTTCGCCTAACGAAAAAACAGATCCCATTACACAGCTACCATTTGAACCTGAAGACAAGTTGATTGTCCTCCACAACACCCGATTCTGTGCTGAAACATTGACTTCCTATCTTGTGACAAATAAAAGCGACCATGAATTTGTGACCCCAAATCGCACCAAAATCACCCTTTGGAAAAACACTACAGAATATCTAGACCTCCTTGAGCAGTTATTGCCCCTTATCAAAGACCCAGTGTCGATCACGGCAATCCAAATGCGCATTGAAGGCTATCCTTTAGCAAAAACCTTAGTTCAAGAATTTAACCTGGCCCATCCAAATTTTTCCTATAGTGATTTGTTAGAATGCCTCCTTCAAAAAATGCAATCCATCTCCCTGGGGGGGGCTAATTATATAAGCCCTTATCAAGAAAAAGGATTTGATGCCTATTACCGATTACGCAATTGTTTACCAGAGAACATCGTAAAAATCATTTTTCCCTTTTATGCTTATCACCCGGGCGATTCTCAATGCATCAGCAGCGCATCCAGAGTCTTAAAACAACAGATTGAAAGGTTGGCTCTTTTAGATCTTGCCCAAACACCTGCCATTCGTTCTGATGAAGCTCTCAATCATCAAGTACAGCCCTACATCGAGTGGTTTGAAAAAAGATTCGCTTCTCCGGCTCAGCGATCCACTACTTCACAAACCCATTGGGCAGGCACTATAGCCACTGAAAACGCAAAACAACTCGTTGGGGGTATATCAATCCCCGTATCAATCCCCGTCACCTTGCACTACATCACTTTTAATCAAGAAGCCGATGCTTACGATAGATTTACGATTGCACTTATGGAAAAGTTTCGCAAAAATGAAACGCTCTTCGTAAATCGCCAACACCCTATTTCCGTTCTTCTACAAGAAGAGATGTCAGAGGATGAAAAAAGGCAAAAGATTAAGCGTTGTTTAAAAACCATTGTTGAAGAACGTAAATATGATCCATTGCAGTTATTAAAAAACCTCTGTGCAAATGACAGAAATATCTTTCGCTCGATGCGCAACAAACTCCAAAATCAATTGCAAGCTGACCCTGACGACGACGCTGTTTGGGCAAAGATCGAACAACACCCTTCTTTGATCAATTCATGCCTAGAAGAGAATAACCACCTGTGTCTTAAAGGCGTCATCGAACTAACGCTCAAGATCGAAATCCCGGTATCGAGGTGTTGGAAGAGCGATCATAGTGACAATTTCATATTCCAGGGCACTGGCGATTTTCCTCAAATCATGTACGACCAGAGGGATAAGAGCTACAAATTGCTCCTATCAGCCCATTAAGAGCATTTACATGATCTATAATTTTTTCTGAAAAGAAAAATCACAAGACTCTCTTACATGCCACAACAGCTCACTCTCTCCGTTTTTGCGAAGCAAAATCGGAGGAGGTGGGATTCCCATTTCGGGCCGGTTCGGCCGCAAGCGGCCTTCACTTCTCACCCACCCGCGAGCCACCTGATGGCTCGCTTCCTTCATTACATTCGGAGGAGGTGGGATTCGAACCCACGAAACACTTTCGTGTTTACACGCTTTCCA
>CAZBCR010000061.1:0-4644 GCA_964490565.1 uncultured bacterium
TTTCAGTCTTTTTATCGCAGATGATATTCCTAGCTACTTGGTCATATTTCACAGTAAAAAATAAACGGCCCTCTGCCTGAGGGTCGTTTGCTGCCAGTACTACTTTCAGTTTCAAGAGATATCCGCTCAAATAGATGAGCGCAATTTTATAGCTCCCTGTTGAACCCTCATGAACACATATCTTAACCGTATTTGGAAGGATCGACCACCTTTCATCGGATTTGATTTCATAACTCCATTCTTCCCAAGTCGGATGCTCAGCCATCGGCGCACTGACATTATAAAGAGGAGTCACACAGCTCTTTCTGTACGCTGTTGTATTCGGAGTTATGACACACTGAACGAAGATGTCTCCAATCTTTTTAGGAAGCACTTTGACTAAAACCGGATATGCCACCTCGTATTTTTGCCATAAAAGAGTGAATGATGGAACCATCAACGTCATGGCAATACAAACAGGCCTATTGAGATCGCATGTGATTTCATGATTAAACTCCAAGAAACCGACTTTCGATTTTCTTGCAGGACGTTTTGCCCTTTCAATCACTAAAAATGGACTGCATTGAGGAGTCTCAGCATGAGGAAACCTGCCTTGGATTTTAAGAACCGTTCGGCAGAAGCCTCCTTCCTCTAGCTCTGCTGGGCATCCCTCAGCTCGGATCAACTTGGTCATCCCGTCCAAAGGGAAGGATTCAATGAGCTCATGAACACGGAGAGGAATGGACGCAAGCCGCCCGGCGTCATTTTGAACTATCTCGCTGTACATTTGCTCGATGAGCTGCAATTTTGATAAAATTGACTTATCAATTTTCACGACAAGGGTAGATGGCGAACTTGCATAAGCAACCTGCATATTCGCAACAGCCCATGAGAGCGCCACGCTTCCTTCGAGTTTCAAGTTATAAAGCTGTGCCTCTAATGCAAGAGTAGAGGGGGTTTTCAGCTCCTCATCCAACTGCGCTCTGACGATTTTTAAACGG
The DNA here is from genome assembly GCA_964490565.1 of uncultured bacterium. Taxonomy (GTDB): domain Bacteria; phylum Chlamydiota; class Chlamydiia; order Chlamydiales; family Rhabdochlamydiaceae; genus PALSA-1444. The sequence goes on from CAZBCR010000061.1 coordinate 981, forward strand.
CCATCTAAGATCGCTATCTGCGGCAATGAAGTTGAAGAACTCGAAATAGACATGTTTTTCCTTTAAAAAGGGACTCTATTAGACCCACTACTATTTTTTTAATTCAATCCTTTTGTATCTCTTTAGGAAAATATTCATAGAGCGGTATAATGGGCAATTACGCCATGGATTTCCACAGCCCGTCTCTACAACAATTTCGAGATCAAATCGCTCGAGAGCCGTCTCTTCTCATGGAAGGACTTTGGGATGCCCCCAAAGCCCTGCTGGTCCGTTTTTTGCAAGAAGCCACCGGAAAAAACATCGTCATCCTGACAGCTGAGAGCAAAATGAGCAGGCTGCTCGATGACGCAGCTTATTTCAAAATTCCTGAGATCATGGAATTTCCCGCTTGGGAAACCCTCCCCGGTGAAGAAATATCTCCCAGCCCCGACATCGTAGGTAAACGACTTTCGATCTTGCACCAGCTCCTGAAAAAAAAGACTCCTCAAGTCGTCGTCTGCCCTCTCCAATCGGTTCTCCAAAAAGTTCCCTCTCCTGCTTTCCTAGAGCCTCTTTGCCGTACGCTCACAAAAGGCGAAGAAATCCCTTTCGATGAGTTTCCTCTCTGGCTTTCAAAAATCGGCTACCGCAGATCGTCTGTCGTTGCCGACAAAGGAGAATTTGCCGTCCGCGGCGGCATCATCGATATTTACCCGATCGGATCCCCCGATCCTTACCGCATTGAATTTTTCGGCGATGAGATCGATAACATCCGGACCTTTGATCCGATCGGACAAAAATCGACTTCTAAAGCCTCTTCAGTTTTCATCTCGCCCGCTTACGAAGATACCCTTCTAAAAAAAGACCCTGAACCGACATCGCTTTTTTCCTATCTCGGACCCAATACCCTCGTCATCTTTGACAATCTCTTAGCCTTAGAAGATCATTACGTCTCTTTCCAAGCTCTCCCAGGAGCGACTTCAAAATTCTTCCAAACTTTTGACACGCTTCTGACAGAAATCAAAGATCTCCAGAAAGTCTACTGGACACAAGAGTCGATGGAAGAGCTCTCGGAAGTCAAAGTCGGAAAAAAAGTCGGCAGAGACTATTACACCGGGAAAAATCCTCTCCAACCTCTCTCTTTTGAGTTTTTCCACCGCCATTTAGACACAAAAAGATGGCACCATCCGTTTGTTCCTGTTCAAGGCTATCTCCCCACACTAGAAAGATCTCCCCACCTCGATATCACTTTCATCTGCACCAGTGAATCCGAAGAAAACTCTCTCCAAGAAAAAGTTAAAGTCCCGAAGTGTCACTTTGAACGCGGCTATCTCTCCAGCGGATTTGCTCTTGCCGATTCCAACGTCATCCTCATCCCGATGACAGAATTTACTCATAAGCACAAAGTCCGCAGAGAAAAATGGAGAAACACCTACCACACTCCTCCTTCTGATTTCCATGAGCTTGTCCCCGGGGATCTCATTGTGCATTTCAATCATGGGATTGGAAAATATCTTGGCATTGAAAAAAGACCCAACCATCAAGGCATCGAAACAGAATTTCTCACTTTAGAATACAACGAGAAAAGCAAACTCTATGTTCCCGTCTCGCAAGCGTATCTTGTCAGCCGCTATATCGGAGCCTCTGAAGAAATCCCCACACTCCATACACTCGGCACTAAAAACTGGCAGAAAACCAAAGCCACCGCGCAAAAAGCGATCATTGGTTATGCCCAAGATCTTCTGCGGATGAGTGCAGAAAGAATTGTCCAAGGCGGCTTTACCTTCCCTGCTGACACCAAAGATATGCTCGACTTCGAAGCAGATTTTTCCTATACCGAAACAGAAGATCAGCTCCGCGCCATTGCTGATATCAAAAAAGACATGACGACTTCTAAAGCGATGGACAGACTTCTCTGCGGCGATGTTGGCTATGGGAAAACAGAAGTGGCCATGCGCGCGGCTTTTAAAGCCGTCGCTGAAGGAAAAAAACAAGTCGCAGTTCTAGTTCCCACGACTGTTTTATGCATGCAGCATTTTGAGACCTTTTCAGACCGGATGTCCAATTATCCGATCATTGTGAAAGCCGTTTCTCGTTTTCAATCCGTCAAAGAAGTGAAACAGATCCTCAAAGAACTCGCTGAAGGAAAAGTCGATATTCTCGTGGGCACACATCGGCTCCTAAGCAAAGATGTCAAATTTAAAGATCTCGGCCTGATCATTATTGATGAGGAACAAAAATTTGGCGTCCGTTCTAAAGAGCATCTAAAAGCCCTCAAAGCAGGCGTTGACTGCTTGACGCTGACTGCAACACCGATCCCCCGGACTTTATATCTTTCATTAGTGGGTGCCAAAGAAATCTCCGTGATCAATACACCTCCCCAAGATCGGCTTCCAATCAAGACTATGCTCATTGAGCGAGATCCTGCTGCGATCTCAAATGCACTCCTCAGAGAACTCTCTAGAGACGGACAAATTTTCTTCATTCACAATCGCGTTGAATCGATCTTCCAAGTCTCTGATGAACTCAAAAAACTGATGCCCCAAGCGCGCGTTGTAACAGGACATGGACAGATGCATCCGGATGAGATCGATACCGTGTTCCATACTTTTAAAAAAGGCGATGCAGATATCCTCGTTGCCACCACCATTATTGAAAATGGGATCGACATTCCCAATGCGAATACCATTCTCATCGACCGGGCCGATCAATTTGGACTTGCTGATCTCTATCAAATTCGCGGCCGTGTTGGCAGATGGAATCGTCCTGCCTATGCATATTTCTTGGTTCCTCGTCTGAAAGAACTTCCTGAACTCTCCCGCAAACGCCTCTATGCGCTTTTAGAAGCTCAAGGCTATGGCGGCGGGATGAAAATCGCGATGCGCGACTTAGAAATCCGCGGTGCTGGAGAAACTCTTGGTCAAAGGCAATCGGGACATGTCTCTTCGATTGGATTCCATCTCTATTGCAAACTTCTGAAACGCACCGTCGAAGCTCTCAAAAAACATCTCGAGCCGACATTCTTTGAAACGAAGATGGAATTCCCCTACGATGCAAGACTCCCTGAAGAGTATATCCGTGAAAATTCTCTCCGCTTAGAGATCTACCATCGTCTGGGCGAGACTATCACACTGGAAGAAGTCGATGCCCTCTTTGAAGAACTCAAAGACCGTTTTGGCAAGCCGCCTCCTCCTACGGTCTGGCTCTATCATCTCAGCCGCATCCGTACCCTTGCTGCCCAAAAACGGTATATTTCTCTCAAATTCAACTCTCATACCCTGGACACTGAACGTCAAACCCCGAAAGGCTCTGTCAAAAAAACCTACTCCTTAAAGCCGTTTAAAACACCTGGAGACCTTGAAAAACAGGTTTCAAATTATTTATCTCAAAATTAAAGCTTTTACTATATATTAATTTATCAATTTGATCGTTTTTTAATCATTTTATTGATAAAATGAGTGAAATTAAAAATGGTTAGTTTCAAATGGTAAATAAAGTATCTCTTTCACTTATAACTCAAAACTTTCGCCAACCATCTCTTATTCCAGGTCTTGTGACTCTTGTTGCTCTTGTTGCTTTGAGCGCATTAGCTGCTTTAATCCGCTTCTTTCCAAAAAAACCTGCTGCCCCTTTTCATCTTCATCCTAAAAAAATCCAACCGTTAGCACCGCTTGATTCGCCATCT
>CAZBCR010000061.1:4744-8677 GCA_964490565.1 uncultured bacterium
TATTTTCCCTCCAAACCTGAGACCGAAATCCAAAAAGGCACACGGTTGCTCAGCGAAATTCTCAGGAGTGGTAGAGCCCGGTACATACCGATTCGTCTCTACAAACCGACATCGTTTTGACTTAGCTCTTTTCACTAAAGCCGTTTAAAACACCTGCAGACCTTGAAAATCAGGTTTCAAATTATTTATATGAAAACTAAATATTTTAATTGGTATTTGAGCTCAAATAAGAACGGAGGGAGCCTTGTTACCAACTATAGAAAATGTTACAATGTTCCCAATTATGAATTGGATGAAATATTAAAATGAATGTTTCTTTAACTTCTTTAAGCCACTCTGCTAACAATTTATATCTAGACAAATTGTGTTTAGGGACGGCTTTTGTTGCGTTGGGATGGGTTGCTACCTCAAGAATTGTCGTAAAAATTTCAAAAAATTGTCTTCTTGAAAATAGACTTCGGAACTCTCTTTGTATTATTGGCTCCCTCACCGTGGTCACTCTGGGACTGATTAATCCAATAGCTACAGCCACAACCGTCATAATCGTAGCATTTATTTTTCATAAAATTGATCCTTTTTATCACATTACTAGCCACGAATTAAATGAGTTATTCATTTCCAGCAATCAACATTTAATTCCCCCCAACATTACTGTATTTATTCACAACTATCTATATCTTAACGACTCCCGACTTTCTTCATTTCGTGGACTGCGCGCCATTGGTAAAGTGGAGATTGTGTCCGACTTAGAAGCACTCCCTCTGGGGTTAGAGATTATGGGCAAGCTGACTCTTTCCCGCTGCCCTAATTTAAAATTGCTACCTAAGGGATTAAAGGTTTGGGAGGCTCTGAATCTTTCTAATACTAAGCTGGAATCGTTACCTGCTGATCGAGAAGATCTAGAAATTGGAGGCGACCTCAATCTTTCTAATTGCATCCATTTGACATCCTTACCAAACTGGATCACGACTTTGGGTTCTAGTAAAAAAGGGAGGAGACGAGTTGTCGATCTGACAGGGACAGGCCTTTCCCAAGATCTTATTGGAAGACTGCGTCAAGCTGACGCTCCCGGCATGGAATTTTACTTTTCTCATGCAGGAGCAATACCCACAATCAGATTAGCCGATCTAGAAGCTGCACTGACTTTTTGGGTCAAAGCAGCCAATAATGAGGCTCTTGTTCCACCGAAGATCGCAATAGTCGAAGACCGTGACCGAAAAAACGTTGTTACATTTCTTACCCGGCTTACAGCAACTGCCGAATATCAAAACCTCCAAGCAAGACCTCTTTTGGCTTGCAGGGTTCTTGAAGCTTGTGATCAGATGGCTCAAGACGCTGTGATTAAAGCAAAAGCGTGCGACATCATTCACCGAGGTCTGGCTTCCTGTGATGACCGAATTATCTCAGCTCTAGAACAGCTCGAATTAATGCTTCTTCTGCACAAGCTTGAAAATACACAACAAACCATTGAAGATCTAAAAGCATTAGGAAAAAGCTTCTTACTTCTTGAGATGGTCAATCGCAAAGCCACAGCCCACAAAAAAACGTTGACATGGGTCGATGAGATTGAGATCTATCTAGCATTTCAAATTGGCCTAGCCGATCGCTTCAAGCTCCCGGTTAAAACAAGAAACATGTTTTTTAGAGGATGCGCTCAGATTACCGATGCTCAACTTGCTCAATTTGGCAATGAAATCGAAAAAGCTTATACCGATGAGATGTTGGATGCCTTCTTGAAGATCTGGGATCCCTGGGTCAAGCACCAAAGACGCTGTGCTGTCCCAGCATATGAGACTCTTGCACTGTCAGATCAATTAGTGGAACAGGATCAGACCTGCCTTATTGCTGGGATCGCTCCAAAGCAGCCCGTTCTCTACGCCGGCAACATCTATGACTACAACGGATTTGTAACGTGGTATGTTGAAAAGGGCACAGATCCTGCGACTCGGAGTTCAATCGATCTGAAAGAGCTCAAACGCTTAAACATCAATGATAGCACTCCTGACACACACTGATGACTCTCCCTTCAGGAAAGGGCTTCCAAAGAAATTTACTCTGCTTCGATTTCTGAAGTTTTTTTTCTAAAAACAAAGTCCTGTAAGAGCTCAATAAGATCCGTGCACTTGAAAGCATACGCATAGAAAAGAAGTCCCGCTCCAAAGGCCACCGTTTGCATGACAAATGCCATGAGCTGAGTTCCAACATCTCTTGGCAGATTCAAAACTCCTTCCATCAAAGGAGAGAGCATCATCGGAGTAGCAAAAAAATAATCGACCGTAAATGCGCATAAAAACGCAAAACATCCTGCACAACTGATTTTAAAAATCCGAGCAGGAGAAATCTCCGGCTTCCAGCCCATCTTTGTAGTCATGCGATAGAGGATCCAGCAATTGACAAAAGCACTGATACTGGTCGCAATCGCTGTGCTAATTGCTCCCATTTTAAATCCAAAGACAAAGATCGCATTGAAAACAATATTCACAAAGACCGTGAACACAGAAATGAACATCGGCGTCCGGAAATTATTCTGGGCATAGAAAATTGCAGAGAATAAAATCACCAAAGTCGTTGGCACAAGCCCCAGGCCATACGCCCAAAGACAGGCCGTTGTTTTTCCAATCGCAAACTCTGTAAAATGTCCTCTTCCATAAATCAGATTCACCGCGGCTGTTCCCATCGCAATAATCGCAAAGGTACAAGGGATCATCACCGCTAAGATTCTTCTGTAGCTAAGTCCAAAAAGATCTTGAGCCTGCGGCAAGTCGTTACTTTTGATCGCACGGGAAAGTCTGGGGACTACCGCGCTGATGCACGCAATGCCAAAGATCGCCAAGGCGAGCTGTTCTAATCTAATCGAGTACCAAAGGTAAGCTGGACCTCGGATGTCAGCGTAGCGGGCAAATAAAGCATCAACGAAGCCATTGATCTGCATCGCCCCGACTCCGATTGCTCCTAAAGTAAACGCTTTTGCGAGATCTTTGACTTCTTTGGGGATATGGAATTTAAACCATTCTTTCCAATCTGCTGCGGCATGTCTTAATGTCAGCGGCAACGTGAGCAACCACTGGCCGATAAATCCAATCACAATCCATTTTGCGAGCGTTGGCATCGCCATCGAAGGATCTTTGTTTCTTAGAAAAAAGGCCGCTCCTATCCAAACGGCATTGCAAATGATCGGAGCAATACTGGGGATAAAAAACGAGTCGTAGCAATTGAGCAGCGAGATGTTAACTCCATAGAGACAAATAAACAGAATCGCCGGAAAGAGCCATCCTGTCAAAGCAACGATCTCATGATTGCCCTCGGAAAGCGTCCCCCAAGAAAGCAGGGCAGCAATCCCCCCTTCAACAAAAATCGTAATTCCTACTAATAATAGAACAATCAGCAAAGAGAGCTTTCTAAAGAAAAAAGTTGCCTTAGCGGGATCTTGGACACGGAGTCCTTCGAAATGAGGAATAAAAGCCGATTGAAAAGGGCCTTCTCCAAGGAGTCTTCTAAATAAATTTGATAACCTAAATGCGACCATAAACGCCGCGACAGAGGGATGGTCTCCAAAGGCAAACGCCATGGTCAAATCACGGACCATTCCGCTGATGCGGCTGAGCAGCGTCCCGGAGAAGAAACGCCTGACATGGAGGGCTAAAGATTTTTCTGCCATATATTTCCTTACTCAGACTTGACCAGAAGGCCTAGAATCTGTCATCCTAGACAAACTATGTCACAAGTTAGCACAAACGAATTTAAAGGCGGATTAAAAGTAGAAGTTGATGGCGAGCCATATACCATGATCGCCAACGAGTTTGTCAAACCCGGAAAAGGCCAGCCCTTCAACCGAGTCAAACTCAAACATCTAAAAACAGGCCGCACTATTGAACGGACCTTCAAGTCAGGTGAAAAACTTGATCTTGCTGATGTCGTTGAAGCCAAGATGCG
>CAZBCR010000062.1:0-8588 GCA_964490565.1 uncultured bacterium
AAATAAGGGCCGACAGAGGTTCGCCTAGGAAAATCCAACCGTGGAGAGAGGCGAAGATAGGGCTTAGCAATCCAATGAAAGAAAGGAAAGTAGCTGTGTATTTCTTTAAGAGGTAGCCGTAGAGGTTGTAGCAAACGATATTCGAAATAAAGGCCATCAGAAGTGTCCAGCCAAAGAAAGGCGAAAACGATCCGAGAGCAATTGGGGTAGGAGTCCAAGAATCGGTAAAAGCTGAATGAGCAAAAGCTAAAAGTCCGCCGATCAACATACTTCCGCCATTAGCCATCGTAGGAGAGGTCATTTGATCTTTGACGATTAGGCGTAGCAAAACCCAGCCGTAGACGGAGCTCATTGCAGCCCCGACGATTGCTAAGGTAGGCCATGAGAAGAACGAAAAGGCGCTCATGAGATCTTCAGCACCTGTTTGGAGGGTCAGCACAGGAATGATGCCAAGGAAGCCAATTAAGAGACCCAATGCTTTCTTACGGTTAATTTTTTCGCCAAAATGAAGATACGAGAAGAAAGCAGCAAAGAAAGGGGAGAGGCTATAAATGAAGCATGCTTTTGCAGCGGTGAGATATTGAAGAGCCCAAAATTCTAAGACGTTTGTCAGGTAAATACTGAAAAAAGCTAAGAACCCGATCGAGAGCCATTGTTTTCTATCGAGCTTGAAAGACGATCTTTTCGTGATGAATAAATAGCCGAGGAGAATGACAGCGGCCAGCATCATACGGAAGCCGGTCAAAAAAATCGGAGGGCTATACTGCAATGCGATTTTAGCCAGTGAAAACATACTGGACCAAACAGCATACATCATGACAACAATGGCAATAGACATGGCGGACATAATACCAGGCTGCCGGGTAGAGGTCAACCGTCCGGATTAAAAATTTTAATCGATGCGAATCGAATAAAATCTTGTCATTTTGCCATTTCTAACCAGCAGCAGGACCCTTTTATTCTGAGAAGTGTCATTCAAGGCTGATTCATAGTCCGATGTATTAGCAATTTTTTTATGATTGATTGCCTGGATCAAGAATCCTGGTCGGATGCCTGCCATCGCAGCAGGGGAGCCGGGTTTCACTTTAGTGACAACGACCCCTTCATCTCCTGTCGTATAGCCGAGTTGGCGGCTGAGTTCTCCATTGAGATTCTCGACTTCGATACCCAATTTTTGAGAAATCACAGCAGGAGAAGACCCTTCAGCAGCAGAGCCTAGCGTGACTGTGAAGTTCATGATCTTGCCTTTGCGGTGGACCTTGAGGTTCACTTTGCTGTCAGGATTCATGAGTGAAATGTCGTACCGGAACGATTGGAGCGATTTGATCGGTTTGTTGTTATATTCTAAAATGATGTCGCCTTGGAGCAGGCCTGCTTTTTCTGCAGGAGATCCTTTTTCAATGCCTGAGACTAATACCCCTTCGGCTTTGGAAAGATTAAATCCAGCAGCGATCTCTTTGTCAACTGGCTGCAAGCTCACACCGAGGAATCCGCGTGTGACAGATCCTTTCTTAATGATTTGATCCATGACGTTTCTAGCCATGTTGCTCGGGATCGCAAAGCCAATGCCCATGTAGCCGCCGCTGCGGGAGACAATCGCGGTATTGATGCCAATTACATTACCGTCGAGATTGATAAGGGGTCCACCGGAATTGCCGGGATTGATTGCGGCATCAGTTTGGATAAAATCTTCGAGATCAGAAATATTCAGACCTTGGCGGCCTTTTGCGCTGACAACACCAACAGTGACGGAGGCTTGAAGTTGGAAAGGACTTCCGATTGCTATGACCCACTCGCAGACTTCTAATGCTTCAGAGTCTCCTAGCTTGAGGAAGGGAGAGTCTTTCGTGTCCATTTTGATAATAGCTAAGTCTGTATGGGGATCGGCTCCAATGAGAGTCGCGGTTTTGACTTCGCCGTCATTGAGGGTGACTTCGATTTTATCGGCACCTTTGACAACGTGGGCATTTGTCATGATGTAGCCATCAGCTGAGACAATAAAGCCAGAACCTTGGCTAATTTGAGGTTGCGGTGTCGACGGTTTTCCTTGGAACCCGAAGAACCGTTGAAGGAAATCGTCATTAAAAGGGGAATAAGGGCCTTGGCCATCTTGGTAACCGAAATTGTCGTTGTCGGCTGGATTGATCTCGGCTTTAATAAAGAGAACCGCAGGGCTGGCTTGTTTAGCCACTTTTGTAAAGGCTTTTGAAAATTGTTGAGGCCCACAGCAAGCATCAGAATCAGACTTTGCTTTAGCAGGGGCAGCCTGAATAGAAAAAGTCACAAGAAGGGCAGCGATAATTAAATTTCCGATTTTCATGACAAGTTTCTCCGTTGGGTATTTTATATGTATAAAGCCCAAAGTCTTTTTTTTCTAGTGGTCTTCACTATTTGGGCTTTAACACAGCCCAAATAGTGAAAATTTTGATTTCTAGATTTCTACGGATTTTAGAACTTCTTCACTGGCCAGTCCATTTTCAATGAGCATCTGGACGACTTGAGGACTTTGTTTCCCAAAACGGATCTGTCTTTCGGTATGTCCCATTTTGGAATAAGGTTCTAGGAGGTTGGGAGCAATTTTAAGCTCCAAGAGCCTTTCCCATAAAAACTCTAGTCTTGTCCCGGGAGCATATTTCTGCACGCCGCCTGTTTGTTCGATGCAGCCTGCAAGAGGTGCAAGCGAAGTTTCGGCTGTCGGATGGACAAAGAGAACCATCGAGTAGCGGGGCTTATTAGGCTCTTGGGCCATCACACGATGCTTTGCACTGACAAAGAGGCCGTTGGTCAAATTTCGTAGAAAGTCTCCGGCATTAATAACGAAAGCATCTTCAGGTACAACAACATTGAGCCATTGTCCGTTCATCTCAAGCTGCAACCCTTTTGCGGTTGCAAAAGGCAAAATTGAAAGAAAATCGATATCTGTATGCTCCGCAGCCCACATCAGCGGGTATTCTAATGAATCGATCTGTTCTTGTGTCAATGCAGGGTAATAAAGAGCCCGTAGCAGGGTATCTCCGTGCTTTGTTGTTTGATGGAGCGTATCAGCAGGGATTTTCGTAGTAGCGTCTCTGTTGATCGTCATGACGATCGCTTCTTGGAGAGGGATCACATATTTTTCGAGCTCTGAATAAAGCGTCGTCAGTGATTCCTTAAACCCTTCTTGATCGGGCCATACGTTAGCGGCTAGTTGATATTCCAGGAGTTCTTCAGGAGGAAGTTCCCGTCCGAGATGGTAAAACTCCTTATAGTCCTTGGCACGGGTTCCTTTAGCGGTTTCTCCAGGGACAAATCCTCTTTGGCCGTTGCCCAGGGGAACAAAACTCTGAGCTTTGTACTCGGCGTCTCTTTGGAAAAATGTTTCTGCTTGAGCGTATGCTTTATTAATGACTTCTCGGTCAACGCCTGTGTTTCTAACGGCAAAAAATCCGATTTCTGAGAGCGCTTTATAAAGTGTATTGATGAACTCTTCTTGTTTTTCCGGTTTGTAAAAATCATTCATATCTACAACGGGAATGTTGATATCGAGTTGCTCTTGTGGAGCAGCTGTTGTTTCTGCTTGCAGGTTCAGTCCAGTGAGTAAAAGTGCGGTACATACGATCGTTTTAAACATGGGGTCTCCTTTTTTCCGGGCGCAAGATTATTCAAATAAGAATTTTCAGCAAACTCTTTTTTGAATATTTCAAGATAGTCGCTAAAGTGGTACCATTCCTGCTTATGGATCAACACAACACTGAAATTATCATAGGCATGGTTTTTTTATTCCTGGTCATCCCTTTTCTATTTTATAAAAGGAAAAGACAGATCGGAACGCCTTGGCATCCGAAGGTTTCTGCAAAAGTGTCGATTAATTCACATCCATTAAGCTGTCAGATTTGCAAATGCAATTACTTCTACAAGCGAGAAGCATTGATTCCGACGACTTTTATTTCTCTTTTTAGAGTGCCGTTTTTCAACCAAAGCGGTTCAGCTTATGTCTGTCAATCTTGCGGGTTTATTCATTGGTTCAGCCGTCCGAAAGAAACCTCGGTCGAGCCGATTTCTGAACGTTCTAGAGAATTCTAATCAATTAAGATTTCCAAGTGATCCAGCAGCGTCATCACTTCAGGCTTAGAAAATTTAGCTTTCAGTAATTTATTCGTGAGGGGATTGATCGAGTAGTTGAGAGCGCCTTGGAAGTTTGCCTTCCTGAGATCTGAATTGTGAAAAAGGCTTCCCTGTAGGTCTGATCCTGTGAAGACAGCTTCAGAAAGGTTCGTCTGAGTAAAATGCGTATGGCGGATATGGCAGTCTAAAAACTGAGTTCCCTTGAGGTCGAGGTCTGAGAAATTGCAAGTGTCGATCAGACACTTGTTGAATTTCAAAGAAAGAAACATTTTTTCGCATTTGGAAAAGTTCACACCCACAAGTTTACAATTTTCAAAGACGCAATCCTGCAAACGGCAGCCGTCTAAATGGACAAGGCTGAAATTGCTAGCGGTGATCTTACATTCTAAGAATTTTGCATTTTTGAATGAGCTTTTTGAGAAATCACAATGATCAAATGAGCAGCGGATGAAAACTTTCCATTTTAGGTCCGCTTCAATGGAAGTCTCTTTTGTGAAATGAATGTTTTCGAATTCTTCTTCAGAGAAGGTCATGTGAAGGACTTATTCATCTTCTCTTCAAACAGCACCTTATGGCTATCGATGAGATCGTGATGAGTCAGCTCATCGACACGGATCGGCACCACAGTGATATATCCTTTTTGCAGGAGTGACACATCGCTGTCATGAGGTTCATCATGGTGTTCCCACTTGCCACCGAGCCAGAAATAAGGAGTTCCTTCTGTCGGATGGATTCTTTCATCAGGACTGTCGATCCAAAATCCCTGTCCTTGGCGAGCAAATTTATATCCTAGAATAGGCTTTTCAAGCTCAGGGAAGTTGACGTTAAAAATAGTTCCAAGAGGAATAGGATGTTCCATGACATGTTCAACGATGGAAAGGACGTATTTTTCGACCGCTTTATAATCAGGCTTTTGGTAGTCGTCGCAAGAAAACGCAACTCCAGGAATTTTTCTTAAAGCGCCTTCAATGACTCCTCCAACAGTTCCACTGTAAAAAACTGTCCGACCGGAATTGGAGCCTCGATTAATGCCTGACACAATGAGATCGGGCTTTTCAGTTAAAATCGTGCCTAGAGCTAATTTGACGCAGTCAGCGGGTTTGCCGTTGACTTTCCAAGCCTTTGTTTCATGTTCCCAAGGGACCACATCGATGCGGAGGGGAGTTTTGAGGGTAATCCCAGTGCCAGCGCCAGAATTATCATCAGCAGGCGCTACAATGCTGAGGTCAGCATAGTTGACCAGGGCTTGCCATAAAGATCTGAGGCCTGGGGCAAAGATTCCATCGTCGTTGGTAATCAAAATGCGTGGTTTTCTTGTCATGCGCCGATTATACCACCTTTTTAACTTTCTGTCGTGTCATATGCGAGACTAAAAGATTGAGGAGCATGCTGACGATAAAACCAGGGATCATGGGGAAAATCGTGCTGTTGAACAAAGGCCAAATACCTGCGGTAATACCGCCTCCTAAAATTCCAGCCCAAGCGCCGTATTTGTTGACGCGTGTCGAGTAGAGAGACAAGATCACGAGAGGTCCAAATGATGAGCCTATTCCAGACCAGGCATAGTTGACCAAGGCGTAGATCGTGCTGGTTTTTCGAAATGCTATGAAAAAAGCAATCGTTCCGACAAGGACGACACCTAAACGAGAGATGTGAAGGAGTTCTTTTGAAGAAGCATGAGGGCGGAACACTCTTTTATAAAAGTCCTCTGTCAAACTCGAGGTGAGCACGAGCACTTGAGAGCTCATTGCATTGATGGTTGCTGCCATGACAGCGCAGAGCACAAATCCAACAATGAAGGGACTGAAGGAGGCTTTGACCATCTTAATGAAGACTTCTTCAGGGTTGGCAAGAGAGCCATTAAAGAAAACGACCCCGACTGCGCCGACTAACGTCGCTGCAGCTAGGGATAGGGTCATCCAGCTCATGCCGAGCCATTTTGATTTATGGATTTCTGAAACGTTTTTAATCCCCATGAACTTTGTGACGATATGAGGCTGGCCAAAATATCCCAGGCCCCAGCCCAGTGTCATCGACATGATCGTGATCAAGGTTTTGGAAGAATAATCGGGAATTAGGGATTTAGCTAGATGGTGCAGAGTAAAGCTCTCGGAGATCCCGTGAAATCCTCCAACGCCGCCCAGCAAATAGAGAGGAACAAAGATAATGACTCCCAGTAAAAAGAAGCCTTGGAAAAGATCGATCCACGCGAGTGTTTTATATCCCCCGATAAACACGTAAGGAACCACAATAACAATGCCGATCAAAATAGCGATGGCATAGTTGAGGTTGAAAAGAGAGGTTAAAAGATCGCCCATTCCCATCAAAGCTGCTGAGATATAAATCGTATAAAAGACAACTAAGATCAAAGCAGAAAAAACTCGGATGAGGCCAGAGGTATCTCCAAAGCGGCTTTCGAAAAATGATGAGAACGTCAAGCTGTTATATTGTTCTGTCGCGACCCGGATCTTCGGTGCGATCCACTGCCAGTTTAGATACATACAGGTAATGAGACCAATCGCAGTCCAAGCTCCTAAAAGACCTTGAGAAAAGACGGCTGCAGGATAAGCTAGAAAGAGCCAGCTGCTCATATCGCTGGCATGGGCAGAGAGCGCTGTCAGCCAATAGTTCATCGACCGATTGCCGATGATAAAGTCATCGACCGACATATTTTTTCGATAAGAGTAATAGCCAATTGTCAAAAGAATTAGAAAATAAACAACAATTGCTGAGAGTTCATAAGCGTACATTTTCTTGCTCCAAATCGGTATACTAGCAAAATAGAAATAATTTTCTCACTTAATTAAAGCTTTTTTAGAACCAAACTCAAGACTTGCCTGGGCAAGATTTACCCGGATATTGGGAAAAGTCTCTTCTATTTGTGAGATCAGATCTTTGACTTTTTTTCGGTTCGAAAGCTGTCCCACAGGGCATTGGCAGGAGATTCTGGCAAAATTGTACATCTTGGCAAATTCCCGGATCTCTTGTTCTGAGGCGAAGATCAAAGGTCTAATGATCGTTACTCCAAAGTCATGCATGGGGACTTTAGGAAGGTTTCCAGCAAATTCTGCCTTATGCAGCAAATTCAACAAGAGAGTTTCTATATTGTCTTCCCGGTGATGTCCAAAGGCTACGACTTTAAAACCGACTTCTTTTGCCGCATCAAAAATCAATCTTCTTCTTTCTCTGGAGCAGCTGTAGCATTCCAGGGTTTCTCTGGTCTTTGTGGAATGTCTAATGACCAAAGGAACTTCTAAAGCATCGCAGATCGGTTTAATAAAGTTTTCACCCAAAGATGCTCCGCAGGAGAATTCTCCGCCGACGTGGACTGCCCGGATGTCCAAAGGGGGAAAGCCTCTTCCTGACATGGCTTTGAGCATGTAGAGCAGCGTCAGGCTGTCTTTGCCCCCGCTGAGGGCGACCATGATCTTGTTTTCGCCTTCTAAGAGATCGAATTCAAAAAAAGCTTTACGGCACATACTTTCGATCTTGCTGCCGAGCTTTGTCCAGGGTGGAGTAGCGATTGGTAAATCCATAGGCGGAAAATTGTATCGGATATTTGGTTTTAAGATATATAATCCTTTCCCATCTATGGAAAAAATTGGAAGAAATGACCCTTGTTCTTGCGGATCAGGGAAGAAATTCAAAAAATGTTGTGAATCCAAGACTCAAAAGAAGACGCTTGGATCGGCTCAGGTTTTGTCCGGAGTCAATAAAATGTCGTCCTTTTTTCAACGGCATGTGGCTCCCATAACAAACCCGAAACCTCCTGAAGCTTCTCCTGTAGAGGCTAATCAAGAGGCTCAAGCTAGCGCAACTGTTTGAAGTTGAGAAATATCAATCTGGTTTGTTATAAAGGCTAGACCTTTTTTGTGGTCTAGCTAAAAAGAGAGCCTGCTCCTCGTTGAAGAAAAGTCTTTAGGCGTGATAGCATACTTCGATGGCCATTACGAAGACTAAAGGTGATTTAGGAGAAATGCTGATCTTGGCTGATATCCTTCGAAGGGGCTATAGAGTAGCTCTTCCTGTGGGAGAAGACTGGAGATGCGACCTAATAGTACTGAAGGGGCAAGTTTTAGAGAAAGTTCAGTGCAAATATACAGAATCCAAGAATGGAGTGATTTCTGTCATTTGCAGGAACTGTAATCATCGGTCGGTGAAGAAATATAGCAGTAGTGAAGTAGATTGGATCGCTTGCTACGATAATACGACTGATAAGTGTTACTATATCCCGTCTTCTTTTTTGGGGAATGGTAGGGCAGAAATAAGTTTAAGACTCTCTCCGCCCAAGAATAATCAGCGGAAGGGAGTTTTGTTTGCGAGTGAGTTTTTAAAGTTCTAAATTATGCTGGCGTAGCTCAATGGTAGAGCAGCAACCTTGTAAGTTGACGGTTGAGGGTTCAATTCCTTTCGCCAGCATTCCTTTTCATCCTTCGGGGGTGTCGCATAGCGGCAATTGCAAGGGACTGTAAATCCCTCGTCTC
>CAZBCR010000063.1:0-8514 GCA_964490565.1 uncultured bacterium
TTTTGGTTATATTCGGATTGTAGCTAATAGTCAATTTTTGATGTATTTTTTTCGCACATTTTAACCCCGCTCCCAAGCACAAACTTCAAAACGTAGGCCTAGAAGCAACTTTCAAATCTGCGAAAAAAGGCGGAAAAAGCATGTTTTGCAAATAGTTGGATAGTTTCATATTCGTTTTATCGATTTGGATTATCGAATATATCAAAAATACAAATAAATAGGAAATTGGTATTGTGAAATTTTAAAAGGGAAATTGTATGACAAAGGAAAGTGGGGTTTTGAGTTTTTTCCAAACGATTTGCCGGTTTAACTTCGGCAATTTTGAAAGAGAGGAATTCAAAAAGTTTTTGAGGATGGGTCTGATCTTTGCCCTGATCATAGGGGTATATTGGACACTAAGACCTTTAAAAGACGCCCTGTTTATTCAATTGGCGGGCAAGCTCCAGCTCCCTTACGCAAAAACCGTCTCAGTCATAGCCCTCCTGCCGCTGGTGATGTTCTATACAAAACTTTTAGAAAAGACGTCCCGCGAGAAGATGTTAAGAATTCTTCCGACTTTTTACGGCTTAGCTGTGTTATTTTTTGCCGTTTGCATGTTTTTCGTACAAGGATCATCAGAAGAGATTGCTCAGAGAGGAACTCTTTCATCGTGGGCAACCACTGGTATAGGATACGTTTGGTATGTCTTTGTAGAAAGCTTCGGGTCGCTAGTTGTCGCGCTGTTTTGGGCTTTTGCCGCAGATACGACTGATCCAACATCCGCTAAACGAGGCTTTCCTCTTGTTGTTGCAATAGGACAAATCGGTGGAATCTTTTGCCCTTATGGTATTGGAGGACTCCCTCATCGTTTAGGCCTGACGACAGATGCACTCTCGATGGTCATCTTGAGCGTACTTATTTTACTTATTCTTCCCCTCTTTAAGTATTTTCTGAAAGCGACACCTACGCATTTGCTGGCCTCATTTCATGGAAAAAACGAAAAGGCAGTTGAAAATAAGCAGGAACCTGGCTTTTTAGAAGGATTGAAGCTTCTTTTAAAGCATCGCTATCTCTTGGGGATCTTTGCTGCTAACTTTATCTATGAAGTCGTTGTCACGATCTTCGATTTCAATTTCAAAGTGGCTGCAAGCTCGGTCTATTCAGGTGTTGCCTTAAGCCATTACTTAAGTCTTTATGGCTCTAGCGTCAACGTTATCTCTTTAGGCTGCCTCTTGCTCGGTATCAGTAACGTCACACGGTATTTAGGTGTAGGCGTTGCCTTAGCAGCGATGCCTGTTATCGTTGGAGGCGCGCTTGTTGGCTTTTTAAGCATGGATTCTTTGGCATTCCTATTTACACTCATGGTCGGATCTAAAGCGATCAATTACGCTTTGAACGGCCCTGCTTTGAAGCAGCTCTATATTCCGACGACGCCCGATGTCAAATTCAAAGCGCAAGCCTGGATCGAAACGTTTGGGTCCCGCTCTTCCAAACAAGCCGGCTCTGTTTTCAATATGTCGCTCGCACCTCTTCAAAAAGGATTTGGCGCGATTGTCGGAAGAGCTCACTATATGATGCTCAGCGGAGTGATTTGTTTCCCATTGCTCGGACTATGGTTTGTGATCGCTATCTTCTTGGGAAGAAAATTCAAGAAGGCTATTCATGAGAAGTCTGTAATTTGCTAAGAAACAATTAGAGGCAAAAATGAAAGCACTGAAGCATTTCTTCCATACGGTGGTAAGCGGGTACTATACTTACCTGCTTTTCTTTCTCTGCCTTTTGTTTGCAATGCGGCCTTACGACCAGGGCCTTGTTTATCTCGTCTTCTGGAAGTTTTTTATTACGTTCACTTTTTTGTCTGCGATTTTTAATTGCAAACACCATAAATGGGTAAGAATCTCAGCCTTTATTTTAGCTTTTCCGACATTGCTTTTTGGGTGGTATGAGCTTTTTCATCCTTCCAATACTCTGTTTGTAATTACTATCAGTTTTGCAATCGTTTTCATGACGCTTTGTACGATATCGACTCTGTATGATGTGATTAAACGCGCCAGAGTGACCTTAGAGACGCTGAGGGGAATCGTCTGCGCTTATTTTATGATCGCTTTTGTTTTTGCTTATGTTTACTACCTCGTCGAGTATCTGGCTCCTGGATCTTTCCACCTGATTGTGAGGGATTCAACATTTGTTACATTTAGCCGCAATCTTTCACAATTCATGTATTTCAGTTTTGTTACGCTGCTGACCATTGGATACGGAGATATCACACCCCTCCTTGATGTCAGCCAAACAGCGGTTGTTTTAGAAGGAATTATTGGCCAATTCTATATCGCCATCTTGGTAGCTAGAATCGTCTCAGTCTATTCGCTTTCATCAGATAAAAGACTGATCAATCAGCTGGAAAAAGACCTAGGTAAGAAAAAGAAAGTCAAGGGATGACAAGTTCTTTGCCAGGCCTTAGCTTGTCGGTATCAAGACGATTGGCTTTTCTGAGCGCATCGATCGACACTTTATATTTACGTGCAATTTTCCAAAGATTTTCTCCGGACTGAACCATATGAGTTCTTTTTTTCTTCACAACTGCGGCCACCGATGCTGTCGCTATCGGCTGCTCCACAGTAGGTTGAGCTAGGGCTGGCAAACGGTCTTTAGCAAAAGTCTGCAACGTCACCAGATGATCATACGGATCAGGGCAGGGAAGCCCTGCAAAGGTGTAGAGTTTTTCAGCTGCTTTTTTCCAAACTGCATCGGAACGAGGACTGGTGATTATCTCTTTTAGAAAAGTCTCCAATGTCCCTGTTTTCGAAGAAAAAAGATCCAGAAAAGTCATCAAATCGGAATCTTCGAGTTTTTTGAGAATAAATTCCCGGTCCCATTCCAAAAGAATTTTTGCCGCCAGAACAGATCTGTAACGGACATAATTAGATAAAAGATTTTTTAAACGAAGCGGTGAAAGATCTTGGGAGAGTTTTTGCTCTTGGGTGAATTGTTCAACCAAAGACCAATCTCCTTGTGAGATCACTTCAATGACATACTCGGAAGGTAAAGGGACGCCGGCACGGTTGAAAAGTGTCATCAAAGTCGTAAACTCAGGCGTCAGATAAAACGCTTCAAGAAGGGAAGGATCTCGAGGCATTTTCGACTGTTTGAGTTCAAAAAAGAGTCCCTTTGTTGTGAAAGGAAATTTTTCAGTCTTAATAAATTGCACAATTCCTTGGTACTGATCCTCTGTTAAACCGGGATAGATCGTGATGTCGACTTGTTCAGGACCGTCCTTGCGTTGATACGATAGCAGTCTTCTTTGTAAGGGAGATCCATGAAGGGCTTTTTCTAAGTTCACAAAGTGGAATGCCGCTAAACTAGCAAGCGCCAAATCTCTTTTTTTATACCCTGCCTCAACGGTCTCTTGATTATTCAAGAGATCGATCAGCTCTCCATAAGACATCGTCGCAAAATGGGCAATTGTTTCAGCATTAGTCAGTTGTTTTTGAGTTTGTGAATGGGGCTGAAGCTCAAAGGCAACAGACGCTTTTTTATCACGCACAATAAAGTAAAAAAAAGACGTGAGAAGACCAATGTTCAGCGCACCGCTGAAAATCAGGGCTTGGGTTAAAAAACGGCCTTTTTTCGCCCACTGTTCTTGCAGAGGAGTATTCAAATGTGTTATCCTTACTTTTCATATTAATTTAGCTGTAGGAACGTTTAAATGAAAGTCCCACTCTCATGGTTGAAAGAGTTTTTACCCTTGAATGCACCAGTTCAAGAGATTTCTGATGCTTTGACGTCTCTGGGTATTGAAGTCGAAAAAATTACAGGCCTGACAACAGCGTTCACTGGCGTTGTCATCGCAAAAATTATTTCAGCCGAGCAGCATCCTAACGCCGACCGTCTCCGTGTCGCTCAAGTCACTGACGGAACAGAAACATTTCAGATTGTCTGCGCTGCTCCTAATTGCCGCGCAGGACTCGTCACCGCTCTTGCTCGCATTGGAGCTGAGCTGACCGATGGTGAAGGGAAAAGCTGGAAAATCAAAAAAAGTAAACTCCGCGATGTTGAATCGTCCGGCATGCTCTGCTCAGGAAAAGATCTGGGCCTTTCTGAAGAGGCTGATGGCATCTTAGAACTTTCTGTAGATTCAACTTTAGGAACAGATTTCTCTACTTATGTCACAGATCCCGTTTTTGATATTTCTCTGACGCCAAATTTGGGCCATGTCTTAAGTGCTTTAGGAGTCGCAAGGGAACTCGCTGCTTATTATAAAACAGTCGCTAAGCGTCCTGCCGTTCATGTTAAAGAGACGGGCCATAAAAAAATGACGGTTGAAGTCCCTGATCAAAAACTTTGCCCTCGGTATGCCTGCAGAATCATGACTCAAATTAAAGTCGGGCCTTCTCCTGAGTGGCTCCAAAAACGGCTTGTAGCCTGTGGACTTCGCCCTATTAATAATGTCGTCGACGTCAGCAACTTAGTCATGTGGGAATGTGGGCAGCCTCTCCATATCTTCGATCTCGATAAGATCAAAGAAAAAATCATCGTCAGTGCTACTGAAGCTCCAACCATTTTGCAAACCCTCGATGAAAAAAATCGTGAAATCCCTCCGCAGACAATCCTCATCCAAGACGCTGAAAAACCACTCGCTATTGCCGGCATCATGGGAGGACTCTTTTCATCGACAACAGAAAACACCACTAATATTCTGATTGAATCCGCTAGCTTTGAAGCAAGATCGATCCGTAAATCCAGCCGCCTGCTCGACCTAAAAACGGATGGCGCTTACCGGCATGAACGCGGGATTGACGCAGCAAATACCGTCCATGCTCTAGACCGTGCTGCTCAGCTCATCCAAGAGCTCGCTGGTGGAGAAGTCCATCCTTTGGTCGATATCAAAGAACATGCTTTTACTCGCCGCATGATCCCCTGCAGACTTTCCCGGCTTCAACAACTGCTAGGATTTCCTTTAAGTTTAAGCGAAGCGACTTCCCTTTTCGAAAGACTCGAGATGCAAGTCAAAGTAACTCCTCTCGATGTTTTAGAAGTGGTTGTTCCAACTTATAGAAATGATCTTCTAAAAGAAATCGATCTCGTTGAAGAAGCCGCACGCCTCTATGGTTATAATAATATCCCTCGAAAGGCTCCTGTTTATACAGGATCGGCTCTTGCCGATGCTCCTCTATATAGACTAGAAACGGAGATGCGAGACCTTTTATTGGAACAGGGTATGCAAGAATGCGTCACCTGCGATCTGATCAGCCCCGCTTTGTCAGAGCTGACCATGGAAAAAGGGCTTCCAGAAAACAGCACCATCCATGTACTCCATCCAAGGTCGATTGATCAATCGGTCCTCCGCACTTCTTTAATGGGCGGCCTGCTCCAAGTTGTGAAGCACAATATCAATCACCAAGTCGATACCCTGGCGGCATTTGAAGTCGGCAGAATCCATTTCCGAGAAAAAAACGAACTCTTAGAAGCTTCCTGCGCTGGTATTTTGCTGACGGGAAAAAGCCGGCAGCACCATTTCGATCGAAAACCTCAAGATTTTGATTTCTTTGATTTGAAAGGGATGGTTGAAAATCTCTGTGATGCTTTGCGTATTGCTCGTTATAGTTTTGAGCCTGCCCATCTTCATACGCTCCATCCGTGGCGCCAAGCTAAGCTCAAAAGCGGTGATGTCACAGTGGGAGTCATCGGCGAGGTCCATCCCCAGCTTCTTTTAAAACTCGACATTCAACAAAGAGTCTACTTTGCAGAACTGAATTTAAATGACATCCTGCTACTCAAGAAAAAAGGTAAAAACTTTTCTGAGCTTGCAGCCTTCCCTTCTTCAGAAAGAGACTGGACCCTGACTTTAAAAGAAAATATCCCGATCGCGCAGATTGCTCAAGCAATCGAACGGACGAAGTCTCCTTATCTAGAACATTTTTATCTTTTAGATCTTTACACTAGCGATCAACTGGGCAAAGACCGCAAAAATGCGACCTTCCGGCTCTGTTATCGGGATCCCTCCAAGACCATGGCTTTCGAAGTTGTAGAGCAAGAACATCAAAAACTCACACATTCTGTAGCGGAAAAGTTGCGCGATTGCTTATTATGAGGACAAGAGCGTGTTCACAAACTTAGACATTTCTATTTTCTAAAAATTTCTGATTTCGTAAACATACTCTAAAGGAAGGTTTTCATGAGCCGCTATCTCTATTTACTGGGCTTTCTCGGTCTTTTTCTGACTGGTTGCTGCAAAAACAACCAAGAATGCAACGTCGTCTCGACGCGGTATATTCATAAGTATGACTATGCTGTTTCAAAAGATGAATTCGAATCAAAAAAATATCCAGGTCAAGTCATCACTGTTCTTAAAAATGGTGTGACGATCACAGCAACCTATGAAAATGGACTTTTGCATGGTTCTAGCACGCATACATTTCCAGATAGCCAAACAGTAGAAACCTATTTCCTTTACAAGGAAGGCAATCTTGTTAAAGAGATCGTCTATGATATATCAGGAGTACCTCTCCGTGAAGAAGTCGTCCTTTCTCCCACCCGACATATTTCAACAAAGTGGTATACCACCGGAACACCTCTTTCGATTGAAGAATTCGCAGGAAAGGAACTCGTTGAAGCGCAATACTTCACTATTAACAATGAAGTCGAAGCTCGTGTTCAAAAAGGCAAAGGAACCCGCGTTGTACGCAATACTAAAGGAATCTTGCAATCCCGCGAGGAAATCGATGAAGGCTACATTACTAAACAAGACACCTTCTATCCTAATGGAGCTCCTGAAAGCACAGCCTATTATGCACGAGGCCTCCTCCATGGTGAAAAGAAAAGCTTTAATGAAACTGGCGAACCGCTTGCCGTTAGAGAGTATGTTGCAGGCAAAATGCACGGCAAAACGACTTTCTACAAAAATGGCGCCCGCTATGTTGACGTCCACTATTTAGATGGTCAGAAAAACGGCCTTGAAATCCACTATATCGATGGCAATGTCGTCTCCCAAGAGATCGTCTGGGAAAATAACCACAAGCACGGTCCTTCGAAGTACTATGTTGATGGAATTGCACAAGTTGAGTTCTTCTATGATGGAAGCCTTGTTTCAGAAGCGAAATGGAACGAGCTCAATCAACTCGATGAAATGATCAATAAGATCAACCCCGCTGTTGCATGGTAATCATTGCACCTAAGCCCGGCATCCGGGTTCAGGCCCACTTTAAGGCTGGTTCTCTTGCGAGAATCAGCCTTTTTTCTTCTCAAGATTTATCCCTAGATTGCCCCCAAGATCAAATGGGGCCCCTTACTACTTGGTTAAAAGCCTACGCACAGGGACAATTTCTACCCTTCTCTTTACCTTTACCTCAGGGTACCTTCCAAGGCGATGTTCTTAGATTTTTACAGACAATCCCGTGGGGATCTGTGTGTTCTTATCAGGATGTGGCAAAAGGTGTCGGTAGTCCTCGGGCTGCGAGAGCTGTCGGCAATATCTGCCGAGGCAATCTGTTCCCACTTCTTATCCCCTGTCACCGTGTGATTCGATCAGATGGAGAGATAGGCCGGTATACACCTGACCCATCCCTCAAAAGACAACTCCTTTATTTTGAAGGAGTTTCGCTCTCCAAAACAGAAGCAACTTCTTGAGCAGCTTCTTTTTGCTCAACTGGAGCCTCAGTTGTTGTGATACTTTTTCCACAGCTCTTGTCTTTACGAGGACAATCGTTGTCAGAATTGTTGCAACCCATTAACAGAGCTAAGCCTAATACAGCACTAATCCCTTTCATATTTTTCTCCTTTTTTCTTGGCACGGTTCTTGCATATCTCAAATTGTGACTTTACAGCAAGGAGGCAATTATGGAAAAAGAAAAGATGTTAAAAAGGATTTCTGAACTAGAAACCATTAATGATCAACTACTTACAGAGCTTAACTACCTAGATCAGCTTCTTAAACAGATCGGCTTTGAACAAGGCCTGATTACCTTAAAGGCTGCAGCTCAAGAACTTATAGAAGAAGACAATCAAAGAGAAGAAAGAGCTTAATAGCAGTAATTAAAATTATTGTTATAATAGTATTTATTAAATATTTGTGTTATAATTAATCATTAATTTAATAAACACACAGATACTATTATGACAACTAAAGAAATTACATTTTTCTTCAATAAGACGCCCGGCACATTAAACCTACGCATCTTAGATGCTCGGCCTGCCCTTGTAAATGCGCGTCAAGAAGAACTCTCCAAAGCCGTGTCCACAATTTTTGACGCCTTAATTCAGGCCAATGAAGCTAAATATAGAGAGCAGCTTCTCAATTTAAGCACTTTTTCAGTCACTCTATTAAATCCTCTATCAGAAAAGCCCAGTCTAAAAATT
Organism: uncultured bacterium; assembly: GCA_964490565.1. Classification (GTDB taxonomy): domain Bacteria; phylum Chlamydiota; class Chlamydiia; order Chlamydiales; family Rhabdochlamydiaceae; genus PALSA-1444. The sequence goes on from CAZBCR010000063.1 coordinate 8,335, forward strand.
GAATCTCCGGAATATTCCCTTCATCTGACAAAAGTCAAACCAGCAACAGCCGCCTTATTTTTACATGCTGTTCAGATTTCCCAAAATCCCCAACTATCTGCAGCAGAAAAAGCTCAGCAAAAAGCTGCAAAATTACACCAAGAATTACTCGAAGACAACTCTAAAGAGGCTGTCTCACCT
>CAZBCR010000064.1:0-8445 GCA_964490565.1 uncultured bacterium
AGGGCTTAAAGGCGAGAGGCTTTTTGTTGCGGATTCTGTGAGAAATAGAAATTTTACTCTGTTAGAAGTTCCTCTTTACTTTAGATGGAGCTCTGCAAACCATCTCCTCAATCCAACGCGCGGAGCAACGCTGGTTTTTAAAACGATTCCGACTTTCAATGTATCGCATGGCAATCCGTTTTACCTCTTCAATAACGTCACTTATATGTGTTATTTTCCAGTGGTCGGAGGAAAGCCCGGAAAGGAAATCCTAGTGCTAGCTCAGCAGATCATGGTCGATTCGATTATCAGCACAAATTTAGATGCGGTACCTGTTCCTAAAAGAGTGCTGGGAGGCTCCGACCAAGATCTCCGAGGCTACAAGTATCATTCCGTCAGTCCGCTGCATCACCATCATCGACCCATTGGTGGAAGGTCCGCAATCCTTTATACTTTTGAGACCCGCTTTAGAGTCAGCAGTACGATTGGGCTAGTTCCATTTTTCGATTTGGGAAGTGTCTATTTGACATCGTTTCCAAATATGGATGAGAAATGGTTTAAATCGGTGGGACTGGGACTTCGTTATTTTACTTTTTTAGGTCCCTTGAGGCTCGATTTAGCATTTCCATTGGATCGACGCAAACACATCGATCCGAAATATAGAATCTTATTTAGCATAGGTCAAACTTTCTGATGAAATTGTTAAAATGGATATTAAGCACTTTAGCTTGTGTTCTTGCGCTGATGCTAGGCCTGATACTGTTAGTCCAAAGCCAGTGGGGCAAAGACAAAATCGGCACGGTTTTAGAAGAGATCGCTCTGCAACAGGGCCTCAAGCTCAAAATCGAAAAAATCGAAGGCGAACTTCCTCTTAAGTGGACGCTTACAAACGTTTATATCCAACTGACCGATACCGATTCTATTTCAATAGAAAGAATCCGACTTAGGCTTTCGATCATGCCTCTCTTAAGAAAACAAATCAGAATAAGCTATTTGAGCGCTGATCATTCCGTTTATAAATTCGTGCAAAGTGATAAGACCCCATCTTCCCTCATAGGGCTGCCGACAGATTTTTCCATCCGGATGCTGAAATTAAATCAATTTGAGGCAATCAACTTAACAACAGATGAAAAAGCTACCTACACTTTATCTGGCAGTTGTAATTTTAGAAAAAGAGCCTTCGATTTTTTTGCTAAAATCCATTCTCCGGATCTAGATCTGACGACTTTCATTCAGGGAGATAAAAAAACCGAGCAAGTCGCCACCCATCTAAACCTCGAGGTCCGGTCAGGAAAAGCTTTTGCTCCCTTCGCAGCGATCCCTTTTGAAACAGCCTTCCATTTAGAAACTTCTTTAGCGGGACCTTGGAAAGTCTGGAAAAATGTTCTTGCATCTCCGCACAATCCGATCTTGGTCGATCCGATTACTGGCGATCTTAAACTGAAGGTCAAACACCTCTCTTACCCTCAGCTGAAAAAGCTTGATGAAAACTTGGACTTAGCCGCTAAGTTCTCTCTTTTTTCTGATAGGTCTTTGGATGTTCCATCATTGAGTTTACAAAGCGATCTCTTAAGCCTTTCAGGAAATGGAAAATTCGACGCAGCCTTTGTCCCTCAGCATCTCGACTTTACATTTTTACTTTCTCGTCTTTCAAATCTAACGCCCTATATTGAAGGCACGATCAAAGGAGATTTCCATCTGAATGAAAACGATTGCCGTCTTGCAATGCAAAGCGACACGTTCTACCTCAGGAAGGCGATGTTTAATGACGGCTATTTCAATCTTCAGGCAAAGCGCGGCCCTGAAGGATGGAATGGAACGTTTGAAACTGCTGCTGCTAATCCCGAGTTAGGATTTAAAGGAAACAGCGCATTCAAATACCACAACGACCGTTTAGATCTCCAAAATTTAGCTCTCCAAGCCCCTGAGAGCTCGGTAACTGGAGACTTCGGCATCGATCTTCCCTCAGAGACAAATCTCTCAGGTGGAATTGCTTTTCAAATTAACGATCTGAAACTTTTTTCTGAGCTCACTTCCCTTCCAATCGCTGGACAAATCGGAGGTCAGATCGACTTTAAAGGCAGTGATATTTCCTCGCATGCAATTGCTAAATCATGCAAAGCAGGATCTTTTATTTCAGATCAAGTCGTCATCGATCTTTTTGCCACTGATATCTTTAAAGAAATCAAAGGGAAACTCGAAATCGAGATCCAAAAATCTTACCTTGCCGAGATCTATTTTACCTCGGGGAAATATTCCATGAGCTGGAACTCCCGCGATTGGACCTATGCCCTAAAAACCCAAGGCGAATGGAAAAATCCGTTCGATGTCTCTTCAGAGGGGCATTTTTCTTATCGACCAGGCAATTTTCAATTTTATTGCGATAGTTTTAATGGAACTCTGCTACAAAAAAACCTGAAACTCGAGCAGCCTTTCATCTTGAATCTACAAAAAGATGGTGCTGCGCTTTCTGATTTCCGTTTAAATTTAGACGACGGTTATATCCACTCTTCTTTCCAAGTCACTCCTCAAAGCTCAACTATTCGCGTCGAGGCCCAGCATTTCCCTCTTGATTTCCTCACTTTGTTATCTCCCCGTCTTTCTATGCAGGGGCTCTCTTCGATTGATGTGGCTCTTGAAGGCACTAATAACGATCTTACCGGCCATTTTAATCTCCTTTTAGAACACGCCGATATATTCCCCGCTGGATCTACAGTCCCAATCCAGACAAAGGCTTCCTTCCAAGCCAACCTTAATCACGATAAGATTCAGCTCCATTCCCATATCGTGGCAACTGGACAGCAGTTTGTTGAACTTTCCGCGACCATTCCTCTCTCTTATCAAGTCTATCCCTTCCGGCTTGATGTCGATCGGGATAAAACTTGGGCCGCTCAATGCACCATTGAAGGCCATATCGAACAGCTCTTTGACTTTATCAACATCGGCACTCAACGTTTTGGAGGATTCCTCTCAACAAAATTAGTTAGTAGCGGAACGCTCGATAAGCCCACGCTTTTTGGACCGCTTTCGATTCAAAATGGGTTTTATCAGAACTATTTCATTGGCATCTCTTTGAAAAACATCCATCTCGAATCTCTTGCTAATGGAAGCACTATTGATGTCCATCACATCGACTTAACCGATGAAGTGGAAGGAACTGCTTCAGCTCAGGGCCAGATCCGGCTTGAACCGACACTCCCCTTCTCTGTTGAAGGACATATTTCTCATTTCCGTGTTGTGCATTTTGACTGGCTTGCTGCCGCTTGCAGCGGACCTTTTAGACTCACCGGTAATCTCAATGAGACCCTTGCTCAAGGAACACTGACGATTGATGAAGCTGAAATCCAAATCCCTGACGAGCTTCCCAGCGATCTTCCCACCCTTCCTGTCACATTTATCAATCAGCCTGAATCGTATGTCTCCCCTGTCCAACCCAGCACTCCTTATCCTTTCCGTTACGATTTGCAGATCCAAGGAGAAAAAAACATTCATATGACAGGCCATGGAATCGATGCCGAGCTCATTGGCGATATCCATCTGACAGGAGAAAATTTTGATGTCACCACCATCGGTTCACTAAAGACCGATAAAGGGAAATTTTCATTTGCCGGCAAAGACTTTAAGATCACCCAGGGAGAAGTCTCCTTTACTGAAGGAGATAGCTTCATCAACCTCACCAGCAACTTAGACCTGAGTGATATCAGCGTCACAGTAACCTTCCGGGGATCTTTCAAATCTCCTCAACTCAACTTCCAATCGAATCCGCCTTTACCTACAAGTTCGATCCTCGCTCGAATCCTCTTTAATAAAGATGTCTCCGAACTCAATGTCTCGCAAGCTGGTCAGCTGGCTTACACAATTATTAGTCTTTCCGGAGGCTCAGGACCTAATCTTTTAGAGACGATCCACAAAAATCTTGGCATCGATCGATTAGGTATTTCTGCTAATGAAGAGACAGGTCAAGTCTCTGTCCAGATCGGCAAATATCTGACAGAAGGAGTCATGATCACTTTGTCTCAAAGCACCGAACAAAGTCATGTTATTGTTGAAGTCGAACTCAAGGGAGGTTTTGTCCTCCAGGCTGAAACCCATTTTAATGACCAAGGTAAGTATATTTTTAAGTGGAACAAAAATTATTAATTCCAAAAACCCCTTCTTAATGTTAAGATGATGGCAATAAAAAATTAGGAGATCTTATGACTGCAGTACTTCCACCAGTTAATACACAACCCATTTTCGAACCAGTAGAGCCGTTTATCAAGGGCCCTGAAGAGCTTCCAGAACATTTGGCCATCGTCGAAGAAAAACACCACGCAGACATCAACGTCCGTTTATTGCTCGTTGAACTTGCAATGAAGACTGAAAATGCCAAAAAAAATGAAATCCACGTGAAAAACGGCGAATTGGCGAAAATAAAAGATAAAGTCGTTACTATCACCGATTTCGTCGAGCACATTAGCAATCAGCTTTCCAACCCTCATAACAAAGAAATCAACCTCGCTGACGAAAGCCAGCTCGTTGAAAAAATGAGAGAGATCTTCCCTCATGAGTATTTAACTCGCACAACGTGGACTCGTGATGAAGCGGAAAGACTCTGCACAGTCTTTACAAGACGCAGCGACAGACTCCAAAACGATGTCAATGAAATGGCTGTCATGATCAACCGTGCATTCGAAGACTGGCATGAGCTCATCCCAATCTGGAAAGAGATCTTGAAAACAGCTAACGATCTGATCGACCGCATCAATCAACGAGCAAATAAAGCTTAAGAACTATGGTTGAAAGAGTTTCAGTTGAATCTTCGACATCCCCCGAGATTTCTTCACTCCCTAAAGGGACCGTTCAAGAAGAGCTGTTTCAGCTGCGTGAAGACATCAAAAAGGTCAACGATCGGAAGACGCGTTTGAATATGAAGCCCCTCCGCGGTCTTCATCAAGAACTCGATCAACTGATGCTCGACGAACTTGACGCCGTGAAAAAAGTCGTTGAAGCAACTCAAACTCAGAATGCCTGGGGCTATAACCGGTTCCTGATGACGATCACTACAGCTGCAGCTTCCATTGTTGGCGGCATGTATTTAGTGGCAAATGATAGCGAAGATGGCTGGAAATTTGTCGCATCGGGCTCAATTGGCCTTGGAAATGCTTTAATGGAACAACTCGGCGCTTGGACTGCTTTTTCTAAGCTTGTTTCCTTTGGAAATGAGACAGTTGAATACAGCGCAAATCTGCTTCCTTATGCCGTTTCAATTCTCAATATAAGTTATACAGGCTACAATATGCTTTCTGTGCCTCTGCAGCAGCACGAATGGATGAGCTGGATCAGCTCGATCCTATCTTCTATCGACACCACTCTGCGGGTAGGAACGATTTATACCAACTATAGAAGAGGACTCGCTGATATCAGTCTTTTGGATGTCCGAGGCAGAACAACAATTGCTACGAAGCAAATTGAACCGATAACCCGGCGAAATGAAGCCCTGGGTGAGAGAGCGAATGCTTTTGCTTCACAAACAAAAAGAACTTTGCAAAATTTCAATAAAGAAAATAGCGCCGCAATGGCGCAATAGGAGAAAAAAATGGTACGTGTAGCCCGTGAATTTGAAAACCTTCTTTTAGCCGTCCGCAGTACAGTTGCAACTCAAAGACCTGTCTCTTGCGAACTTCTCGACAATCTCGTCGTAAAAACAAAAGCCTGCTTTGCTGCTCAAAAACATACCCATTATGTGGGACTCGCATGCCAAACCCTGCTTCCTGGTGTCGGGTTTGTGGGAGGTCTAGCTTTAGGAGCCGATGCAGCAAAATCCATCCAATGGAGTTCAAAAGCCGGCGAGTTTGCCAAAGCTTGGTTTGATGCAAGTGGATTTGATCAGCAAGCCACACAAAAACAAATCGACAATGCTGCTGCTGAACTCGCAGCCTCTAACCAAGGTCAAGCGACCTTCCTCCAAGGCTTAGAGAGTGCAATGCAACGTCATCAGCAAATCTTGGATAACGCAAAACGTTAAATCTTTTCTGTTACATAAAGGGCCGCAGATTTCTGCGGCTCTTTTTTTGTGCTTTTTAGTTAAATTTATTTCATATAGAACTATGGAATGAAACTTTATCATTTAGTCATTTTTTCACATTGATAACATTAACCTTTTCCGCCAGATAACGCTGTTGCTTTAAAGAAAAATGATCCTTAGCTTGCATAAGCTGTTCTTTTTCCTGGAGGTCTTGTACTAAAGCTATTCTACTTTCTAAAGTTCTTACCTTATCCTGTAAGCGTAGCAATCTATTATCGTAAATTGGGTTAACTTTAGTTTTCAATTTTTTATCTTCCGTGAGCATAGCGCCAAGACCAGCTGCACTGGAGCCAATAGCTATTGCGCCACTCGTACTCATAATTGACTCACTGTTACTAATAGGTAAGGCTTCAGAAATCTTATCTGCAAAGAAAAATCCAAAAGCTGCAATTATCCCTATAGCAAGTCCAGTTATGGCAATTGTTGAAAGAGCTATTTCATCCCATTTTCCAAATTCAGCATTTTCTAATTTTACAGCCTCATATTCCTGTAAGTCCATATCAGTAAGATATTGGCAGAGGGGTTTGCCCTTAAGAAGGCTAGCTTCGCTTGCAAATAGTTCTCTGTAAGAAAACAAACCTTTCTTTTCCACAAATCCAGTAAAATTTAAAGCTGGTATTGCCATAAAATCACTCCTTTTTTCCCAGAGAAGATACGAACACTCTTGAATAATTGCCATTGATAAAATATTCATTTTGCGCAAATCCTCGACAACGCTAAACGTTAAATCTTTTCTGTTACATAAAGAGCCGCAGATTTCTGCGGCTCTTTTTTATTTCCGGCTAGTAAAATTTTGAATCCTCAATGAAATCCCCCCGAAAAATCCTGAAATATGTATGATGACAAAATGGAATCAGAAAAGGAAGAAGAAGTCCCCCTAGGCCCATGGCTCAGAGAGAAGTTCAGATTCGTTGATGGACTTGGAGAATATGCTCTCATGTTCGTCAATGTCCTCAAAGCCACCATTAAAAAACCTCCGGCTTTATATCTTTTTTTAAAACAACTCTACGACGTCGGTGTTGCATCACTCCCCGTCGTCTCTATCACAGGTCTATTTACAGGCCTCGTGCTCGCTGCCCAGTCTTTCTACCAGTTAGCCGATAAAGGACTCACCAGCCTGACAGGGCTCTTGGTCGCTAAAGCCATGATCACGGAACTCGGACCCGTGCTGACGGCCTTCATGGTCACAGGCCGTGTGGGAGCTGCGATGTGCGCAGAATTAGGGACGATGCGAGTTACCGAACAAGTCGATGCTTTAGAGACCATGGCAGTCAACCCTAACCGGTATCTTATTGCACCCAGAGTTCTAGCTGGAACCTTCATCATGCCGCTCTTAACAATTTTCAGTATGCTGATGGGAATCATGGGAGGGTATGTCATTGCAGTCTTCTTTTTTGGCATGTCGCCGACAGCTTACTTTGATCCGATGCCAATGCATATCACGATGTTTGATCTGCTGACGGGGATCGTGAAGGCTTTTGTCTTCGGTGCGATCATCATGACTATTTCTTGCTATAAGGGAATGAAGACATCCGGCGGGGCTGCTGGAGTCGGAAGCTCGACGACCAATAGCGTTGTCTTGTCGTATTGCTGCATCCTGTTTACAAACTTCTTTCTGACGTTAGCCTTAAATATTTTCAGGAGCCAGCTGCAGAAGATATTATGATCGAAATCCGCAACCTGAAAAAAAGCTTTAAAAAGTCCAAAGTCCTCGATGGGCTGGATCTCGATGTCCAAAAGGGCGAGACCCTGGTCATCCTGGGCCGGTCAGGAATGGGGAAAAGCGTCCTGCTCAAGCATATCATCGGAATCTCTAAACCTGATGAAGGCACGATTGACATCGAAGGCAACCGGATCTCAGATCTTTCAGGGCCTGATCTCTATAAAGCCGTCATCAACATGGGAATGCTCTTTCAGGGAGCTGCTTTATTTGACTCGATGAATGTCGAAGAAAATACAGGCTTTTTCTTAGATCAGCATGGCGACATCGCAAATGGCACAAAATTCACTGAGCAAGAGATCCATGATCGAGTTTCCCATGCTCTAGAAATGGTCGGACTTGCCGGAACGCAGCAAAAAATGCCTTCTGAGCTCTCCGGCGGGATGCGAAAACGCGCAGCGCTGGCTCGACTTATCGTCTACCGACCCTCAATTATTCTCTATGACGAGCCGACGACAGGACTAGACCCGATCACCTCCATGCAGATCAATGAGCTGATCGTCAAAACCCAGCATGAACTTAAAGCAACGAGTATTGTCGTTACCCATGATATCCTCTCAGCATTCCATGTAGCCGACCGGCTAGCGCTCCTGGATGAAGGAAAAATTATTCATATTGCTGAACCTGAGGCTTTCATGAAAATCGACAATCCTATAATTGAATTCTTAAGGAAGACTAT
>CAZBCR010000065.1:0-1276 GCA_964490565.1 uncultured bacterium
AAACTCTAGTATCTGGGACATTATCGCCTGGCAACTCGATCGGCACTTTGAACTTTACTGATTCTCTTACTTTGTCCGACATCCTGAACATCGAAATTAATCCCACAGCCAGCAGCCTAATTTCTTCCATATCCACTGTCGATGTGACAGGCATCACAATCCAGATCATTGCAGATCCTGGGGCTTACACCTTAGGAACTCAGTATACGTTGTTGACCAGCGCAGGCTTAACAGGAGCTGGCACACCGACACTAATCATGCCTGCGTCATATCTTGGAGAGCTCAGTTATCCTAACAACTCTATCTTGCTGACTCTTTTAGGAGCGCCCGTCATCGCTAGCGACTCACTACAGCTTAATGGTCTAACGGGCAACAGCCGCAAACTAGCAAAATACCTCAATGCGCTTGGTGCCACCGAGCTGGGAGCTTCTTTCAATACACTGGCCCAACTTCCGGAAAATGAAGAAGCAGAGGCCCTCCTCACTCTTTCACCTTCCCGTGCAGCTTTTCCTCGCTATGTCAATATACAGTCTGCTTTGAGCTTTTCACGTCTCGTTGCAGAGCGCCTTGGCAACGCACGCATCCTCCGCGAAATGGAGAGCATACCTGTCATCGCTTCCCTTGCTCCCCACTCGATCGATCAAACAGAACTTCTCGCTTCGATAGGCTATATCAACAGCGATCGCCGCAATGGCATAAAATCGAACGTCTGCAGGGAGCCGTGCGTCAAACCGTATAACGTCTGGATCAGCGGTTTTGGGGGCCTGCTCCACGAGAAGGCTGCACACCAGAACCCCGCTTTCAATGCTACTAACAGCGGCGTCATCGCTGCTATCGATAAGACATTTGACAATGACGCCATCATTGGCGGGGGCCTCGCTTATGCTAACAGCCATATCCACGAAAAAGATCATCTTGGGAAAGCTAATACCAACGGAGGCCTCGCCACAATCTATGGGACTTGGTTCATCTCCGACTTTTTTATCGACGCTGCTCTCTGGGCTGGGTATCTGAGTACCAACAACCGACGGAATATCTTTTTCCCAGGCTTTAAAGCAACGGCCACCAGCCACTACAACAGTGTCGAGGCGAATGGACATCTCGAGTTGGGCTACGACTGGCACTGGACTCAATGGACGCTCGAGCCGTTTGCCGCCTTCGACTTTGTCGGCAACTGGCAAGGAAACTACAAGGAGAGAGGTGCTGCTCCCTTCAACATGCATATCCGGTCCAACTTCGCTTCGCTGCTGCAAACCGAAGCGGGTTTCAATGGCTA
>CAZBCR010000065.1:1376-8438 GCA_964490565.1 uncultured bacterium
AGTGTGCTTTCTAACAATTTTATATTCCTGCCAAATCAGCCAAATGACGATCAAGTCAAAAATAGTCAGAAGCAAAAGACCTATCGAATGGGTATAGCTGAATCGATAAACTTGATAGACAATCATGAGGGAGAAAAGGATCATTGACCAAGGATAAGCCCAGAGTTTTCTTTTCAGTAGAGCTATGATTAAGATGAGTTTGAACACCCCATGACTGAGTAAATAAAATGCGCCAAATAAGATGCCGCTGATCGATATCTGTGTCGCAATATGCATCAGGTAATTTGCGATCATATCATTCGGATCTTCTAACAATTCATCTTGTGTCATCCAAACGATTAATTTTGTCACCTGAATAGGAGATAAAAAGATGAGCATCACACCGCCAACAATTTCCAGCCCTGCATGAACGCCCTTAAGCCAAAGACTGAGGCGGAAAAATTGACCAATTCTCTTTTCTCGAAGGGCTGTCTTCATTGATGCTTTTGTTTTGGTATTGTCGGCTTACTCAGCTTGATAGTATCTATCGACTATCTTTTCAATGATATTTTTGGCAGAAATCCAAGATTTCTCAGAGTTTCTCAGTCACGCGTTTTCTCTGAATCACATAGATCGAATTGCCATTCTCATTGCTGATTATTCCCGACGAGATCAGAGAATCAGCTAATTCAGGCAGCTCAGAGTATCCATCCCAATGGGCACGCATTCCGCTCAAATGCTTGCCCATGACTAGAGCTAGCCTGTCGAAAGGCAATGCCGCTGCATTAAACTCCGTCAGCGGAACTTTCGTGAAGTCTTCTGGACGTGGAAAAGGTGATACTCGTTTGATCAAGCCGGTAGCAAGCTGTATGATCTTTGGATTGGCGTCCCAGTCCCTTAGAATCATCTGATTGCCCTTATCCGTGGCTTCGTAGTTGTTAAGACGTCGATTGAGGATCGATTGCGCCATAGCAGATGTCCGTCCATTGTCTACATCGTTGTCAGCAGCAAAACTAACTTGAGTGCCTTGAGGTAAAGAGTAGCTGTCGGCAAGTGCCTTGGCCACTTCTGATTTATGGAGCCCTTCCTCATAGACAATCGCTTTATTAGCCGCTAGCGCTTCTCCCAGGGATTGATCGCCTGTCGCCATTACGTCGCGTTCGGAGGCTTTCCACAGAATCTTCAACTGGTCTTGAAAAAAAGTCCCAGTGAGAATCGTCAAACGCTTCTTGTTGTCCGAGAGGCGTATGGTCCCTTGATCATCAATCTTATCTTCGCAGAAGGCCATGCTATGAATCTCGCCAACTCCATGGTATTTGAGTTGTAATTCCATCCATGTCGGCAACCGCTGTTTTCCTAGCTGCCAGTCGAGGCTTGGGCCCGGAAGCACGACGAAGAGGTCCTTTGTGCTGGCCTCTTCGACACGACTCAGAGCAGCAAGAAAGCAGTTTTTATTACCTTGTTTGGATGCGTAGCCAACAAACAATGAAGTTGTTTCCGCAAAATTAGCAGCCGATCTGTTAGATAGAATACACTGCTGGATACTTTCGGGGAGAAGTGTCAAAAGCTGAATGCGCTTGGACAGATCCAATGCGTCATCCGATTGACTCCAGCTCTTGAGTTCTTCATCGATGAGGATTCCTATGGTCGGATTGCTGGTAGAGCGTAGACCCATTACGTATGCTTCACCACTATTCTGCAGGGGGATCGGAACACCTTGCTTGCTGTAATTGTATTCGGTTAAAAAGAGTACAGGGTACCCGCGACATGCCGTCTCTAAACCGGAGTGGGTTCCGTCAAAAGGTGCAACGACGGCAAGGCGTACTCCTTCCAATTGGGCAGCCTCATCTGTATGTAGAATCCTGAACCGTCCGTCTTTACAAAATACTTTCTTCATAAGATCAGGTTGATTACTACTGATTGTGATCTGCTTTTCAGGAATTTTACCGAAACGACAAAAAAGATCTGCGACTCTCATGGCACAGGCGAGGTCGCCCAAACCGTAGTTAATTTGGTCTCCTACAATCAACAGGGTTTCATTGTTCAGGACCTCTTTGAACTCTTCAGCCTGTGATACAACTGATGTGGGTCTCGCAGTAACACTATTCATCATCAAGCCTGTTTTAAAAATTAACTTCGGTTCATTGTATCATTTTGTTGTTTATTTAGATAAAATAAGCGTTTTAGAAATAACACAGTATTTCCTGTAAATGCCAAGAAAATAAATTACTTTATTGTTAAAAACCGGGCAATCATTGCATTGACTTGCTCGGGAACTTCTAAAGTAGCCCAGCATTTTGAGCCTACAACTTTTCCGATCTCAAATTGCGGAGCTTCACGGTGCATCTTTTCAACCGAGCAATGATGTTCATCCGTTAAAATACAGAGTGTGGGGCAGGTGATCTTTTTTAAGATGCCTGGGGATTTGGCATCCCATTCAAGGAGGCCTCTAAAAATGCTCTGTAGAGCTTTTTTATCCGTATTTCTAAACGCAGTTTTAGCGATTTCTTTATTGCTAGGATCCGTATCTAAAAATAGTGAATCGACAAGCGATGCTATAAACTGATCATCGTACTCCGCTTTTTCTAACACCTCTATATAAGAATTGATTTCGTCAATGAATGACTTATCCATGAAAATAATCGGATCAATCACGATAAGCCCTTCGATAGGCAATGCCTGATTTAGCACGGTATCGATGGCGATATTAGCGCCATTATTGAGTCCGATTAGGCAGATATTTTTGAGGGCTAATTTTTTACAGATCTTTGCAATAACAGAGGACAGATCTTTCATCTTGTAGCTGGATATTGGCTGGCTTTTGCCAGAGCCTGGCAAATCTAACCAAATCACATCGCCAAATTTTTTCAATACTTCAATCTGATGAGTAAAAAAGCGATGATCGGAGCCTGCATTGTGAATCAGAACAAAGTTCAAGTTTCCAGTGCCTCGAAGTCTCTCTACAAATATTTCAGTACCTTCAATATCCATCTAAGTTCTCTTATTGTTAGTGGGTCAAAAAATCCGTGACGTCATGCAAGAATTTATCCCACTGGTCAAGCCAGAGTAAATGGCTGCAATGAGAATACATCTTTAGGATACTTCTTTTAATCCCTTCATGGAGGATCTTTGCTTGGTTTTTATCACAGATCCAATCATCAGCTCCCCAAAGAATTAAAGTTTTACATTCGATCTTTTTTAATACTGGCCGAAAGTCAAACCTTCTTAAAAAATCACCGAAACCAAAATTAAAGACATCGACATTATAAGTCAGTGGTGGAGTAGGCATTCCAGACTTGAATGTAAGCTGGTACAAAGGAGTCATTACTTGAAAGAATTCATCATTTTCATCAGGTTCTCCTGTAAAGGTTCCTGTCCATAGCTTTTTAGCAAGTTCCTTCTGTTTGGAGGTCCCGATTTTATTTATATTTTCCTTAGCCTCCTCAAGAAATGCGCTACTTGCAGCGCCACCTATCAAAATGAGCTTGCTTAAACTTTTCGGATACTTTGTGGCATATCCCAAAGATGCAATAGATCCATAGGACTGTCCAAATAGGATTAATTTATCTGGAGGTATTTGAAAATATTCGCGGATAGCCTCGATATCATCCATGTAATGGTCAAGGCTGGAATATTCTGGTTTAGCGATCTTACTTTTTCCACAACTTCTTGGATCAAACAAAAGTACATCTACATAGGGAAATAGAGCTTTTGCGATAGAATGCTGCGGGGGGTCGTATATTGCATGATCATTACCAGGGCCACCCGGGATCATGAGCATTACATCTCGTGTTCCAAGTTTTCCTGATTTTGAATAGTATTGGCAGTAGAGCTCAGCTTCTGGAACATCTTGTCTAGCAGGAAGTTTAATTGTTATTTCTTGTTTCATCTCTCCACGCAACTTGTCTTTCCTTTTCGTCCTTAGAATTTGTCAAAATACAACAGATGGATTTATGAGAATACTCTAAAAAAGAGGCCGTATGACCTCTTATATTCGCCCAGGACTAGCTCCCTTTCATCTATTCTAACCCTCTAGGAAGAAAGGCTGGAAATTAACCCTTTTATTCTCTAAAAGTTCTCGCAAATACGACAGCGGCATTTTCCGAGGACTGATTAACAATTTTGATTCCTCTAGGAGCTGTTTCCTTTCTGATCTCTTCGATAATTGGATCGGCAAAATGACCTTTAAAGACGCCACCCCATAAATGCAATTCGCAGTCGGTTAACTGAGAAATCCTTAAAGCTGTCGATACAAGCTGACGCAATTGCTCGGCAGCACTAGCAATGATCTCTATCGCTACAGGATCTTGTTCCGCGGCTTTTTCAAAGACTATAGGTGAAGCGCGAGCAATCTCTGCTGACGACATCTCTAAGGAATTAATGAGAGGAAAAAGACTTTTCATCTCAGCGACTTCGAAAAAAGCCTTCAAAGCAGGTGTTAAACTTGTTCGAGGTCCGTACCCAAACTCTTCTTCTAAACTAGCCCGAATGGCTTGAAGTCCAATTTGATATCCACTTCCTTCATCTCCTAGAATCCGACCTAGTCCTCCAACACGCTGTCTAACTCCGGCCTTTTCAGCAAAACAAATAGACCCTGTTCCTGAGATTAGAACCACTCCATTTCCTTTGAGAAGCCGCAATGCAAGCTCAGCATCGGTTAGAATTTGAAGGCTCTCTTTTTGAACTCCTAGCTCTTCAAATAGCGCTGTTACAGCAGCTAGGTTCTCCGGGATACTGACTCCTGCCATGCCAGCAACAACTCTAGAAATCGGTAATATTTGTTGTAGATCCGTTTGCTCTGCACCAATTTTAAGATCTCCAAAAAGTTCCTGCAAAGCAATTTTCACGCCCTCTTTTTTGACTAAATTGATATTAGAAGGACCTGATTCAACCGATTCAGTGACTTGTCCATTCTTAGTAATAGGAATAAGACGGCCTTGAGCATCGATAACTTGGAGCAGAGTTTTTGACGCTCCTCCATCAATGCAAAAAGTCAATGGTCTATGCTCCATTGCAAAGAGTCCAGAAATACTAAGCAGTGCTATCGAAAGTGTTTTTAATGAAATTGTAGCCATCAGATCCTCCGTCATTGAAAATGAGCGGGAAAGTTAACAATTTTTTAAGTATCTGTCAACCAAGCTTAACTACAAGCTCTTGTCAGTTTTGAATGCTATATCTATCACGCCTCTAGCTTCAAACATGTCTACAAGCAGATAACAGATGTTCTTTGTTATTCCGGAAGTTCTTCCGATGGTTGGAAGGTTTCCATGTCTTGATTTTTAATTCGCCGTTCTAGTTTCTTCACATCCTCTTCGGGTGGTAATTCTTCTGGGTAAATATTGCTTTTTATAAGCACATGTCGAACGCCTTGATTGTTTTTCACATGTTCTTCCGTAATCTGGGTTTCTCCTCGCAGATTTTCCTTTTGGACATTGAAGTTTGTGATCTCTCCCGCAAAATCCTTGGCTTTGACTGTAATCGTGGGTAAAAAGTCCGCCAGAGCCCTTTTTTCAGAAACTCCCAGTTTCTTCTTCATCTCATTTGTCGTTCGTCCTCCAAAAAGAGCCTGATCTCCTTTGCTTCGAATACGACCGAATCCTTGATCATCTACTCCGTGTTGGTAGAGGGTTGATGACAACGCCTTTTCCGTCTCTGTGAGCTTATGACGCATTTGGAGCCGCTCAACATTTGCAATATGTTTCTCCAGAAGCTCTTGTTTTCTTGTCTGCAAGGCAAAGTAGCTCTGAGCAAATGCGATCGATTCTTTACGTGGATCTCCATTCTGAGCAATGAGGTAACAGGCATAACGTGAAAGCTTGCAATCGGGGATTTCTCTCTGGGCTCCCTTAGCAATTTTGATCAATTCCGTGGCGTCACGGAAATGATCGTCCTTCGATCGTTTTGAGTTTCGACATGCTATTTTTGCTTTCTCAATGACATTTACAAAATTATCCCAATCGGCATATTCAAAAAGAACCTGAAGATCTCGTGCCGTCCAGTATTCAACGCCATCTTGGATGCGCATTGCTTCTTCAAAACTCTTCGTTAATTTGGTAATAACTTCTTTTTTCAAGCTATTATCCTCCGATATTTCTTAAGAGTTTAAAACGTGAAAAAGATTTTTTCAAGCTATACTGAATGAATTGCCCAGGACAGTCTCCCTTCAGGCGATGAATTGTCCTTCAGGCCGGTTCGTCTGCAAGCAGACTTCACTTCGAATCCTGGCGCAAGCCACATGAGTGGCTTGCTTCCCGGTCATAAATTACGAAAATTGCCCAGGACAGGACTCGAACCTGCACTACCTTACGGCAACAGTACCTAAAACTGTTGTGTCTACCAATTCCACCACCTGGGCAGGTGATTAACTTCCAAAAAAACGGTCTCCGAAATCTCCAAGGCCAGGAACAATAAACTTCCGGCTATTGAGTTCAGGATCTTCAGCGGCAACGATCAAAGTAAGATCGGGATGCTCGCTTTCAATTTTCTCTAAACCTTCTCTAGATCCAAGTACGCCTATCAGGGCCAAATTTGAGGCGCCTTTTTTGATCAGGTGCTCGATAGCTAAAAGAGCGCTTCCTGCTGTTGCAATCATCGGATCGAGGATGAGCACTAAGTCGGTAGATTTAAGAGCTGGGATATTCTCATAATAAAGCTGCGGCAAGGCTGTTACTTCATCCCGGCGGATTCCAATTAAGCCAATGGGTGCGCCGGGAAAATACTTCAGGAAAGCCGGTAGCATAGTAAGTCCTGCTCTTAGGATCGGCACTAAAACAACCCGATGAGGAAGTGAAGCACCTTCAGCTTGTCCCATAGGGGTTTTGACGATTTTAGGGTCTTCTGTGACAAGGGCTGAGGCTTCCGCGGCAAGCAGGGCGGCCAATTGATTAGAGGCCTGTCGAAAAGCTTCGACAGGCGTCTTTTCATCTCTTAAAAGGGTGAGCAAACTTTCGCGCATGGAACGAGTATTTAAATTTGGACCTTTTTACGCAATATATCTGTCGCAGAATCGACAATTTGTTGCGTTTCGAGATCATAAAGTGTCAAAGTCATGAGATATTCTTCAATATCGTACCGTTTTTGTTC
>CAZBCR010000066.1:0-1930 GCA_964490565.1 uncultured bacterium
GTTACCGGAATTTATCACCTGCTGAAGTCGCTGAAAGAGAAAATGCAGGTCAGCCGTTTGTCATCCGTCTGAAAGTTCCACTGACAGGCGATTGTGTTTTCGAAGACGGCATTAAAGGCCGCATCACCTCTCCATGGGCAGATATTGATGATCAAGTTCTATTGAAGTCTGATGGATTTCCGACTTACCACTTAGCTAACGTTGTCGATGACCACCTGATGGAAATCTCTCACGTCATCCGCGGCGATGAATGGATCAGTTCAACACCCAAGCACATTCTACTCTATGAGAGTTTCGGATGGACGCCTCCAGTCTACATGCACATGCCGCTGCTGCTCGGCAAAGACGGAAAAAAACTTTCTAAACGTCGTAATCCTACATCGATCTTCTTCTATAGAGATAGTGGCTATCTCCCTGAAGCCTTCCTGAACTTCATGACACTCATGGGATATAGCATGCCAGGTGATAGAGAGATCTACACCATTCCGGAGATCGTCAAAGAATTCGATCCAAAGCGGATCGGCGTTTCTGGAGCCTTTTTCGATGTCCAAAAACTTGATTGGCTCAATCAGCAATATCTCATCAACAGCGTCCCAGAAAATAAGCTTTGGGAGAGAATCCGTGCTTGGGGCTTTAACGATGCATTCATGGCAAAATTGATGCCTTTATGCCATACCCGGATCAAGACCTTCGGGGAATTCATGGAGCTTTGCTCGTGCTTCTTCGTCAATCATCTCCCTTATACACCGGCGATTTTTGCTCCTGGTGGACTTGCTCCTGAAAAAGCTGCGTATATTTTGCAGACAATCCTCTGGAGCTTAGACGAGCAAGAAAATTGGAGCCGCACCGGAATTGAAAATGCCTCTAAAGAAGTCGCTGAAGCTTTCGGAGCTAATCACAAAAAAGTGCTGATCCCGCTCCTTTACGCTGCCATTATCGGCAAGCATCAAGGGCCGCCTCTCTACGATTCTTTTGAAATCTTAGGAAAAGATCGATGCCGTGCAAGACTTTTAGGGTCGATTGAATTCCTCGGTGGAATCTCCAATAAAAAAATGGATCTTCTAACCAAGGCTTGGACCAAAAAAGATTGCAAAGAGCTTTATGGGGCTACGTCAGGATCGACTTCTTCTTCTGTATGATCAGAATGAGAAATGATATACGAGCCTTGATAGCCCGTATCAGCGCATCCAGCCAGTGTGAGTAATGTTACGATGAAAAGTAAATACATGTTTGTTAAATACAATTATTAAAGAGAAATGTCCAACAATTTTAGTCGAACAAATCCATTTCCCGCGGTGATCAAAGAGCGGTATCCCCTGACAAAGCCGGGATCTACCAAAGAGACTCACCATGTCGTTTTGGACCTGACAAATTCCAACCTGACTTTCAAAGTTGGAGATTCTCTTGGTATTTACGGCGATAATGATCCTGGTTTAGTCAATCGGCTCATCACTGCCATGAAAGCAAACCCCGAAGCTCTCATCGTCCATCCTCGCACGCAAGAATCGATGTCTCTGAAGACTTTCCTAACAAAAAAAGCTAATGCCACCCGTTTGACTTCTTCTTTCTTGAAGGTTTTTAAGTCTGAAACACTCCTTCAGCTTCTGGGTAATAAACCAGCTTTGGATCACTACCTTGCCCATCATGATGTTCTCGATTTTCTCTTGGAATTTGGCCATCTTCCGTTTTCTCTCCAAGAACTCGTGACTGCTTTTTCACCTCTTCTTCCTCGATTTTACTCTGTGGCTTCTTCCCTTGTGACTCATCCGAATGAAGTCCATCTCACCGTTGCAGTCTCTACCTATCAGCACCGCGATGAACTCCGCTATGGCGTTGCCAGCCATTTTTTAAGCCATCTGGCTGAAGTTGAAAAAACTCCTATTCCTTGCTACGTCCAAACAACTGCCCATTTCACACTGCCGCAAGATCA
>CAZBCR010000066.1:2030-4446 GCA_964490565.1 uncultured bacterium
AAAGATGTCGAATCGACACTCCTTCGCATCTGCCAAGAGTTTGGCAATCTTACACCGCAAGACGCTCAAAATTACATCAAGCAGCTCCGCTCACAGAAGCGGTATCTTGCTGACATTTACTAAATAGATTCCACATTCTCAACAGGCGCAAGATGCTGTTTTCTTCGATACAGCATCACATAAAACGTACCGCAAATCGCAATACATCCAAGCGCTAAGACTGCCATCGGCCCTGTACTTCCATCAAATTTGTATGCTGCAAGCCACACCAAGCCTGACGATAAAAACAACCGGATAGATTGAGTCAGCGACATCGCATATCCCTTCAAGTGCCCCCCAAGGTACGTCATTGAGTAAGAAAAATAGATCGTCATGGCCACTGCACTGCCGATACTAGCTAGCGACATTGCGATAATGAGCATCAAAGGAGAATTGACTCCTGCAAATGTGAATACCGCAAGCATTCCAATTCCCAAAATATAGGTGACGCTACCAACCGCTTTCGTTGATACCATCCCAATTTTTTTGATCAAATAGGCGCTGCTCATGCTACCTGCAAAAAAGGTCGCCATGATTGCTGCTTGGTAATACCCAAAAATCTCCTTAGAAACATGGAGATAATCGACAAAAATGAGTGAGAGATTGGCAATAAATACAATGACCATGCTGAACATCAAACACCAGATCAGTGTATGGGCCATGAAAGGGAAATTCGTCAGGATCGATCCGTAATTCTTGAATGCAGATTTTAAGTTTAAGGGCGTTCTTTTATCAACAGGCAGCGTCTCTTTGACCAGAGTTAAATAACAAAGAAATGTCACAACTGCGAGAACTGCAATGAGATAGAAATTAACTCTCCAGCCCATATGCAAACTAATCCAATTTCCTAACATCGGAGCTAGCGCCATCATCCCACCGATGGTCCCATTGCAAATCGCTACAAGCCTAGAAGATTTGTCAGGTGGATAGATGTCAAAAAACCCTGCAAGCCCGGCACCAACGATGGCTCCGCAGCCTATCCCTTGTAAGAGTCGATAGAAGATCATGAAATTTAACGAATCAGTGAGCGCGCAACCTAAACTACTCAACATGAAAATGCCAAGACCCGTGCATAGAATCTTTTTTCTCCCAAACGCATCGGACGCTGGTCCAAAAAACAAACACGAAACACATAGGCCAAAGAAGTTCATACTCAGCAGCAGCTGAATCGTGTCTCCATCGGTCTTAAAATAATCGACCATCTGTGGAAAGCTCGGTGTATAGATATCCGTCTCGATATAAAACGCTATGAAAGCCAGCAGTGTGACAGCAACAAAAAGAAATTCTTGAAATTTGCTTTTAAAAAAGGGTTTCATACGTCTCCTAAAAGCCAAGCACAATATCTGATCTGTAAAATCTTTTGAAAACATTATTTTTTTCTGTTACCTCTTATCCCATGGATCAACATTCGCAAGATGTCGAAGTTCTGCGACAGCACCTAAAGAATAATACGGGCCAGTTCAGTCTCCAGAACCATCCCCATCCCTCGAATATCACCCGTTCTCATGCGTATAAATCAAAAGCTTCCCAGCTCAACATCAACAACTTCAATCGAATTCTTGAGATCGATCCTGAGGGCAGAAAGATCGTTGTAGAACCGCGCGTCACCATGGAGCAGCTAGCAGAGGCTGCGCTAAAAAAAGGCATGATGGTCCCCGTCATTCCTGAATTTAGAGGCATCACAGTCGGCGGCGCCATTATGGGAGGAGGACTCGAGAGCGCCTCTCATCGGTACGGACTCTTCAGTGACAATTGCCTCGCTTATGAAATCCTCTTAGGAGACGGCTCGGTTGTCCATGCAACTCCTGATGAGCACGCCGATCTTTTTTATGGAATTGTCGGATCGTATGGATCACTGGGAGTCCTCTTATCCATTGAGCTTCGACTCATTCCTGCTCAGCCTTGGGTCAAACTTAAATACCGAAAATTTAAATCTATCGCAGATACCGTGAAATATTTTGAGCGTAATCAAGGATCGCTATCAGCTCCCGATTTTACCGAAGGACTGGTGTTTACTCCGGATCATATCAAAGTGATTGAAGGCTCTTTTTTAGAAAACCCAGAAACTGTACCTAACACGCTTTCTCAAAAATATCCGTGGAGCGATTGGTTCTACATCCACGCCAAACAAGTGCCAGATCAGTATGAAGAAAAAATCCCGCTCCTAGAATACCTCTTCCGGCATGACAGGGGAGCCTTCTGGATCGGGGCTTATGGGACTCATTGGTCAGCCATCCCCCGGTATCTTTTAGAAAGCCGTTTTAAACTGCCTTCCCTTGCCAAACTGCTCCCGACTTTCAGACCAGAAAACTTTAAAGGTATTGAAGATCCCGGACCTCTCTTCCGATTCATCTGGGGCTGGGCAATGACAAGCCAC
>CAZBCR010000066.1:4546-8434 GCA_964490565.1 uncultured bacterium
CCTCAACAATGGCGCTCTCTTTGAGTTTCAATTTTGCAATAGCCTCATCATCGGAGAGGAGTTTTGCAAAATTTGAATGAAAAAACTGAAAATCGGCAACATCTGGACGGAATGCCGCTTTATGGGCATCTGCATAACTATAGCGAAGTCCGATGCATTCGATGCCTCTTTTGACAGCTTCTGTTTCTACTGAGGCAAGAGGAGAAGCTTTATCATCGATATAGACGATTTTTTTGGGCTTTAACCCAATGCTGTCGCAGAATTTAAAAAAGGCCTCCCCCTTATTTCTTCCGGAAGTAAATAAGATTCCTTTTCGGAAAAGGACGCTGTGGCCGTTTAGATTGACATAATAATCTTCAGACGTGGGAGCTGTTTTAGAAAGATCGATCTGATGTTCTTGCAACTGGTGAACTGTCCGAGTCGCCAATGCTAATCCTTGAGTCGTTAACCCCATGATCTTGTGGCCTTTTTTTTGCAGATCCTGAATAAATGCCGGCGTCTCTTTTTCCACCGTTTTCATTGTAGTGACATTGCGTATGGCATTCCATTCTGCTAAGGCTTTTTCTAAAGCGACCGAATTACTCATTCCGTCTGCTTCATGCTTTTTCCATCTGCGGGTAAACCATTCATCGCATCCCACCATTTGAGCAGGAACAATAATGGTGTCATCGATAT
Organism: uncultured bacterium; assembly: GCA_964490565.1. Classification (GTDB taxonomy): domain Bacteria; phylum Chlamydiota; class Chlamydiia; order Chlamydiales; family Rhabdochlamydiaceae; genus PALSA-1444. Next base: position 5,222 of record CAZBCR010000066.1, read on the forward strand.
CCATTAAAATAAGCGTCCCAGGAGTCACATGCTTAGCAAGCTCATCAAAACGAGCGGTTTCAAGGATCTTTCCTTGAACGGAAGATACCAGTCCTAATAGAACCAGCAAGATTTTTAAAGTCTGTTTTTTCACGGTATGCCTCCAGAATATGGGGTCAGGCTCAGAGTGCAAAATTTTCCTATTTTAAGCTAGCTTCAGATGAATATTGCGGAAATTCGATTAAAAAATTAAGAATGGACTAATGGATAAATCTGTTAAAAAAAACCGTAAATGGTGGGGGCTACTCGCCATCATGCCCTCATTAGCAATGGTCTTTGTCGACCAAAGCGTGCTTCCTGTTGCCCTCCCTACCATCCAAAAACATTTAAATGCGACCGATATCCAACTTCAATGGTGCATCAATGCTTATCTTCTCGTCACGGCTATCTTGGTTTTAGCCGGAGGAAAAATCGGGGATTGGATGGGCCATCGGAAAGCCTTTACCTTAGGCATGATCGTCTTTGCACTTTCCTCAGCACTTTGCGGTGCGACACCCGATGTTAATTGGCTGATCGGTGCAAGAGCTCTGCAAGGTGTCGGAGCAGCTCTGATGTTCCCAGCATCCACAGCTCTGATCATGTCTTTATTTGCTCCTCATGAGAGAGGAAAAGCAACCGGGATCAACGTCAGCGCCAGCTCTCTTTTTTTAATCCTCGGACCTTTAGTCGGCGGTTATTTTACGGAGGCTCTTTCCTGGAGATGGATTTTTTGGATTAACCTACCCATTGCGGCTCTTGGATTAATCTTAGTTTTCCTTTTCATCCCACCTTCCATTGGAGCAAAACCTAAATTTGATGTACGGGGATTTATTTATTTTGTGATCAGCTCGAGCTCTTTAATTCTTGTTCTGATGCAAGGAAGAGACTGGGGCTGGACCTCTCCTAGCATCATTGTCAGTTCGGTGATCTTTTTACTCGGCACACTTTTTCTTCTGCTGCGTGAAAAGAAGGCCGCTCATCCTTTTTTGGATCTTACCCTTTTCAAACATCCGGTTTTTAAAGCCGTTAACGTCAGCGTGTTTTCGATTCAGTTCATTTTAATGATCACCGTCTTCCGTGCGATCTTTTTCCAAGATGTCCTCGATTGGTCGCCGATGAAAACAGGTCTCATCACTGTGATTTCCTCCTGCCCTGTGCTCTTTCTCTCGCCTATAGGAGGAATGCTCTCTGATAAGTATGGACCTAAAATCCCTATTACAACGGGGTTTTTGCTCCTAATCTTCTCTTTTATCTGGACCGCTTTTTCTTTTGAGAGCTCTTTAGGGGTCTTTTTTATCGGTTTATTGACTTTTGGAATAGGCATTCCACTCGTTTTTACTCCCTCTTATGCCTCAGCAATGGGAGCGATTCCTGCTGCTAAAGCTGGCAGTGCTTTTGGGACGATTGCGACAGTTCGGTCTTTTGCTTCGACTTTTGGAGTCGCTGTCCTAGGAACTTTTATTCACTCTACTCAATTGAGAACTCTTCAATCACTGGCTCAAGAAAATCCCAAGACAGAGGCGCTCAGTCCCTCAGCATTGAGCAATATCGTGATGGGAACAGGGCAAGCCAAAGCCTATCTCAAGACACTCTCTTCAGAACAATCTTCGATTATTATGGGTTATTACCGACGAGCAGAAGAGGCTGGCTTTTACTGGACACATTTGACACTTGCGTGTCTACTTGCCATTGCTCTTATTTTTGTCTTCTTTTTGTATCATAGAAAATCGAAGCATCAACTACCTGAAGGTCCGGCCGAAGGCTGGGATTAATCCTGCACAACTGTGATGATGCAGATGCATTGGATGCCTTCGCCTAGGCCAAATTCTGTCAGTCCATCACTGGCGGTTGCGGTCAGACCAACTTGGTGCAGCTCTAATTTCAATAAATCTGCAATCTTGGCTCTCATTTCTTCAATGCGAGTTTGAAGACGAGGCCGTTTGGCCTCGATCGCAATGGCGATATGTTCAATCTTCTGACGTTTAAGCGTTTCTAAAGCTTTTTCGAGGTAGACTTGACTGTCGGTAATTCCGTCTTTTTGACAAAGATCATCGGCAATGCCTCCTAAAATCTGCACGCCCGTCACTGAAGTGATCGCATTGCAGATCGCATGAAAAACCACATCGCCGTCAGAATCTGATGCCATCCCCGGCACATCTTCAAAGATAAGTCCTGCTAAAATGCAAGGTTTTGAAGAAGCTTCCGGTAAAAAACGATGGCTGTCTTGTCCTAACCCTGTTCGATATTTCATAGCTCATATATTCTAATTTAAGATGACATTCCTGCATATTGCGAACGCAAATTTCGAGTCTGAGCTCTCTTTAACAAAGCCCACAAACGTGGCTGCTTTGCTCCAGACCAATCTGATTTTTATGCAGCTCCAGTTTCTTCCACTCCTCTATGCAGGACCCGAAGATGGCATTGCAGTCACACATGCTCCTTCGACTTTTTTCCATCGCATCCATTTGCTGGACGAGAAGAACTTTTCTTATGAAAATGTCGAGTCGTGGGGTGCATCACTTAGCATTGCTCAGTGGGCAGAGAAAAGAAAACTCGGCTATAAAATGCCTCATTGGGACACAGTCAAACTCGTCAACTCCAAGGCTTTTTCATTCAATGAATCCCCAAAACTTCCCGGTGCAGCACTCATTCACACGCTAGCAGAGCTAGAGCAGTGGGAGCAAATAACCGAAGGCTCGAAAGTTCTAAAGAGTTGCTATGGCGTCTCCGGCAAAGGCCATCTTTTTCTACCGTCACCTCACATGAAGAAGTTTGCCGAAAAGGAATTTGCAGAAGGACGTCCCGTCATTGCAGAACCCTGGGTCGAAAGAAAACTCGATTTCAGCACGCAGTGGATGATCCACCCCGATCAAAAAATCGAATTTTTGGGTGCGACAATCTGTATTAATGACAAAAGAGGACAGTATAATTCGAACAGAGTCGGCGATCTTCCGCGTCTTTTCGGAAAATATTTTCCGCTTCTAGAAATCCACAAAGAAAATGCATTTCCAATTTTGCAAAAGATGGCGCGACTAGGCTATTTTGGCAATGTAGGAATCGATGCAATGATCTGGGGAAATGACAAGTTACATCCGGTTGTAGAAATCAACGCGCGCAAAACAATGGGATGGGTTGCGCTCGAAATTTTAAAACATCGTTTCACAAAACAAACGATTGCTTTAAGCTATCTGACAA
>CAZBCR010000067.1:0-8201 GCA_964490565.1 uncultured bacterium
GCTAAATTTTACTGACATATGCAAAGCATGCTACTGTTTTTTTTCTTTTACGAAAACCCCTTTTTCAGTTGCAAGCCAGTCAATTCTTAGGGGATTCAGATTTTTCTACAACAATCAATATACATCTATCATTAATTTAACTTTATAATAAAAATAATAAATATTTTAGTTTTAATAACACTTATTTAACAATTAACTATCAATTTGTATTTTGTTATAATACTAACAAACAAAGGAATTAAAATTATGTCTATCCGACCTCTTTCAAAATCCCAATCGGACACAAAGCTCCCCGCTCCACTTTTTAACACAACTCATACCGATGATCTTAATGCCGTCTTTAGAGCAGCTAATGAAATATCGGAGGGGGAGGACTCAGCCTCTTCTACTAACTCCACTCCTCGTAGCTTGAATAATCGAGTAGCAGTCCAAGTAACCCTACCTATAACACCACCTAGAGCAGCAGTACAAATGAGAAGCCGATTTTTTGCAGATAGTTCGGATGGAACTGGAGAGGAAGATTCTGACCACACTGTTTCTTCTCTTAACGCTTCAACAGATAGCCCTCACAGAGGCAACCCCTTCATCACACCAGATATTTCCCCTGTTAAAGTTGTCCAAAAGACCACTCCTAATACTCCTCAAGCCGTGGTAGACCTAACAAGTTTGCTGGATAGCAATCATCCAGGAGATAACCTCACTCGCCAAGAAACAGCCACCTTTAATGCTGCGATGAGAAAAGCAAAGCAATGGGTATCACCTCACGATGCAAAAAATGCAGTTAGAAGATCCTTGGGAGCAGCACTTGAAAGAACCGGATCGGCAACAGCAATTCCATCAGCGGCTAATAATACCAGCCGCCGTTTAGTCTTTGCCTCAGCAGCCCCCGATGAACTCAAGAGCGAATGGTCGCTTGAAGCTGCACAAGTTTTTAAGGTCAACATCCTTGATGCAAAACATCTAGAAGAATTAGAAAAACAGGGCGGATTTCACATCTGCGGCGCAGGACATCCTCATGATGAACTCGTCAAAGCCCGCCGCACTAATCCGGTTACAGGCGTTTGGTGTGGACAAGTTTTCGACCCAGAAAATCCTGCAGAAATCAAAAAAAAATTCAGCTCTTTTGTTCCAAGACAGATGGATTTAAGCCAGTATCAAATCCTGATTGCCCAAGCAATCCGTAATGATAACTGCAAAATTGCTCAACAGAACAATCGACGTTTGTATCAAATCCAAGATATAGCCAACCCCTTCGTCATCGAATGCTACTTCCAAGAGGGAGGCACCATCATCAGAACGGCTATCCCCGTATTTCACTATCAAGTTTACAACGGAACTGACACATCTTTTACAGTCCGTTATATTTACAAACATTCTTTAGATGAAGGCAATCCTGAGCTTACCTATGAGCATACAGTTATCTACTGGCAGCTCTTTGAATTGCTGAAAACTTGTGATGAGGCAATCGTCTATGACATGGATGACAAGATTGTTGTTGATTTGGGCAGGCTCTATAAAAACTGTCCGAAAACATGCACCAAATGCCCCATCGACCAAGGATTCTTAGTGGAAATCCCGAGGAAATTCCTAGGCTAATCCATCTTCATGTTGTGATGGACGGCATCGATATCATCGAGGCCTTCTAGGTATTCTATGAGATCAAGATTGGATTTTTGATCTTCCGGACTGCATTCAACATAGACTTTGGGGATCCTTTGCAAATCTGCTGATTCGCATTTGATCCCCATTTTATCAATCGCCTCTTTCACCTGAAACAACAGCTCAGGAGGAGTCGTGATGATATACATCTCATCTTCCGTTTCAAACTCATCAGCGCCTGCTTCTGAAACAGCTAAAAAAAGCTCATCTTCGATAGCACTTTTTTTGAGCACTTGGATCACGCCTTTCTGATCAAAGTTATAAGCCACAGCTCCAGGACTGGCAAGAGTGCCCCCTTTTTTATTCATCGCGATACGGACATCTGATGAGATACGGTTCTTATTATCCGTCATGATGTCTAAAATCATGCCGACTCCGCCATAGCCATACATCTCGTAGGTAAATTCTGAGAAGTCCGCTTGGTCTGCACTGGAAGCTTTTTTGATATTTCTTTCGATATTATCACTGGGCATGTTCGCTTCGCGGGCTTTAAGTATCACGAGTCTTAACCGAGAATTTGACTTAGGATCAGGACCGCCTAATTTAACAGAGGTGATGATCTCTTTCGTGATCCGGGAAAAGATCTTTCCCTTGATCAAATCGGCTCTTCCTTTCCGGTGCTTGATGTTTGCCCACTTACTATGACCTGCCATATTAAACCTTTAGGTTAAGTCCTTTTGCATCATAATTTTATCGAGATATTCCCCGCCTATCTTGATGAATTTCGGCTGCCGTCCAAACTCTTTAAAACCTAGCCTCTCATAGAGGCGGATTGCCGGATTGCCTTCATAGACTTCTAAATGGAGAATCTCAATTTTGAACTGATTTTTAGCAGCTTGGAGCATGTGCTCCATCAGAGCCTTGCCAATCCCTTTATTCCGGTGATTTTCATCAACGATAATTGCAAAAAGGCATTGGTGAGCAAATTTCTGATACGGCTGGAGATAAAGCGTTGACATCCCTACAGGAATGCCATTTTCATAAGCTGTAAAGCAAGACTGGAACTTGCTATAGCCCAGCCAAATCTTAACCGCATCATCGATCTCTCTCGTATCGGTCATCGGGAACCATCGCAAGATCTGAGGATCTGCCAGCCACTTAGCAAGGTAAGGAGCTTCATCCGGATGACTTGGTCGGATTTCAATCATAGTTTGGTCTCCAGAAAAATCCTTGCCTTGTAACCGTCTTCAGTTTTGACAAAGTTTCTTTGTCTAAAGATCTCTTGGAAGTTGTTCTTTTCTAGAACTGAGATTATGGGATTGCCTTCAAAGACTTCGGTGGAAATCATTTCCAAATGGAAATAACTCTTTGCCAAATGTTTCAAATTGCGAATGAGCGCATTGCCAATTCCTTTCCTCTGATGATGGGGATCGACAATGACTTTGAAAAGACAATGATGTGCGACTTTTTTGTAAGGCATCAGAAAAAGAGTTCCGATTCCGCAAGGGATGTGATTGATCGTTGCTGTGATGCTGCAGCTCCAGCGGGAAAAGCCGATCCAGCACTGAAGTGCATCTTCGACTTCTTTTTCTTCCGTCATCGGAAACCACTTCAGCATGCCGGGGCTTTTGATCCACTGGCGTAGATAACTAATATCCGTCACATACGTATATCGAATGTCTAAACCCGGAATCTCTTGCATTAACCAAACTCCTTCAGATAGGCGAGGACAAATTCATCAATTTCTCCATCCATCACCGCTTGGATGTTGCCGACTTCATAATCGGTACGGTTGTCTTTAACTAAAGTATAGGGCTGGAAGACATAACTGCGGATTTGATGTCCCCATCCGATATCTTTCTTTTCCCCGCCCATCTTGTCAATCTTGGCTTTTCTCTCTGCCATTTCTTGTTCGTAGATCTTAGCACGGAGCATCTTTAGGCAAGACTCCCGGTTCTGAATTTGGCTTCTCTCTTTTTGACAGGAAACAATGAGCCCCGTTGGAATATGCGTCATCCGGACAGCCGAATCGGTCTTGTTGACGTGCTGGCCTCCTGCTCCAGAAGCTCGATATGTATCGATACGGATATCTTCCGTACGTAAGTCGATCACGATATCATCGCCTACTTCCGGAGAGACATCGACAGATGCAAAACTCGTATGACGCTTGGCATTAGAATCAAAAGGAGAAATTCTGACTAATCGATGGACGCCTTTCTCAGCCTTGCAATAGCCATAAGCATAAGGCCCTGCAATTTTAAACGTGATGCTTTTGATCCCTGCGACATCGCCTTCGACCGTATCTTGCATCTCGACATCCCAGCCTCTTTTGCCTGCCCATCTTTGGTACATACGGGATAACATCAGCGCCCAGTCGCAGGCTTCTGTTCCGCCGGCTCCAGCATTGATGCTTAAATAACAGCTTTTGCTATCCATTTCACCGGAGAGCATTTTTCTGATTTCGAGTTCTGAGATGATTTTTTCGATGTCATCGAGTTCAGATAAAAGCTCTTCGACAAAAGATCCATCACCGCTCTCTTCTGCTTCAGGCAGGAGCGATTGAACATTGGCAAACCGTTCTTTGACTTGACTGTAAGGAAGCGTCCACGCTTTGAGATCGTTGGATTCGGAAATAACTTTCTGAGCTGCTTGAGAATCATCCCAAAAAGCAGCTTCACCCATTAATGTCTGTAGTTCTTCAACCCGTTTTTCTTTTTGACCCAGGTCAAAGATACCTCCACATGTGAAGAATTCGATTCTGGATGCTGGCTATGCGGTCTTGTGTCTGTTCATTCATAATTTACGCCTTAAAAATCATCCATTTCGAACCACAGAACATGGTTTTTAAAAATTTTAAACAATCCCACCCATTATGCCAGAATTCGAGAAACCGATCAATCAACCTTTCTTTACATTAAAGATATGACACTTATAATTATCGCGATTACAAAATTCCCTTTAAGGAGGATAACATGGTCGATATACCTAGTCTGGATGTAGCTGCTACAGGAGCTTTCTCACGCTTTCACAATTATGCAAAAAACGTTGAAACTGCCCATTTGGGAAACTTATATTCCTCTACCCTTGATAACTTGCACTATTACGCTATCGAAAGCGTAGCTAAGCCAGCTCTCAGCAAAGCTCCAGAGTGGGTCTCTGACAATCGAGTCGTAAGTATTATCCGAAGTCATCAAGGCATTTCGATGGCTGTCGGAGCTGCCCTTACACTAATTTCCATCGTTTCTTTCTGGATCTGGCTCCATCCTGCAGGCAAAACCACTACTCCTCCCAACAATACTCTGCCGCCTTCTGGTGATGATGATGACACAGACAGTGTTGGAGATTTAGATGTTAGAGGATCCGGAACCGTCAATGGAACTAGATCCGAAGGGGATGGAACAGGCACTAGAGTCGCTGGTGAGAAACGATCCGAAGGTGACAAAGATCCATTTGCAGAAAAACCAGTTGATCCTCGGGATGCTAAAAGAACATCTCAAGAAAGTACCGCTTCAGCCAGTGTATCTGAAGAAGAAGACGAACGGGATAGACCCACCCAAAATGGTGTAAAAATAAACCTGTATTCATCGTTTACAAATAGCGTGGCTGATGGTGTAGTCGATACCTTCGATTATGAAGAACTGGGAGCAGGTGGAGCATCACCACCTCCTAAAGAAGAAAAGCGTCGTGGAGGTGATTCATCAAAATCGAAAGCAGTACCTCCTCCTGCTCATAATGCAGGAACATCCAGTTACGCACCAGTTGTCGCACCCAGCGGTGACAAACCAGCTCAAAGGGCTGATGAAAAAACTCGTTCTGCACCTGCCACTCCTACTCAATTTAAACCACCGGTCGAACAATCTGACGCGGAAATTGCACCTCCAATTTGGATTTCAAGCGCTAGCGGCTATGGAACTGTCAGCTTATCACAGACCAATGAAGAAAGCGTTAGGACTGAAAATGTCGTACAAACCTCTAGATCTGGTGGAAAGAAAAAGAAGAAAGGTAAGAAAGGCAATAAATAATCTGCCGAAAGTCAATTAGTCAAAAAAGGCAATACCCGTAAGGGTGTTGCCTTTTTTTATTGGGATTTTTTCAGAACAAGCGCTTGGCGGGAATCAACTGTGTACTTCCAATGCCAAGAAGGTGTCTCGATTTTCTCAAAGGTCAAGTGAAGCTCCCCTTCAATCTCAATCGCACGGCATCTTTGCCCATCGGGCACTTCGATAAAGTGGTCGCTAGATAAGACGATATTTTCAGCATAAAACTCGCTCATGCCGCGTAATAAAATCTGACAGACCTCTTGACGAGCGATCTCATTGCGCCAATAGACATTGGGCATGTCGTGATCGATCCCTTTATTACGGACAGTGACATTTTTCAAAACGCAGCGGCCGGATCTTTCAGAGTAGATCAACTTCTGTCCTTCAGTATGGCCCATGACAGATTCAGCTTGGATAAGGAGGCTTCCTTCTAAATCGAGATTCTCAATATCGACTTCTGCGATCTGTAACTGAAGCTCGCTTTCAGGATGAAGCCTTCCGCCACGGAGTTTTTGAGCGATCACAGAATAAAGAGGGCCTAAAGCAGGATGGTAGAGAAAAATAAAGGAAGGTCCCTTCTCAAAGAAATGGAGAGGATCGCTGACAACCGGCACTTGCATGTGGCATGAGACTAATAGATCGCGGTTGTTTCTTAAGATGTCTAAGAAACACCCTTCAGGGGTTTCTAAAAGAGAAGAGCCTAAGGTGAACTCTCTTTTTGCAGCTGAGATGGTTTTGCGTCGGTGATTGTAGGTGAGATAAGTCTTGAGCTGCTGACGATCGGTGGAAGGAAGCGCTGTTTCAAAGGTCTCTTCAAAAAAATCAGCGATGTTTTGCATGGTCGATTCTAAACGAGCGACTTCTTCTTCTTTTTTCTGGCCTGTGTCTGTCTTGTAGGTGAGTTTTTTGAGATTGACGAGGATCCCAGGAATCGGACAGCGAGTGATCGCATCGAGAACAGCTTCAAGGTCGACGAATAAGATATTGGTGTTGGAAGGAAATTTGGAATAAGGACTGCTCGGCTTTTCAGGTTGGTCGACGATGCCGAACTTTTTGAAATCGCAGTACTCGATATTCGTCAGAGTGTATTTGTAGCCTTGGGAATTTGGAGTCTCGATCAGAACGTTGATGCCTTCGGAGGCTTTGACTTGGCGAGGACAGGAGGCAAATCCAAATCGCTTATCTTCTGCACATCCAATTCCGGTGAAAGCAACAATGCCATAATCGGTGTTGGCGACGGGATTGTTGACTTGGCGGACGAGCGCTTTTTTTCTTCCGCAAGAAAAAAACCAATCGAAAATTCCTTCTTCACGGGCTAGGCGCCAAATCACTCCATGCCCTCCGGGCTTTAAAAGGAGCTGCATGGGACCTTGAAGATGCCACTGCCCTTCTCGGTTGATCGTCGGAACCATCGGCTGGCAGAAAAATTTAAAACTCTCTGGCTTCCGTCCAAACCAATTCGCTTCTTCGCAGATATCTAAAATGTGGCGGTGATTGTTTTTTTCTTCTGAAGTCATCACAGCCACAGGCGTTGTCAATTGCGATCCAAACACTTTATAATGGAGATACTCGCGTGATTGGAGATCTGTGATAAGTCCTTCTAAAAGAGATTTTCCTAAAAAGGGAAGTCTTGCAGCGGGAAGAGGAAGTCCTGTTTTTTCATCATAGAGGCGTAGTCGATCGGCTGCGCCGCCAAGAGGATAAATCTCAGCAAGCAAAGGCAGTGTTGCAATTCCATCAATAATGGCTTTTCTAACCTGCGCATTCTCATTAGAGATGTCGATGCCCTCTGGAGCATGATAAGTCGATTTAGGAGCCTTTAAAGCAGCTTTAGTGGCAAGCAGTTCAAGCATCCGGGCTTGGTATCCGACAATGCCGCCGATGGAAGCATAAAATTTTTCTACCGGTGAGAGCTGTTGTAATAGGAGAGTCAGTTTATCTTCAGAAAAAGCTTTAAAGAGTTTTTCACCTTGTCCAGCAGCGACGATAGATTTGATCACAAGCTCATGTTCAGGAAGAGCTTTCCCAAGAAAGGATGTGAGCGAAGCATTTTCTTCTAAATAACTTTTCACAGGAGAAAAGTTCGAGAGCACTTCGAGTTTTTCTTTGACCGAGCTGCACTGGGCTAATTGATCCGCTAATGATTGCATCATGCCAATCAGAGATAACTGATCATAGGGAAAAAGGCAAGAATTACCCCTATCTTAATAGAGTTCTATGGGAGGTCCCTGGGGAAGCAAAATTAAAAAAAATCGCACTTTTAGCTGATTTTTTTTGACTATAATATCCCAAGAGAGATACAAAGTCATTCTGAGGATAATGAAGAACTACCTCAAGATAACCTACCGGCCGAGATATTCGGACAAACAGGTAGCAAATAAATTAAAGGAGAATTCGACATGGCAAAAAAACAATCAAAATTCATGCAACCAATGCGTCTTAGCGATGAACTCGCTGCAGTCGTAGGAAAAGGCCCAATGCCTCGTACAGAAGTTACAAAAAAACTCTGGGCTTACATCAAGAAGAATAAGCTCCAAGATCCAAAAAACAAGCGCGATATTC
>CAZBCR010000068.1:0-8061 GCA_964490565.1 uncultured bacterium
ATGACATCGCCGAATTTTCTCTGGGCAAATCCCTTATAGTGACTCTGTTCTAAGATTTCTACGAATGTACAGTGATGCGTATCGAAGTGTTCTTTATCTGAATAAATTGCTTCCATCTCATCAATCGTGCCAGATGCCCAAAAAGTATCTACAACAGCGCCTAAGGCGGTCTCAATTTTTGGAAGTTGAGCTTGGATATGTTTAATCTGCTCTGGATCAAAACCCGGCACTTCTTTTTCGATCGCTTTTTTCGTCGTCATGATGCGTTGATAAGCTTTTTTAGTCATCTCCACAATGAGCCACTTGCCAGCATCATAATCAGGATCCATTAACATCAGTTTTATAGTAGGAATGATATGAAAAATATGATCATGAACAAATTCTGTTCCTAAGGAAAGGAGTGCATCATAGCCTTTGATATAAGCCTCAACAAAGTCCATGTCATTCGCAATGCCTTCACTTGAGATGATATTTAGAGCTCTCAAATTAGGATGTGACTTTCTTAACTTTTCAAAGCGGGCAAGAAGAGCTTCTTTATCCGGCAGATAAAGGTAGTGTCCCGTGCTATCTGCTCGATACCGATAACCCAGTGTTTGGATGAGTTCCATTGCTCTTGTTTCAGGCGTCTCTCTTCCACTCTGTCGTATTTGAAGCAATTTTTCAGGGTCTAGCAAGGCGAGTTTATTAAGCTCAGGCTCTATAGCAGGGAAAATCTCTAAGAGCTTTGCGGTAAATGCAGCATGCTTGTGGTTGTTTACATCGCCTTTAGGATCGTATGCTGCTTTTAATCTGAATTGATAAATATAACCCGGTCCATCTGCAACTCTATCTAAACACTCCCAAGTGACGCCATGCTTCTGCTCTATCGCTTTAGCTTCAGTCCGGGAAGCCCACTGGACAAAACGAGAAAAGTTACTGGAAAGCGTTGTTCCAATAGCGGCAAAAGAATCTACAAATAGATTGGTAAAACCTAACGGGGGATTAAAAACAGCTGCAGTAATTGCAGTCATAAGCGCCTTATTTATTAATAAATTATAAAGACTATTATATAGTAATAATTATTTAAAATAAAGGCTTATATAAATCCACAATTAACTAACAACAAACAACTTAATAACTATGAGTATCCAGGATGACTTTCCCTTTGAATACCCGATAGATATAAGGGAAGTACCAGAATGACAGAGGAGCCCCTGTCAGGGTAACCCCGACCATGATCCAAAGAGAGAGCTCAGAGACTGAGCTATTCATGAAAGTCAGAGAATTAAGATCTGAATCCAACGTCGAATACGTCAGATACGGGAAGGTCCCGATGACAAAGAGAATCAAAAGAAACAAAATCGATAAACAAGAGTATAAAAAGGCCATCCCGTCTTTTTTCACTCGGACCATTTTTAAGATCATAAAAATAGCAATAAAGCTGAGGAGGGGAAAGATCCCTACTAACGGGTGATGCAGAAACGGCTGAGTCATTCTTGGCTGGGTCAGGAAAGTCGCTGTAGTCCCGATGATCCAGCTGATCAAGAAAAAGATGATCGACCGGTGCGCCCATCTGCGGACCTTTTCATGGAAAGCACCTTCTGTCTTCATTAGGAGATAGAGAGAACCGTGCATCATAAAGCATGCAATGCCCAAGACTGCGACGATAAGGGGATAGGGGGTGACAAGGTCCAAGATCCCACCCACTAGCACGCCTTTGCTATCAATAGGCAAGCCTTGGACGAGGTTGCCAAGGAAGAGACCGACGATAAAGGCTAATACGAAACTGGCTAAAGCGAAGCCTCCATCCCAAAGACGGGTCCACCATTTTTCATGGCCCTTACTTCGAAATTCAATGGAAGCAGCTCTGAGCATAAAACCAAAAAGCAGCAGCATAAAGGGAGTGTAGAGATTAGGAGCTAGAGTAGAGAAGGCTTTCGGAAAAGCTGCAAAGAGAACACCGCCACCGATGACGATCCAAGTCGAATTACCATCCCAGACAGGGCCAATCGAATTGATCATCAAGCGTCTTTCTTCGTCTCCTTTAGAGAAAAGGTGTAGGCAGCCGACACCTAGATCAAATCCATCTAAAACGGTATAGGCGACGATCGAAAACATGAAAACGCCATACATGATGAACTGAGCGAAATATAGGGTATCCATTAAACGCTCCTTTTGTCTTGTTTGTATAGATCGCGATAGGGGAGTTGCTCTTGATCCATATCAGGAGCAGGACCTGCCTTGATTTTTCGATTCAATAAAACCAGAAACAAGACAAAAAATAATAGATACATGACAACGAACATAATCAATGAGCCTAAGACTTGTCCTGCAGAAATCACAGGGGAGAACGCTTCGCTTGTCTTTAATAGTTTGTAGACCGTCCAAGGCTGACGACCAATACAGGAGCTATACCAGCCTGCGATATTGGCAATTTGAGGAAATGCAACGGAAACAATCATGAGCTTTAAGAAAATGGGCTTGATGTTCCATCTTTTTTTCCACCAATAGTAGCCTCCGATAAATGCAGCAGCGGTCATCGCCACCCACATCATAATCATGAGATGGTACATCTGGAAAACAACAGGGACTTTGGACCAGTTTTCTTTAGGGAATTGATCAAGTCCAGGAACTGGAGTCTCTGCATTTCGATAAGTCATCCAGCTGAGCATTCCAGGAACTGACAGGCCGTGGACTTTTTCATTTTTTGCATCGACCCAGCCAATCGCATAAGCAGGTGTGTAAGGCTCTGTTTTATAGACGCCTTCAAAAGCTGCAAATTTCTCAGGATTGTATTTGGCGACTTTGCGGGCGAGATGATCGGCAGAAACGAGTTGCGCGATCGCAGTGATCATGGCAATGACAAGACCGACTTTCATACTGCGGACTGCGAAATCATGATGCCTGCCTTTTAAGATATAATAGGCAGCGACACTGATGATTAAAAAAGCTCCGGCCATCCAACACCCTAAAATCACATGTGTGAGGTGACTTAGATTCGATGGGCTTAAGAAGACTTTCCACCAATTGACGACTTCTGCAACAACAGTTCCATCGGCAAGCGTGGTGATTTTATGTCCTGCCGGTGTCTGCATCCAAGAATTGAAGCTGACAATCCAAATCGCACTGAAGTGCGCTCCTACACAGACTAAAATCGTCGACATGAAGTGCATTTTAGGACTGACTCTGTTCCATCCAAATAAGAGAACGCCAAGAAACCCTGCTTCGATTAAGAAAGCAAACATCCCTTCAGCTCCCAAAAGAGAACCAGAGACATCGCTGACAAATCTCGAGTAGCGGGACCAATTGGTGCCCAGAGAAAACATCATCGGGATGCCGGTGGCAACTCCCAAAGCAAAGGTCATCGCAAAGACTTTGAGCCAAAATTTAGTGAGTTTTTCCCAAAGAACATCTCGAGTCTTGAGATACATTCCCTCCATGATGATCATGGCAAGCGAGACCCCAATGCTGAGGGGAGGATAGATATAGTGGAAAGTAATGGTGAAGGCAAATTGAAGCCGTGAAAGAACTTCTACATCCATGTGCGTCCTTAAAAAGATTTCTTGGACGATACGGGATTAAAGCTTTTTGTTCAACTCAGCAAGTTTCAGGTATTTATAATAAGCAGTTTGGGAATTGTAGAGCGAGATGATGAATCCTTCTTTTCCGCCGAAGATGCCAAGCTTAAAAAAGTAGTTCTTGATGAATGCACTCGTTCCATGAATGAGCGCCTTTAAGAAAGAAGACTTTTTTTTGCCGCGATTTTGCTCAGCAAATAGAGTGCTGTATTTTTGCATTTTTTCTAAAAAGTCTGAAATCGTCCGGTAGGGCGTATGCTGGAGTGTTGCTTTCAGCGGTACAACAGTGAGACCTTCTCGTAAGATCTTTTCATGGACAGCATCGTTAGAAAATTTAGTTTTTCTACGGTTATAGAGTCGGACAACGGGATCGGGATACCAGCCAGCGCAGCAGCGAATTTTTTTGCCGTTAAAATAGTTGTCTCGTTGAATCGAATAGACGTAGTTAGGATCGAGATCAAGCCCATGGATTTCTTGGACAAGCTCTGGCGTTAAAATCTCATCGCTGTCAATTGACAAAACCCAATCTGTTGAAGCAAGAGCTGTCGCTTCATTATGTAAGGGGCCGAAGCCTTTGAACTCGGCATGGTGGATTTTAACATTGGGAAATTCTCCAGCAATCTCAAGTGTATCATCAACTGATCCCGTATCGAGCACAATCACTTCTGAGAATGTCTGGAGCGACTGCAGTGTTGCCACTAAAGTGTCGCCGCAGTTCTTGGTTAAAATCGTCACGCTTAAATTTTTCATAGAAACACTCAGTTTATCAGATGGCGGTCAAAATGAAAAGTTTGCATTTTTAAAAATTCTACTTTAGCATGTGCAAAATGGAAAAAATTAATAGGCCTGATGCCTAAGCTATACGATCCTGTTCACCAGTTCATTTATCTCGATGACGATGAAGCTGTACTCATCGATACGATTCCATTCCAAAGGCTAAGATATATCCGCCAAATGGGGACAGCGTACCTGGTTTATCCAGGAGCCACCCATAGCCGGTTTGAACATTCATTGGGTGTATTAGAGCTATCGAGTCAGATCTTTGACCGGATGGTCTCCAAATTCCCCAAACTTCGCCCCGATTATCCTTACTGGAGAAAAATTGTTCGGTTAGCTGCTCTTTGCCATGATGTCGGGCATTTACCTTTTTCGCATGTGGGTGAAAAAGCGCTCTTAGGCAAGGGAGGCCATGAAAAATGGACCTACGCTATAATCCAAAGTGCTGCCCTGATGCCGCTGTGGGACAAATTGAAAGATGAGCTCAAAAATCCTGATGTTGTCGATCATATCCTGAAACTAGCCATCGGTGAAAAAAAACTTAAGGAAATCGGACATGCAAGTCCTTTTTCGGCTTGGGAAAAAGTGATGTGTGAAATCATCACGGGGGATTTCTTTGGAGCCGATCGAATCGACTATCTTTTAAGAGATTCGAAAAGCTCGGGTGTTTCGTATGGCCTCTTTGACTACCATCAATTGATTGAGACAGTCCATATCATGACATCTGGAGGGAATTTAGAGCTGGGGATCGAAGAGAACGGAATTGAGTCGTGCGAAGCGCTACTCCTCTCGAGACACTTCATGCACCGCAGAGTTTATCAATATGCAACGGTCAAAAGCTACAATTTCCATCTGTCGCGCTTCATGGAAAAAACCGTGAAGATCTCCGATTTAAATCATTATCTGGCGCTGACCGACAACGATATTATTATTGAGCTGTTCAAAGCCGCCAAAGATCCTCATCATGCCGGACATTTTGATGCCCAAAGCATCTTGGAAAGAAAGCACCGATTTAAGGCGATTGCCGTGCCTGCGGAGATCACGCTGCAAGATCTGGAAGGATTCCAAAAAGAGCATAAGATCCCTAAAGAGTCGATGTCTTGGGATTTTGTGGGCAAGGGAGTATCAAAAATCGGTTTTAATTTTCCTGTTTTACTACGGAATCAAAAAATTGTTAATGGGTCGGACGTTTCAACTCTTTCGATACCAACTGGTTCTAGCACTTGGGTTTATATTGATCCTAAATACGAAGATTCGTTTCTTCAATACGCAGAAAGGTAGTATACTTTTTCCATGATTTGGAGAAAATTTAAAGACGAAATTTTACAACTGACCGGGGTTCAGAGAATCTTTATTCTTTGTGCGATGGTCTGCGCCTTTTGCATCACTGCAGATTATGGAGTTGTAAGACCCGTCAGCAACAGTATTTTTCTCACCGAGCACGGCACCGATCTTTTCCCTTATGCCTGGCTTGCGATCGTTCCTTTAAATTTTCTTCTGGTCGAGCTCTACAATCGATTTTTGTCCCGCTTAGGCGTTCTACGAATGTTCCTAGCAATTGTGATCTTTGTCACCTTCGTCAATACGTTCTGCGCCATTACCATGACAAAGCTTCCGTTTGTCTCTTTCTTTTTCTATGTCTGGAAAGAGATCTATATCATGCTTCTTTTCCAGCAGCTTTGGTCCGTCATCCATTCGACGATCCATATGAGCCAGGCAAAATTTCTGTATGGCCTTGTGTTCGCAGTGGGGGGATTAGGCGGTATCTTCGGCAGTATCCTGCCAGGATTTTTTGCCGTTAGCATCGGATCGCCCAACCTGCTTTTTGCCTCGATCCCGTTGTTTACGATTCTCACGATTGCTTTTATCTACATGCTAAGACATAGCTCGGTCCACAAAGAAGATACCACTCAAAAGCCGATCCGTAATTTTATGCAGGGTGTCAGCGCCATTAAAAAGTCAAAATATCTCTCCTTTATCTTGATTATCGTTGTTTTGATGCAGGTCGCAACAACACTTATCTACTACCAGTTCAACTCGATGTTAGAGCTCACAGTCCCTGAGCAAGACCTTAGAACGGAGTACTCTGGTAAGATCTTTGCGATCGTCAACTTCATGACCGTGATCTTCCAGCTTTTTGGATCGTTCTTATTCCTCCATTTTTTCGGGCTCAAACGAAGCCATTTACTCCTGCCTTTAATTCTTTGTTTCAATGCCGTCGGATCGCTTGTCATCCCATCCTTTGCGATGATCTCCATCGCCTTTATCACGATCAAAGCCTTTGACTTTTCACTCTTTGGAGTTTTGAAAGAGATGCTCTATATCCCTCTGAAACAAGAGGAGAAGTTCCAGGCAAAGTCGATCATCGATGTCTTTGCCTACCGCAGCGCAAAAGCCCTCGCGTCATGCTTGATTTTGGTTCTTCAGTGGCTCGGATTTGTAAAAATGATCGATTGCATGACTTGGGGATCTCTTTTCTTGCTCATTGTTTGGGCATTTGTCGTCTACAAAATGTTCCAACTCAAAGAAGAAACTCCTACAATCGAAACAGAAAAATCTACCACTCCAAACTAATTTTTCGAATAGCTGCGTGAGAAAAAATATCTTTTATACTATAGTTGTGTCTCAACTTTAGGAGTAAGGGATGTCCTTTGATCTCTCTGGGATAGCACTGCGCCACCTTTCTAATCTCTCTGCTGGTTATTATGCTCCCATCTGGGTTCCTGTCGCAACAGCACTTGTTTACCGATGGGCCCGCTACAACGTCTATAACAATTGTAAAACCGTTGATGAATTCAATAAGAACGGAATTCCAATGAGACATGGTCAACATAGAATTTTTTGCGTTTTACAAGGAGCTCAGATCATTACCTTTTTTGCTCTTTCTAGAATGAACAAGTCTTATTTATTCCCTGCTTGCTATGTAGTCATTCATTTAGCTTGGACCGCATACTATCGAAACAAAGAAGTGATCGTTCCTGCAGCTGGATCTGAACCAGCCTATTGGGATTCCATGGATGGAAAAAAACCATTAAGGTTGTGAGATAAATCCCTCTCCATTAAATAGGGATTTATGAAGCCTAAGAAGAAGACTTCCTGCAATCCAGAACATATCCTTAGCGATCCGCTGCTCAATAAGGGAACTGCTTTTACCGAAGAAGAAAGAGATCTTTTACAACTCAATGGCCTCATCCCATACCACGTGTCGACTTTAGAAGAACAGGTCAACCGCCGTTATCAAAATTTTAAAGCTCAGACAACCGACCTAACCAAACATCTTTTTCTCTCTGCACTTCATAACCGGAACGAAGTCTTATTTTACAAACTCGTCTCTGAACACGTCACCGAAATGCTTCCCTACATCTATACTCCAACAGTCGGAGATGTTTCTCTCCACTATAGCTACCTCTATACTGAGCCACGCGGCATTTATCTTTCCTATCCTCACAAAGACAAAATCGAAGAGATCATCGATAACGTCTCCCGTGATGAGATCGATGTCATTGTCGTGACCGATGGTGAGAGAATTTTAGGACTTGGAGATTTAGGCACCGGAGGGATGGCGATTCCTGTTGGCAAGCTGACGCTTTATACGCTATTTGGCGGGATCCATCCGGCTCGTGCGCTGCCGATCATGCTCGATGTCGGAACCAACAATCCTACGCTCCTGAACGATCCGCTCTACATCGGCTGGCGCGAAAAGCGCATCTCCGGAAAAGAGTACGAC
>CAZBCR010000069.1:0-7986 GCA_964490565.1 uncultured bacterium
ATGAGCGTCCACGCAGGACCTTGTCCTTCAAAAGTTACGAGCGGATCTGCTAGAGGAAGAATATCTAATAGTTTGACGCAGCTCGAACAAAGAGGCTGCGACAAAGTCGCAGGCTCATCGCAATGCCAGCAAAAAGGTGGAAAGACCACCTCGAGCAGCTTTTTTATTGGAGAGAGTATTTCGGCTTTTCCCATGTTCCGCGGACAGCAATCATAAACGGTTCTACTAATTTGAGAACGACATTTTGTTGCATGCGGAGATTCAGGAACATCCCGCCATTCAGATCGATATAGGAAGGCTCAGCAGCTAAATAAAACTCCGACCGCTTTCCTTCACTGAAAGCATTTTGCAAGTCGGTGAAAAAGAGTTTGCCGTCTTTCAATTGCAATTGAACTTCTCCCATCACAGGAGAGAACATCTCGAGATCAAGACCTAAATCTTTCAGGATCGCCAGTGGAATATCAAAGATAGAAGGTTCTTTTTTCACACGCTGTGTGAAATTAAACTTTCCAAGGCCTCTAAATGAATTTAGATCACCAAGCTGCCCCAAGACATCAGTCATCACAAAATAACGGATCTGAAGCGGTTTAATCTCTTTTTGAGGAGATCCTAGCTTGCGGATGCCGCTTGGTTTGATCTCTTGTCCCTTAATGAGCGGAATGGTGACATTCCATTTGTCTAAAGCTCCAGTCCGGAATCCATTGCACTCTTTAATCGCTAAAGAGCCCGCAGGATCTTGGAGTGTTAGATTCTTCAATTTGAAACGAGTCGGTGAATAGTCAACGTTCGCATGGATCTCTTGCACGAGATAATCTTTTAGGCGTGCGTCATGCCCTTCAAGTTCTCCTTTGAACGACTCTTTGGTAAAGAGGCCGGTCAGTTGGAGTCCTGAAAGATCTTTTAAGCTTTCACTGTCCATCATTTCAGCAAGTTTTGCGGTGTCTTTGAAGATCACGGTTCCTTTATATGCCTGGCTTTCACGTTGGAGATTGAGATTCAGACCAAAAAGTTCACCTTCAGCTTTCTGACATGTGGTTGGATCAGAGAGTACCAGCTTCAGTACCTCATTTCCTTTTTGGATAGTCACTCCCCCGCCAAATTGCTGATCTTTCGATAACTTAGCAACGCATTGCAGAGGTTCATCATCGAGCTTTGCATTACATTTGAGATTGAGATAGGGGGCTTCATAGAGCCCATAGAGCTGGGTGATTTTAAGAGCACCTTTTCCGATTTTATATTCCCCTTGCGAAGCAGGGCCTTGAAAAGTCATTGTTTTAGAGTTCATGCTGAGCTGTAATTGCGCACGAAGAGGCTCTGCGAGTTCTTTAGAAAGAACCGTCAAATCTAAAGCAGGAGATTCCCATTTCCCATTTTTATAGGTGATCTGATTGCAGATGACCATGGCAAGAGGTTCTGCTTGATCGAGGATTTTAAGAGAAAGATTTTGAAACTGGGGTGCCTTAGATAAGAAAATTCCATTTCCCTTCAGAGAAAAACGAGGATTCAGCTGTCCATCGACTTTGAAATCGAATCTTTCCTTATCATAAATTCCAGAAGTGTGAACTTTGAGATCTTTCCAATTGATATCACAGGAAGAAACGGCCCATTTTGCATTTTGGAGGGTTGCTACTCCTTTAACCTCGATATCATCGAGGGAGCATCGCTTGAGAGTCCACTGATTTCCTTCTCGGATGAGATGAGCATCGACCGTATCAAACAGCGTCGACCCATACTGGATCAAAGAGCCTTGGACTTCATAGTCAGCCTGCTCAGCATCGATGATCAATTTCAAGACCATCGTGCCTTGGATTTGCTCTAAGGTCTCCTTGACACCCGAAGTTGCTGTGTATAATCCCAGCCGATCTAGGAGATCCAGCTGCTTGGAAAGATTTTTTGTATCGACATAGACAATTCCCCTGACTTGCTGGAGCGTTGAGGGAGGAGTCCAACAAAATGAGAGAGGGCTCTTCAGATAACTGTCAGAGGCTTTTGCTTCTTGCAAAGTGACTTGATAACCTTGCCCGATGGATCTAGCTTTTCCTTGGAGAGATAAAAGAGGCTGGTTGTTCTGATCGAGAGCCGCATCAAAATCCCACTCACCTTTCTTGTAACTGATCTCTTGAGCAAAAAACGTCACATCATCAAAGAGAGTCCCTTCGATATTTTGTAAGACAAGGTGATTTTCAAGAGAATCAAAAGCAAGACCGCACGATCCCTTTTGAACCTGGAGCTTAGAAGTCAGAGTTCCTTCGAGGTCTTCGAAAAGTGTATTAAAACGATAATTGTACTGTCCATCTGCATAATGGACTTGCACTCCTTCAGGAGGGCAAGTAAAACGACCCTTTAATTCGACAGGCGGTTGATAAAAAGGAGCAATGGCACTGGTGAGGTTTTCCAAAGATCCTTGGACTTTTTGGGATAAAAAACTCGCTTCGAGCTTCTCTTCCCAAGTCGCTGTCAAATCTCCTTGGATATCGATTCCGCTAAATTGTCCAGAGAGCGACCCGCACGTTAGCGAGGTGTTATCAAAAATCAAATCGCCGCCTGTGATGGAGATCTGCTGAGCAAGCTGAGGGCTCGTGAAAAGAATCGGTGAGAGTTTTCCTTTTCCTATTCCTTGCTTTTCCTTGAAATCGTAATGATAAAGCAGCTCACGGCTCTGCCCTAAAACGGAGAGTTGAAACTCAGGAGAAGTCACGATCACATCATCGGCTTGAGCCAGAATATCGATCGCTTGTTCAGAAAACTGTCCACGGAGCGAGAGGTCTCCCTGCATCGATAGCTTAGGTGCAAAGTTTTTTAAAAACGGTCGATAGAAAGAAGATTGGAGTCGAGGAGTTTGAAAGCCGCCTTTGATTGTAAACGCCGAGAGATTTGCTTGGGCATTGAGCTGAACGGTATCTTCTAAACAACTCAGCGTTCCCACTATTTGAAGATCATCTTGTTTACGATCGGCAGTGATATCTAAGATAACTGAAGGTTCTTGGTCAATTTTGGGGAACTTCATCCATTCAGAGGCTCCTGCGATCAGCTTGGCTGAAGCATGGAAAGAATCAATAGGCCCTTGGAGCTGTAGAGCAAAAGGTACACCTTCAAATTTTCCAAAGGCTGAGCTCGGCTCTAAGATATTATTCTGGATTGAAATCGCGCCCTCAGTCGAAGAGATTTTCCAGCCTTGGATCTCGCCTTCTGCATTGTGAGCTTGGACGCTTAAGCTTTCGATATCTCCTGAGACTAAATTGATGGTGCCTTGCGCTTCCGTCTCTTGAATAGAAAAATTATCAACGGCCAATTGATGGACTCGGATATTGTCGAGCTGGAGGCGATTGAAGATTCCTTGGTCTAAATAAGCAACGGCCTTGCCATCAAGACTCCCCTGTTTTACTTTCCAAGGAAATTGATTGCTAATCAGACCTAAAATTTCTTTACCAAGATTGTGGATCTGGGTTTGCAGTACCTGAGCTTTTCCATCATCTGCCCAAGAAAACTCGACTCTTAAAGGATTATTGGCGGTGACGTAATCAAGTGTTCCTTCTAACCACAAAGAGTGATGATGGATCTCTCCCTCCCCCTCTAACCACGAATGGTTATCATGAATTTCTCCTTTTCCCACGAGATCTGCTCGTCCTTCGAGCTCTCCAACGTGAACAGCTGCATGGGCTTCAAAGATCGGAGTCTCCTTTGGTTTAAAGACAATCGATCCTTCTCCGCGGAGGACTTCGAGGTCTTTCCAGAAGAAATCGACACCTTTGAAATCGGTATCTAAAGCAAATGTCTCGATTTCTCCTTGGAAATCGATCGTGCTCGCAGCTTTATCTGCAGCAAAGATCAGATCTTCAGACTCTAATCGGACATCATGCAGAGCAAAACGGCCCTGTAAAAAAGTCACCTGATGGATATCGATGCTTCCCTTGATCGCAGCAGAGGCTGTCCCCTCAAGGACCTTCCAAGTCGGAAGTGGATAGAAAAGCGAGGCAAGCGGAAGGGTTTTGTCGAGTGGAGCTTCATCCATCTTAAAATCAGCAGCTAGGCTTCCGGCACGATAGTTAAAGCCGCAAGTTAGCAGCGGCGCGCCATCTTCTTGATAGACGGAGAGTTTTCCGATCTCTTCTTTTTCTAAGCCGCTGGCAAATTCAAAAAGACAGAGCTTTTTTTCATCGGAAAGAAGGATTCCTTTTTCGATATCGAGCTTGACGGTCCAAAATTTTGCAGGAAGTAAAAAAGCGAGATTGGCTTCTGAATCATCAAACTGAATCTTCGGCGCTTCCAAATGAACAGCTGCATTCACATTGAATGGGAAAAGATGAAAATCAAAATCAAATGCGGCTTCGTCGACGACCATCTTCTCGCCGAGGGAAAAGCCTTCATAAAAAAGTCTGCCGTCTTCCCAGTATCTGGAGTTATAAGAGACAGCATTGCCTGTCGCACGCTTAATCGAAAATTCTAGAGCTGTCTCCACTACAAAATGACGGGAGGCATAGAGAGAGATCAAGACCATTCCTAGAGCTAAAAAGCGGATGACAAATTTCTTCATGAATCAACAAGTTTTTGGTAAGAGGTTCTAGCCATGAGATGATTGAGCTCTTCAGGATTGGAGAGACGGATTTTAAAAAGCCAGCCGCTCTCTTCTGGAGACTCATTTAAAATATCCGGAGCATTCCGAACGACGTCATTCACAGCGACGATCTCACCAGAGACCGGCGCGTAGATATCTGCTGCTGCTTTTGTTGATTCTAAAATGACGACTTCTTCACCGGCTTTAACAACCCTGCCAATTTGAGGAAGCTCGAGATAAACAATCTCTCCGAGTTCTTTTTTAGCGTGTGTCGTGACACCGACAGTCCCGAGGCCATCTTCGACTGTAATCCATTCATGCGAGTCTGTGAAATACATAGTTACCTCACTAAGTTTGTTGATGCCCAAAGAGACGGATGCTGCGCAACTTGGACATACTTAGACGATACAGCAAAATGTTGCGACTCTCTTTTAGGTCGATGAATGCAATACGTAAAACCCATTTTATCAAAAGCTTTCGGATCGTAGCCATGGAGGATCTCTGCAGGAAGGCTGATCCGTAGGGTATATTCTTTAGAAGTCATCTCGGTTTCAACATGGATCAATTCCGGCTCACAAAGAGGATGGCTGTCTTCATTACGAAAACGAGTCAGCTCTAAAGCACGGATTCCTTGGACTTCTTGAGGAAGAATGAGAAAGTGGTGGCAAAACTTCGTTGGAAATCCCGCTTCTTTGAGATCACGAGTGTCAACGAAGAGCTCAATGGCATCTCCCTCATCGAATTTAGGATAGGAGGCTCCTTCGAATTTTTGATGGACCTGGATTTGCACTTCGAGTCCTCCTTCATGCCAAGCTAAAGCGACATCAGCAAAATGCTCCTCTCCTAAAAACGAGGACGTATCTTGCAGTTGATATCCTTTACTAAACAGCTTCCTGGTTATTTCCTTTCCATATTTCAGATCAGCATTGAGCCGAAAAAAATGGATGGCTGCGATAGGAGGAAACTTTTCACCGAGGACCATGATCTTCCATTTGGATGAGGATCTTATGCATCAGCACACGTTTGGCATCCATGCCCAGCAATTTCTGTCCTTCAACAACTTTATCGCGGATCGCAGCTTCAGTAACGCCTTTTTTAATCAGCTGGTAAAAAGCAACATCTCCATTTTGAGGAATCGAGATTTTTGACCATTTTCCTTCCTTAGACTGGAACATCTCTGTCTTAGAAAGTGTCGTTGCATCGCTCCGTTTAATATCTTTGGTCTGCTGAACTAAAGTCCATTGATCAACCAAAGGCTGCCCCGTTGATTTTAAAAAGGGAGACTCTTTTCCATTGGTCTTAATGGCTTTTTTGGCGTTTTGCATCCATCCAGCAAATCGCTTGGCTGGATACTGATCCAAAGCCAATTCTTGATCAGAGATCTGTTTGAGAAGGTCTGCATAAACAAGCGCGCCCACATGATCTCTTACATCTGAGTATGCCTTCCAAGACCCGTTTTCCAGTTTGAAAGTTTCAGGATCTTTTTTTCTGACATCGGCATAGGCCGTTTGCAATTTGTCGTCTAAAAGCGATCCCAGCCAGTCGCCTTCTAGGGCTTCTTGCAGTGTCATGACTTCTTTAGATTGGGGTTTACTCCACACGACAATGCTGTAATAAGTCTGGCCATCTTGCGTAAAGACCTTTCCTAGTTCGCCTACGCTTGCCTTTTGTAAATAATTACGTAACTCCGTCGTGTCTTCGATTTCATCGAAAGGAGCGACATGTCCACGTGATCTGAGCGCGATCTGTTGTTTTTGGCTAGGAGCTTTCAAAAGCGCCTCTTCGATCCATTCCGGATGTTGATTGATCAGACAAGAACGAGCAAATCGATCGATCTTCAGCCGCATATTAGGCTCAACGGCTTCCAGAGCAGCATAACGTTCCGTGCGGCTCTCACCTTGGGTTCTATTGAGGATTGGATATTCAGTAATGAGTTGCTGCCAGCCTGCGTCGCTCACCTCAAAGTCCCATGTCTCTTTTAAAGTTAAGCGCGCGCCGATTTCTTCTTTGGTTGTTTTAACCACTGCAAGTTCATAGCGGCTGACAACTAGCTCTGGAGATTTTTTCTCGACTTCATCGGGAGATAAAAATTGACGAGGAAGCTCTGCGAGTTTTTTCGTTTTAGGAGCAACTGCTTCGATGTAGTACTGGAGTTTTAGCAGCGATCGAAAATCATTCAGCCTTAAAACACTGGGGAGCTGATAAACTTCGACAGTGGCACTTTCTTCTGCAAAAGCAGCAAATTGCTGATAGCTGAGAGGATCGACAAAAATTCCTTGTCCCACTTCATTGAAAAGACGATGCACGAGCATGACTTTTCTCCAAACTTTTACAGCTTGCGACTCATCGATGCCAGACATTTGAATCTGCATTCTTAAGAATTCGCTGGCATCTGCAAAAGTTGCGGGGTCTCTTGAGGGAACAGACCGAAGAGTTTGCAGGCAGGTTTGCAAAAGATCTGCGCGTGCTTCATCAATGGAGACTTTATATCCCTTTTTCTCTGCAATCGCTGCAGCATTGAAGAGGAATTTCCCTAATACTTCAGTAAACCGAGGTCCGAACCACTCTTCAAAAGACTGATGGCCAAATAAAGCCAAATACCGAGCATCGCCTAGATCTCTGTCAGGAGAGATCCAAGAAAATTGTTTTTGCTGCATGAGCAGGACTCTTCGTAGCAACTCTGGAGGAAAACCGACTTGGTCGAGATAGAGATCGGAATAAGCCGCAAAGGTCTTAGGTGAGAGGTCTCCTTTTTGGACAGCTTCAAGGTGGTGGGGAAGCTGCGGAGCATACATACTCCAGACTCCGCTCGCGCTTAAAAAAGGAGCCTGAGGATGGGAATAGGGAATAAAGCGTCTAGCCTTATCGAGTTTTTCTTCAAAGTCGCCTTTGAGATCATCAAAATAACGTTCGGCTAAAATTGTTGTCAGCCCTGTCGCCATCAGATCGTTTTTCAGCATATCATTCGAGCCCATGGTCAAAAATCGGACCATCGCCTGTAATTCACGTTCCATGATAGGAGAGCCATCAAGAGCTACTGCCACTTTCTTATCAGGGATATCCCGACCAGCGAGCGTAGTAGAGGTTCCAAAAAAGGTGAACGAAGCAATGATCATCACCGTGACGACCATTAACATTTTCTTTTGATGCTTACGCAGAAAATTCATCATACAGTCTGTACCTTAGTAAGATTTTGCATAGATTACACGTTGGGCGCTTTTTTTGCCTGTAAACGGACAAATACCCTCTTCCACTTCTCCATCAATAGGAATGCAGCGGATTGTCACACTTAAATCGTTTTTAATTTGTTCTTCCACAGCTGGATCTCCACACCAATGCGCTGAAGCAAAGCCGCCGTGAATTTCAGGCTGATCTTTGTTTGCGGGTGTAAAGTAGGCGTAGAAATCTTCTTTCGTATCGATTTTCTTGGT
>CAZBCR010000070.1:0-7954 GCA_964490565.1 uncultured bacterium
CGCAAGGAATTCGAGAGATTCAGGCTGGCTTGTGAGGTGAGCCAACTTGGAGAGTAGATGCAAGTGCGTCTTATCCGATGATGAGAATAGGAAAAAGAGCGTGTGGACAGGTTGTCCATCTAATGCATCGTAATCAATAGGTTTTTCTGGAAATACTGTAATGATCGCATCAGAACCCGGATGTTCTAAAACGGTATCGCGGGGATGCGGCACGGCAATTCCTGAATTGAGCGCTGTCGACATGAGCTCTTCCCTATCTAAGAGAAGCTCTGACATCAGATCAGGATCCAAGCCCAAACGAGGTGCTGCTTTTTGCATCACAGTTTTGATGAGTTGGGTTTTGTTTTTTGCGGGGATATCCCCAAGAACGCCGCCTTTATGCATAGCACGGTAGAGGCTAAATTGTTGAGTGCCTCCACGCTGCGTTTGAGGTTCTTGTTCAACGACAGGATAGATTTGTTTCTCTTCAAAGGGAGAAAAACCGTCTTTGCTTAAGTTGAGCTTGCACTTCATCATCCAATCTTCGATCTCACCTCGGCTAAAGCGGTATTGGTGATTGAGTTGATAGGCAGGAATTTTCCCATCTTTTAACCAACGGCGAATCGTCGTTTCAGAGACATTGAGAAGTTCAGCGACATCTTTAATTTTCAAATCCATACATTAACATCCTTTGAATAGATCAATGACTTGTTTAGCCGACGTAGCCTTTAAAAGGGCTTTCCGACGATCTGACTCTTTAATGGCCATCGTTAATCTAGACAAAATTTTTAAATATTCTGTTTGTCTATTATCAGGCCCCCCGATCATAAAAATCAAATGAACTTGTGATCCATCGAGGGAATTCCATTCGATGCCGCGGCCGCCCTGAATTCCTATAGCGATGAAGAACTCTTCATATCCCCCTAATTTTGCGTGGGGAATAGCGACACCCAGACCGATTCCGGTTGAGACAATTTTCTCCCGGTCTAAGATCGCCTTATGAAAAGCCGCCTTATCTTTCAGCTTATGCGCAACATCGAGCGCTTCGATCAGAGAGTCTATGGCGTCCGCTTGAGTTTGAACGTCTAAAAAGACTACCAACCTATCATCTAAATATTCAGTCAGGGACATAGGTCCGTCCTTTTTGAAAAATTGACGAAGGAATCGAAGAAGATTTTTAGGATCGAAAAGTCCCCTAAATCCCCTTTTTCGACCATTGAAGTTCCAGCTTTCTTGGACGACAGTCATGGTTTTCCCTTTTAGGTCTACCGTCTAAAATAGACCCTTCTTTTCGCAAGTCTATCCAAAACTAGTCATTTTTGGCATCTAAGAATTTATTTTACTGGATGTAGAGTCAGATACGTTGAGGGAAAAAGGTTTCCATGACCCATTTTTTTAACGTGTAATTCTTTTTGAAATATTCAGTCCGAGCAGATAGACCATCATACATACATGACGTTCCTGTTCTAACAAGTAGTATTTCAATGGGATGGCTCTTCATCTTTCCAAAGCAATCATCTTTTTTTATCATGTTATCTACCAGATTGTGATAGGCCAATCCCAAGGTTTCGATATCGGACTTGCTTGCATTTCTTTTGAGGTGCTCATCCAGAACTTTGCCAAGCTCATAATAATGAGCGGTGGTAAAGTCGCAACAAATACCTCCTTCCCGAGCTCCCTGATGTATTATTGCACCCGTGTTGGCTTGATAAGACTCCCATACAGGACCGTATCCAAAAAGATAGGACAACTTTTGATCATCCCCTTCAGAAAAAGATTCCTTTGCAGCATTCACTAATGTCTGGCCAGTAGGTAATTGTAAAAATTTGCGAGGATCAAAACAGTCAAGAGGGGTATTATTGATGAATAAACACGCCTTTTCAGTTATCTCCAAACAGAGAGTTTCATCATTTACAGCTAGTATTGCTAGCATATTTTTAAAATCGTCGTTCATCATAGACTCACAATAGACTGGTTTAATTCCCAAGATCACAAGCAAAGCGGTCAGCGCCTCCTGAGGTCGCACTTTCTGATTGAGTCCTTTTATGCAACGGATTATCTGCTGAATCTCCTTCTTATCCATTTTTTTCTGAATCTGAGCTTTTTCAGCACTCAGATCTCCGGCATAGATACAATCTTCTTCCTTTAAAGCTTCCATCTGGCAGAGCCCTACAATCTGCGTCTTCGACTCCATAAGAATTTTTCGGGCCTCTGACAGAGTTAATTGCATTCCTTCTTCTGGAAAGGCAGAAACTTCTATGCCTGCATTGGCGGGTTGCCCAGAAGATCCTTGAGATGGCGTCGAGCCGCACCAGAATGGGATGGAAATAATGGCTGCGATTAAATAGCCCGCTAAGGCAGTCGTGATAATGGCAACCCGCCCGGCTAAATCTCTTGCTCCCCCTTCAAAACCAGGAGCCAGAGGCTCCCATATTGATCTGCTTACTATAGCATGATACTGAGAGAAATAAGACAATTTAGGTTCTGAGAGAGCAGGAACTTTTGGTTGAGGATCTTGTACAGCTGTCATAGGGCGTTTATGATAATCGATTCACAAGATTAGCTAGTAATAAAACAATTACTTAATGAGTTCCTGTATGACCAAATCCACCTTCGCCTCTTGCCGTTGTAGCTAGCGTTTCTTCTGGAAGAAACTCTGCTCGATAGACTGGAGCGATGACGATTTGTGCAATCCGCATCCCAGCTGTGACCGTGAACGGCTGCTGGCTGTGATTGATCAGGATGACACCCAGTTCTCCTCGATAATCAGAATCAATGGTACCTGGGGAATTAAGAACAGTGATCCCATTTTTGAAGGCAAGGCCGCTTCTAGGCCGGACTTGGATTTCAAATCCTTCCGGAATCGCAAACTTTAATCCTGTGGGAATCAAAGCGCTTTGGCCTGGCTGTAAAATAACATCTTGAGTCAGATGAGCGCGGACGTCTGCGCCAGCTGCTTGGTCGGAGGCATAAAGGGGCGCATGGGCTCCTTCTGCAACAATGGTGGGAACGGGAATATTTTTTGACATGACCTATCCTTTTTAGGATAGGTATATCAAATTAAGGAATTGTTTCGGAGATGAGTTCTTGTTCTGAAAGAGCTAAAAGCTGTTTCAGCTTCTGAGGGAGTTTGCCCATCGATTTTGCATCGAGTGGACGCTCAAGTGCGTAATTTCTCTTATTTCCCGTTAAGAAAGAGAGCAGTGCGCTCAACTTCTCTTTTAAATCGTGCCGTTTGACGATGCAATCGACCATTCCTTTTTCAACAAGGAATTCAGATTTTTGGGCTTTAGGAGGAAGTTTTTGACCGATCGTTTGTTCAACAACACGAGGTCCTGCAAAACCAATCAGAGCATCGGGTTCTGCGATAATGATATCTCCCAGTGAAGCAAAAGAAGCCGTGACGCCGCCAGTTGTTGGGTTCGTCAAAACAGAGATATAAGGAAGACCTTTTTCACTGAGTTTGGCTAGCGCAGCAGAAGTTTTGGCCATTTGCATTAAGGAGAGGACCGATTCTTGCATCCTAGCGCCGCCTGAAGCCGATACGATGACAACAGGAAGGGAATGTTCAATCGCATATTCAATCATGGAGGTGAGCCTTTCACCGACGACAGAGCCCATCGATCCTGCCATGAAGCTAAAATCGAGAACGCAAAGAGCAACCGTGATGTTATTGATTTCGCAGCTGCCGACAATGGCCGCTTCATCGCGTCCGGTCGATTTTTCAGCTTTTTTGATACGAGCGGCATAGGCTTCTGTATCGACGAATTCTAAGGGATCGCAAGGTTTAAACTGGGTGTACATCTCAATAAAGGAATCTTTATCGACAAGAAGCTGGATCCTTTGAAGCCCTGTTAAACGGTAGTGATGATCACACTTAGGACAGCAGTGCTTATTTTCCTGCAGTTCATTGGCATGGATCATCTCGTTGCAATGAGTACATTTAACCCATCCGCTATAGCCGTCTTTTTTGGAGCTTTGGACACTGATCTTAGGCTTATGTCTTGAAAAAAGTCCCATGTAACCCTATGTTAAAATTCTTTGTAAGTATAACAGATCTAACAATAAAATTCTACTTACCTGGCTTTTAAAAATCTTTCTTCTACATTACTCCAATTAACTATTTTCCAAATATTTTTAACATAGTCTGCACGAACGTTCTTATACTGAAGATAATAGGCATGCTCCCAAACATCGATTCCAAGCAGGGGCACGTATCCCTGTGTGCTTAAAGGGTCTTGGTTAGCGCATGTCGTAATGACAAGTTCTGATTTGGATTTGTCATATCCCAGCCAGCCCCATCCAGATCCTTGGATAGCCACTGATTTGGCACTCAATTTTTCAATTAATGTTTCCACAGATCCAAAATTTTTATTGATAGCTGCCGCGAGCTCTCCTTTTGGAGCCTCTCCCCCGCCCTTGCTTGTAGGAGCTAAATTGGTCCAGAAAATCGAGTGGTTGACATGCCCTCCGCCATTGAACTTAATAGCAGAATCCAAAGCGATCATCTCTGCGAGCTCTTTTTTTTGCTCGGCTGCCTGGTATTTTTCCAGAGCCGCATTGAGGTTATTGACATAAGCTTGATGGTGCTTAGTGTAGTGGAGTTCCATGATCTGCCCTGAGATCACCGGCTCTAAAGCGCTAAAATCATAAGGCATTGGGGGTAATTCGTACTTTGTCATGAGATACTCCTTTTTTTCTCAAATCATACAGCCGTTCAGCTTAACCTTCAAGAACCGACCCTAAAGAATAACGCAGCATTTTTTTTGTTGTACTACTTGTTTTTCATCGGCAAGCACTTCGACTGAGTTGCGACTCGGTGTCGGGGCGTCAATGGCTGATAATTCTACATCGCCCTCATTGCCACCTTTGTTATCTTGCTGAAGCGCATTTCCATCGCGCGGCGTGATTTGTCGAGTGTCTGCTGAGTGAAGTCGATCCAAAGCACTCAGTAATGCATCAGGATCTACATTTGAGAAATCCATCTGATCTTTAACATCTAATAAGTTGTCTTTAGCTGTGGAGAGTTGTCGCACCTCTTGCACGGAACTAGGCTCGCCCACTGGGGATACTGACATAATGTTTTCCTGATGATATTTTTAATTTTTTACGCGAACATTTTCGACTGACTGTAAGTTAAAAATCAATGAAAATAAGGATAATTCAGAGCGTGGCTTTTTTAAGCTCTTCTTCTGTGATAGGACCGATACAGGTCAGCTTTTTATTCGAAGGAATAGAACCAAAAGCAGCGATGAATCCTTTGACCGTGGAAGGACTGGTGAAAATGATCTCATCGATTTTAGAGAAATCGGGAGAAGGTTCGGGTTTTTGAAAGACCGTCTCATAAAGATCGCAGATCTGATGACGCAGTCCTCTGATGACCATGTAATTCTCTAACTTTTTACGGGCAAGTGATGACCGAGGATAGAAAAAATAAGCGTCATGGAGATCTAATGTTTTAAGAAGCTCAATCACGCCTTCTTGGGATTCATCTTGGGCAATAAAATGTGGGGTAAATCCCTCTCCTGTCAACTTTGCCGCAGTGCTTTTTCCAATGGCGATGATCTTCTTATCTTTAAGCGCTTCTTTATCTTTAAGCTGAGATAAAAAGATCGCTGCTGCATTTTTGCTGGTGATAAGAATATGTGTAAAGTCGGCAAAATCTTCCCACATGTGGGAAGGAATTTCCAGGGGGATCGTTTTAATAATGGGATAATGAACGAGATCTTCTAACTCGCAATTTTCTGGATCTGTTCCAAGGTATAGCTTCATACCTTTTATATAATTAAAATGAGTGATGAATGCATCTGAAAAGTTCTTCCATCTCGTGATCAGTATCTAGAGCAATCACCGCAAGTCTTCCTTGCATCGGCGCTGTCTCACCAGGAATCGACATCCGGCGCCTGTGCATCAGCCCTAAACGGATGAGCGCAGCTTCTGCGATGACTACCCCATCGACCTTGCCGCTATCTAAAATTGCAAGCCTTTCTGGGATGGTCCCGCGGATATCAGCAAAACGAAACCCTTCTTTCCATTCTCGAAGATTTTGCTCACGGCGATGGGAAGATGTTGCAATGATTGCGTTAGCAGGCAGTTCTTGGTTATAAACCAAGACATCCGCAGGATCGACTCCTTTGGTGATTGCAATGATTTTCAGGCCGGAGGCTAAAGGATCTGGAAGATCTTTAGCGGAATGGATTGAAATCCGGAACTGCCCCTCCAGTTGCAACTGATCAACTTCACGGGTGAAAAAATCAGTCTTATCAAGATCTCGAAGAGACGTCTGTTTGTCTTTGTCACCTGTGGTGGTGATCCATGAGGGTTTAAATTTGATATGGGGATGGTGCTGAAGAAGTTCTTTCTCGACTTCCCAAACCTGAGCTTGGGAAAGCTGCGACCCACGGGCGCCTACTGTGATCTCAAAGCAGTTCGCGGATGGCATCTTCTACTCGCTCAACTCCAATTAAGGTAATTCCCTTGATCGTGAGTCCTTTTAGATTTCTTTTCGGCAGAACACAGCGTGTGAATCCCATATTGATTGCTTCTTTCAGGCGCAGCTCCACACGGCCAATACTGCGGACTTCTCCGCCAAGACCGACTTCTCCCATGACAGCAGTGTCGGAGTCGATGGAACGGTTAGAAAAAGAAGATGCAATGGCCATCAGAACACCCAGATCAATCGCAGGCTCTAAAATTTTTAAACCGCCGGTCACCGCAACATAGACATCATTTCGAAAGAGCGTGTAGCCCATTCGCTTTTCTAAGACAGCAAGCAGGAGTGCTAAGCGATTCGGATCAATCCCCGTCGAGCGACGAGCAGGAGTGACAAAAGCAGTTGCAGCAACGAGGGCTTGGATTTCGACAAGAAGCGGACGGCTGCCTTCAACCGTCGGCACAATGACAGAACCCACAGATTCACGGACTCTTTCTTCGAGAAACGCTTGTGAAGGATTTTCGACTTCTTTGAGGCCTTCATTTTGCATTTGGAAAAGTACGATGTCGTCAGTAGGACCAAAACGGTTTTTCACAGCGCGCAAGATGCGATATCCATGTTGACGATCGCCTTCGAATTCGAGCACCGTATCAACAATGTGCTCTAAGACACGAGGACCTGCGATCTCCCCTGATTTTGTGACATGACCAATGAGGAAGGTCGAGATGTTCATTTTTTTTGCCATGTGCATGAAAGACGTGGCTAACTCGCGCACTTGAGTCACAGAGCCTGGAGCTGAAGGAATTTCACTTTTGTAGAGGATTTGGATCGAGTCGATGATGAGTATCTGAGGTTTTAACTTTTCTACATGGGATTGGATCTGCTCGAAATTCGTTTCGCTGTAGAAATATAGATGAGGAGAAACAATTTTCAAACGACGAGCGCGCAGCGCTGTTTGATCGACCGATTCTTCTCCACAGACATAGAGGACTGTCAACCCCAGCTCCGCTAAATTAAAAGCGAGATGGAGCATGAGCGTCGATTTTCCAATGCCGGGATCTCCGGCAATTAAACTCAGCGATCCAATGACAAGTCCCCCGCCAAAAAGACGGTCGCATTGTGAAAGGCCAGTAGGATATCGTTTGGATTCTTGGCTTTGCACTTGATCGAGACGGACAGGCTGCGTGTTGGAAGGAGCGCGGATTTCGTTATATCTTTCAACGGTTTTGACTTCGGCTTCTTGAACGAAGGTATTCCACTTTTGGCAAGCTGAGCAGCTGCCGGCCCATTTGTTTTGCCGATGGCCGCATTCCTGGCAGTTCCAAAAGAACTTGGTTTTACCCATTGAACCTATCCCACTAATAATTTTCGACTTTCTTTGGTGGGATCATATCAACTTGCGATATTATCACTCCAAAAAAAGTCGAAAATCGAATGAAACTTATTACTGGGATAGGTTCTGAGGGAGTTTTCCTATCGCATCTTGAGCAGCAGATTGTTCGGCTTCTTTTTTAGAAGACCCGGTTCCTCGTCCTGCTTCTT
>CAZBCR010000071.1:0-7882 GCA_964490565.1 uncultured bacterium
CATGAAAATCGCATCGTGCGGACCATAAAGTTTTTTGACGATTCCAATCCGTTTGTAGCCGAGCTTTTTATAAAAAGGCTCTGCTTGAAAAGATAATGTATCGACTTGAGCATGGGTGCATCCATGCTTTATGCCTTCAGCTTCAGCGGCAAGCACCAGCTTTTTGCCATACCCTTTTTTTCTCATCGGCTCAGAGATCCAGATCGAATCTATGTAGAGGAGCTTGATACCAGGGCGCATCCAAGCAAGGATTCCTCCGACAACTTGATTATTTTCATCTTTAAGATAGACGGCAAAATGGATACTTTTCTGATTTCCAAAATAGGGACTATTGAAATTACGAAGACCTTCGATGATGACATCGACCTCCTCGCGTTCATGATCGACTTCAATATGATAAGCAGGTTTATCCAAGGCAACTAAGAGGGGTGTAGTAAGAAGAAATAACTTAAGGAGGAACGCCATGCGCTCCATCTTCCAACCATTTTTTAAGGCCTAAAATATCAGCTTGTAACTTTTCGCTGATTTGTTTTTGCGCTTCTTTTTTTTCGAGATGGGAAAAAGACTCCCATGTGATCGGTGTTCCGAAGATACAGGTCACTTTGCCAAAGAGGCGTGGGAACTTCTGATAACGGTTCCATGCTTGATAAGCCCCATCAATATACACAGGGATGAGGGCTGATTTAGATCTAGCAACCAACATACTAATGCCCGCTTTAAAAGGTTGGATCTCACCATTGGGCGATCTAGTTCCCTCTGGGAAGAGAACAACTTTTTTCCCCTGCTCTAGAAGAGAAAGAACCGTTTTCATCACACCGATATCACCGGCTTCTCCGCTGACAGGATGAGTGTTGAGATTACGGATCAAAGCACCAAACAAAGGATTCTTAAAAAGCGTTCGTCGTGCAAGAAAATGGACTTCTTCAGGCCAACAGGCAGAAATAATCGGCGGGTCTAAAAAAGAGGTGTGATTAGAAGCTAAAATAGCTCCCCGAGGATAGTAATGCTCATGGCCATAAACTTTTAAACGATAGAAGATCTTTCCGACTAGCCAAGCAAAAAGGATCACCGTCCTATAGAGGAAAGTCACGCTTTTGGTTTGCATCCATGCAGGCTTAATGTTTTTTTTCTCTCTGTATTCGATAGCCCTTTCGACAACTTCATCAATGGAGATATTTGAAGTGTCGATGACATAAGCATCAGCAGGACAGATAAGTGGTGCTAAAGCGCGCGAAGAATCGATCTGATCCCTTCGCATAATCTCTTCGAGCATCTGCTGATGACTCGTCTGCCGGACTTCGTCAGGCCTTTTTTCTTTGAGCTCAGCTAGACGTCTTTCGGCGCGAACTTCAGGACGTGCCGATAAGTAGATCTTAATGGGGGCTTTTGGAAATACGACAGAGCCCATATCACGCCCTTCAAAAACTCCACCGCGTTTTTTAGCAAATTTCCGTTGGATCGCCCAGAGCGCTTCCCGAACAACATGCAACGCTGAGACAGGAGAAACAATATTTGTGACAGCTTGTGATCGGATCACATCTGTGACATCTCGCCCATTTACAACATATCTTCTCTCTGTCCCTTGATCACGGATTTCAAAATCAAAATCAGCCAGCAGTTCTGAAATCTTTCTCTCATCCGAAAGAGGAATTTTCTCATGCAATATCAAAAAGGCGACAGCACGGTACATCGCCCCCGTATCGAAATAAGGGAGATTTAAACGTTCAGCCACTCTTCTTGCGACTGTTGTCTTACCTGTTCCTGCAGGGCCGTCTATTGTAATAATCATATTGATCTTATAAAGAAGTAAACGACAGGAGAGGTAAAGAGCACAGAATCTAACAGATCCAAGACGCCTCCAATGCCAGGTATTCTATTGCTGTCTTTAACAGAAGCATCTCGTTTTAGGAGTGATTCTGCCAAATCGCCAATTTGGCCAAGAACGCCGATGATCATACCAAGCCAAGCCGCATGCCAGAAAGAAAGTTCCCATCCAATAGTACGGCCTATAGTGCAGAATGCTAGGCTTAAAGCCACAGCACAGCAAAAACCGCCAATGGCGCCTTCTACCGTCTTTTTAGGGCTTAAATGAGGAGCTAAGGGGTGCTTTCCAAAAAGCTTCCCAACAAAGTATCCGCCCACATCCGTGATTTTCGTAACAGCGATTAAATAAACCAGCCACCATCTCCCATCGGCAAGTTCAGGACGAGGATAGAGAATCGCCAAAATAAAACTAAAAGGGATCGCCAGGTAGCAGACACCGAAAAATTCAGCAGCGACGTTTAAAAGAGCATTTTCAGGCTGTCGAAAACGAACGACAAAAAACGAAATAAACCCCAACACAATGATCATGAGGGCTAATTTGGACCATTGGGGATATGCTAGAGAAATGTAGAAAGCCAAAACTTCTAGTACGGCAACACCGATCATCAAATTAGTCGATGGATTGATTCCTTTGGCTTTTGCCAGCTGCGCATATTCCCAAACACCCACACCTGTTAGAATGCCGATCGTTAAAATCAAGAGGGCACTTGCCCACGGATGATAAGCAAAAGCAACTAGAAAGCTGACGATTGAAATCACAATTGCAGAAACCCACAAACGATTATAGAATTCATTTTTTCGATTAATTTTTAGCATCCTGATCGCCTCTCTCGTTTCTGATATTCTGCAATGGCCTTGATAAGCTCCTGTTCATTGAAATCTGGCCATAAAGTTTCAGTGATATATACTTCAGCGTAAGAAATCTCCCAAAGCAAAAAATTACTCAAGCGGTGCTCTCCGCTTGTGCGGATGACAAGTTGTGGATCTCCCCAAGGAGCAGTATCCAAATAACGGGCAATCAACGCTTCAGAAATATCTTCTTTATTCACTCTTCCATTAAGACAATCTTCAACAATGCTCGTTGTGGCCCTTCGAATATTGTCACGGGCGCCATAGTTAACAGCGAGCACGAGATCAATCCGATCGCTGCCGGCAGTGGCCTTTTTGACATCCGCTAAAGTTTGTTTAACCTCAGGGGAGAGGCGACGCAAGTCTCCAATCGTCGCAAGTCTCACTCCTTCTCGGATCATCCGATCTTTATTCCCATTGAGGTACATCTGGAAAAGCCTCATGAGGGAGTCAACTTCATCATCAGGCCGATTCCAATTTTCGGTGGAAAAAGCATAAACAGTCAGAACCTTGACACCTAAGGAAGCTGCGTTTTCGACGATCCTTGAAAGAGCCTCTGCTCCTTTCCAATGACCCACTGTCGAAGGAATGCCTTTCCCTTTTGCCCAGCGCCGATTCCCGTCCATAATGATCGCCACGTGACTCGGAATACGCTGAGGGTCTAGTTTTAATTCCTCTTGCTCTAACGGAAGAGTCTCCATATTTTCCTTTAACTGTTTGCTTTGGTCCGCAAGCTTAATCATTTCTTTTAAAAGTGAGGAAGGCATTGTGGCCTTTTCACCTTTTATTTCATAGCCTTCGCATGCCGGAACAAGCGTAGCCGTCAATTATAGCAATGAGTTTATTTGGAAGGAATGACTTTGATATGAGATTTAATATTTCTCTTGATGATGACACGTGAACTCACCAATAAAATTTTGAGCTTGAGCCCCCTTATTAAGTAGTCTTGACTGGACAGAATCAAAGAAATCAAGGTATTCTTCGGGGTTTAATTTATATTGAAAGGATAGAGCTATGGAAAAACCCAAACGTTGGCAGCTTTTTTTAATCGCCGCCGTCATTTTCTTGACCGTTTATAACATTTTGCCAACTGTCTTCTTTTACACCAAACCTCTGGCATCGGCAATTGACCAGAAACGTGCTGAAAAAATAGAAACGGATATTGCCGTCCGCGTCAATTCATTG
Source organism: uncultured bacterium (assembly GCA_964490565.1). Taxonomy (GTDB): domain Bacteria; phylum Chlamydiota; class Chlamydiia; order Chlamydiales; family Rhabdochlamydiaceae; genus PALSA-1444. Next base: position 3,859 of record CAZBCR010000071.1, read on the forward strand.
GAAAACGAATCTCTTTCCTGGCTTGAATCTTTTTGCAAGCTGCTGAAAGTCAAACCCTTATCGATTGCACTCGATGCTACCAATCCGCAGTTTGTTCAAGTTAAATTTAATGACCCTACCGAAGCGCAAAAATTTAGAAACTACCTTCCACGCGCCGGAAGCTTGATCGGATTTGTGCCTGCACAGCTCGACCTTTATGATCGTGATCTAACGAGCAAAACGGTCATTGTCCAACGCAGTATCCCTGTCCATCTCGATACTAAATCGATCCAAAACTATTTTCAATTCGGATCCAAACGAGATGCCAAAGGTCAGCCAACCGATTTTTATCGGGGCATTATTGACGACCGTCTAGTTTTTTTAGGGACCAGTGCTGGCGGAACTTCTGAAAATGCATCCCTCATCCAAACATCAATGGGGCATTTACAAGATCCCGCAGCTCAAGATCTCCTCTATCTGGTGTCGCAAAATCTTTTGAACTTCACCAAAGTTTTCGATGAAAATTCAAAAGTTGCAAAAAGATATTTTGCTTCCTTTTCACAAATTGAGGTGTCGAATCAACGGCAATTTATCGAACAGTGGATCAGCGCTCTTGAACGAGTCAAAGACCAAGTTCGTCTAGAAAGAATTGCACTTTCTCAAGAAAAAGATAGCCTCCTTGGTGAAGGAAAATACCTCGAGACTGTCAAACAGCAACGTCTTGAATGGCTCAATAACCGCGAAAATCTTCTCATCAATTCAGCCGCACTAATCAAAAAGCATATTACAGATTTTTCTGCGGGCAAGACTCCTTTAAATTTCACAACCATGAAGGCGTCCTTAAAAGAATCTCAAATCTCAGACCATCAGCAAACCATCAATCTAAATGGGCATAACCCCTTTATTGAATCGCTGACTGTCGATTGGGATAGCGAGAGAATCATTCTAAACCTCTACGCTGATGTGCAAGAATTAAAAGATAAGTTGACAGCAGGAGCCCAAAGCGATCAACTCGACCAACTCATTTATAATGACATTGCATCTCTATCGCGCCAAGCCGGTGAAAAAATCAAACCTTATCTCGATCGCTTTGAGATCCAGATGAGCGAGCTTGCAGACAGTAAAACATTTGTCGCCATGCGCCTTTATAATATTGCCAAAGCTGAAGCCGACACCATGCGGACTTCCCTTGCCACCAACTGGCTGCCTCAGCATCCCGATCTGCAGCGCAATGTATTCCCTATCTGGGACTACGAGACTTACCAGTCGCTGCCTGCCGATCAAAAGAAATTAGGCCTCGTTGTGTTTGCACCTTCAATGCTCAACAAAATGCCTCCGAAAGGCTTTAAAATGAATTCTATCTATATCATTGCCAAAGGCATTGATAAAATTGTTGAACGTTATGAAAACCAAGATTCGGATGCTGCAAAACAATTTATCCGCGATTTCAATGAACTCCGTTCGATGCTCCAAAAAAATGGTTTTAATGGCTATTCCGGTGGAGCCTACCCCATTGCTTCTGAGTTCAAATCTGATTTTGTCTTTGAACACGAAGATTATTACCAAGATATTCTCAAAGCAACACGTGAAGATTTCACTGTCCATGGAACCAAAAGATACGCTCTTTTAGAGTTCTCTAACGTCGAACAACGGATCCTCACCGAAAACAAAATCGATAACAGCCTCCATGAAGATCTCCTCAAATGGCGAGATGATTATCGAGCGGCTCAAGTCGATTTACGCGGCACTTCTAAATTCGATGTTCCGGCCCCCACTTCTAATGCTTTCTGGAGCAATTTTAAGCTCAGCTGTGTGAAATATTTCCGCGGCGATGAAAAAAAAGTCATCCGTTGGGGTCTTGACCTCTCCGGCGGCAAAACCGTCCAGATTGAACTGCGCGACAATAATAACCGCATCGTGACCAATGAAGCTGACATTCGCCAAGGGATCAATGAGCTGTATAACCGCGTCAACAAAATGGGCGTTTCTGAAGTCAGCATCAGACAGGAAGGAAATAGCATTGCGCTCGACTTCCCTGGATCGCAATCGCTTTCTGCTTCCGACCTCGTGAAAGCCTCTTCGATGTATTTCCACATCGTCAACGAAAAATTCATGGTCAGCCAAACACTGGCTGAAGCAACCCACCGATTCTTGCAAGATGTCTGGAACGAAGCCGTTGTGACAAACAGAAAAGACGTTGAAGAAATCAACGCTATTGCATGGCGCCATCTCTATGGAGAGTCCACCAATCCTGATGCAGTGCAGCCTCGTAGTGCAGCTGCAAAAACTCTCTATGAAAATGGACTTCGATTAGCCCATCCTCAAGAGATGAGCTCTGGCTCTACTGTCGATGATACTTTCTCAAAGGTCTCGATGTATAGAGGAGATAATTTCACCGATTGGCATGGACAAACCCATCCTCTTTTAGTCGTTTTCCGCAACTACGCTCTTGAAGGTGCAAATCTTGAAAACGTCCGCGGATCTTACGATCCTTCTAAAGGAAATTACTTGGCCTTCGGAGTTCAAGGATCCCACTCCGCTAAAGACGGCGTCAAGATCACTCCTCGTGATGATCTTCAAGCTTGGACCGGACAATATTCGAAAGAAAAAATTGCAGGCACACCTCTCGAGGCCTACTCAAACGGCTACGGCTGGCGCATGGCGGTCATCCTCAATGGCTCCGTGATTACAGCGCCTGCTCTCGAATCACCTTTACGAGATAGCGCTTCGATCACTGGAAGCTTTACTCAACGAGAAATCAACAAGTTAGAGGCTGATTTAAAAGCCGGATCTTTGAGCTTCACACCTCGTATTCTTTCTGAAAAGAACGTCAGCCCTGAACTTGGCGGACAAGAAAGACTCCATGGTATTGTTGCAACCGTTTGCGCTTTAGTTTTAGCGATCATCACCATGGTCGGTTACTACCGCTTTGGTGGAGTCGTTGCTTCTATAGCTGTGATCTTCAACCTGCTCATCATGTGGGCTGCTCTTCAAAATCTCGGAGCGACCTTGACACTAGCTGGTATTGCAGGTGTGATTTTGACAGTTGCGATGGCAGTCGATGCTAACGTCTTGGTCTTTGAAAGGATCCGTGAAGAGTTTGCCGTCACAGGTCGTATTGCCGCTGCCGTGCATGCCGGTTATCGCAAAGCATTTTCTGCGATCATCGACTCTAACATCACAACCTTGATTGCTGCTCTCATCTTGATGAACTTTGATGCGGGGCCCATCCGAGGATTTGCCGTGACTTTGATCATCGGTATCATCTCCTCCCTGTTTACCGCTCTTTTTGCAACAAGGGTCTTCTTCACATGGTGGGTTCAAAAACCTAAAAACCGTGAATTGAAAATGGCTAACTTCATCAAAGGCGCCCATTTCAATTTCTTGAAGTTCACTAAACCGACTGTCATTGTTTCAGCGATTGTGATCCTCATTGGATCCTATCTGCTCATCACGCAACGTCAGACCATTCTCGGAATGGACTTTACCGGCGGCTATGCGCTCACAGTTGAGCTTCCAGCAAACGCAAAAAATGACTATCGTACAGCGGTAGAAAAAGCGTTGACCAAACAAGGACTTAACTCCCAAGAGTTCCAAATCCGTGAACTTCATCCATCGAATAACGTCCGCATTTTCTTAAGCAGCAGCTTAGAACAGCAGGGACGTCCTTTTGCCGGCATGCCAGTTTCGACTGATGCAGCGGAAGTGAATTATCCTTTCGAAAGCAATCCAAAGATCTTGTGGATTGTCAGCGCCCTGCAAGCTTCCAATCTCCAACTTGCCCCTCAAGTGTTGCAAGATTTGGATCAAAACTGGACAGCGATCAGCGGTCAGATGTCTGACACCATGAGAACACATGCCATCATTGGCATTTGCGTTGCTCTCCTTTGCATCTTGGTCTACATCACCATCCGATTTGAGTTCAAATACGCGATCTCTGCAACGCTTTGCCTCATCCACGATTTGATTTTCTGTGTTGGAGTTGTCGGCATCTTGCATCTTTTAGGAGTCCCGATCCAGATCGATCTGCATATCATTGCAGCTT
>CAZBCR010000072.1:0-4106 GCA_964490565.1 uncultured bacterium
GGTCCATTATTTTTTATTGCAGCGAAGTGAAGAGGTCTCAAATCGGTTACAGTACCTTCTCTTAGGATTGTATTATCATTTAGAGTTGTATGAGTTAGATGGCAAGATGCTCCTCTACTATTAACATCAGCACGATGTTGGACCAGACTTCGAGCAATCTCTACGCTAACTCTTGCTGCTAACGCGTTTGCTCCATCTGTAAAGGCAGCTTCATGTAAAGGTGTCAAGCCGGTCAATGTACGGGCATTAACGTCTGCTTGCCTAGAAAGCAATAAGTTAACGGCCTCTAAGCGACTTCGTTTTGCAGCAAGATGAAGAGGCGTTTCTTGTTTTTTATTTTTAGGATCAACTAAAGCTCCCTTTTCAAATAAAAACTGCAAACATTCTACAGATCCTTGTGATGCAGCAATATGAAGAGGTGTATCGCCATCAGAAGTTATCATACCGACATCATTAAGAACCAAAAACGCATATTCTAAGCATTCTCTTTTTCTCTCGGCGGCATAATGAAGAACTGATCGTCCCTGGTTATCAACGGATCCCCAATCAGCCCCCGCATTAGACAATAAGCGCATGGTACTGATGTGCCCACCTTGGGCTGCTCGCATTAATGGAGTCATACCAGAACTGGTTTTACGATCCACCGGAGTCCCATTTTTCAAGCAGAACTCTACCCAGAAATCTATGCCTTTATAGGCTGAATGGTGAAAGGCTGTTTGTCCATATTGATCAATTTTCTCAACATCAACACGTCTCTCATGCAAAAATGCCATCTTTTGCTCTGCATCTGGCCCGCTAGCAGAGTACATAAAAGCTGTTTGACCTCTTTCAGTCACTGCATCTAGATTTTTACTTTTCTCAGCGATTTGAGAAAAAACCGCAAAACTAGCTTTAATAGCAGCCACATGGAGAGGTGTCATTCCTGTTTTGCTAGGATTATGTGGATCTGCTCCTGCTTCCAATAGAACAGCGACTGTACTTTGTTTATTAGCATTCGCTGCGTACCACAAAGGTGTGCTGCCTTCGTCATCTTTAGCTTCAGGCTCAGCTCCTGCTTGCAGCAATAGAGAGACAACGATTTCATGCCCAAGAGAAGCGGCAACATGCAAGGGGGTTTGTTCCTTTGAATATCTTGTCAACGCATGGAATCTATTTGCAGCTAAGTACTCATTCACAAGTGCAGCATTTCCAGCTTTTACTGCGTTTAGGAAAAGCGTAGAGGTATCTGGAATTGGTGCCTGAGCAGTTGAATGATTCAGACTTGCGAGTCGATCCGCATGGTATTGCCTACTTTGTGATTGATAGAGGCGATTATTTAAATCCTGTTGTTCAGCGGCGCGTCTCTGACTTGCTTGCTTCTCCTGCTGTTTCAGCAGATGTGTTCTTTCATCTCTACCTTGTTGTTGTATATTGAAAACAGCCTGCTGGGGTGACGAACTACCGCGTACGGCCATATAACTTCCTCAAATTCATTAAGTTGAATCTCAAATTCTATGCTTAAGGTTTTTTTAGTCCAATTACATTTGTTGTGTCTATAAGGAATGAAAATTCACTATTTTTTAGTATCGAAGACACTCTTGATGGGCTGTCCCGGACGGTAGATGTCCGTTAGGGAAGCTTGAGCCTGAGGATAGACAACAATTTCTGCGATGTTGACATGTTGAGGGCGCGTTGCACAATAAATCACCGCATCAGCAATATCATCTGCAACAAGAGGGGCAAAACCTTCATAGAGTTTTTTTGCTTTTTCTTTGTCGTTCCATCTCACATCACTAAACTCTGTTTGAACAGCACCCGGAGCAATTTCACTGACCCGGATAGAAGTTCCCATCAAATCTAAGCGGAGCGATTGGCTGATGGCTCTGACGGCATGCTTGGTTGCTGAATAGACATTTCCGCCTAGATAACATCCATGTCCTGCAACAGACCCGATGTTGATGATGTGCCCCTGGTTCCTTTTAACCATAGAGCCCAAAAAGACTCGCGTGACATACAAAAGACCCTTGATATTCGTATCGATCATCACGTCCCAATTACTGACCTTTGCCTGCTGCATTAGGTCCGTTGTTAGACCAAGTCCTGCATTATTGATCAGGATATCAATCTCAATTTGTTGGTCTTCCAGGTCTTTAAACACAGCTTCGACCTGCTCATTTTTACGAACATCGAGTTCGACGGGGAGAGCTTTTATGCCGTATTTGGAGGAGAGTTCTTGAGCAATGTTTTGGATGCGATCAAATCTTCTTGCCGTAATGACTAAGTTCACTCCAAGGGCTGCAAACTGCTCTGCACACGCTTGACCAATCCCGCTTGAAGCTCCTGTGATAAAAACAGTTTTCCCAGTGATTAACGACTTTTTCATATGATCCCTTTAAATGATATCCGTCACAGCATTCATATTTCTCAAGTTTTTGACAAGGTCTTCCCATGTTCAAGAAGAGTCACTTGCCTCAAAACCACGCTCTCTTCATAATCAGCGCACATTTATGGCGATTAATCTACTTTTTTACGGTTCTTGGAAAGGCGACATTGAAGTCTTGAAACCCCGCCAGCTGTTCTTTCCTGACACGGAGACGACATCACCGGCTGTTTATGCAACAGATAGTCAGGCTTATGCCGTTGGTCGAGCATTTGCATGGTCGGCAAGACAGGATGTAGAGCTGGGCTTTGAAGAAAACAGATTTGTATTGAAAGTACCTCAAATTCTAGAAGAGCAGCTCAGGAAACCTATTTTTCTCTACGCTGTGCCTTCTGATAAATTTCAAGTTATCGAGAAGTCTGAACATGACTTCCGAGCCACAGAACCAGTGCAATGTTTAGCAAGAGCGTGGTTTCCTACGGTCATCGATGCCGTGGTTTTCACCGGCGGCATCGTCATTGTTAAATCACTTCAACTGCCTTAAAGTTACTTCTTTTTCTTCTTCTTCGAAATTCCGAATATTCTTTTTCCTAAAGTTCCGCCACAGCATTTGTTCATGATGACGAAATAAGCGATCATTAGGGCAAATAAAAGAATAGCAGAGCCTCCTTCAAGAGCAAATCCGCCATCAGTCAAATTGTCGGTAAAATAACCGATGATATATCCCAAAATAAAAAAACTACCAACGAGATCTAAAAGAAAGGCTAAAACTCTTTTCCAAGCAGGAACTTTTTTCATAGGAGGTCTCCGTTAATTTTACGCATAATGCAAAGGGGTATAATAGTCTATTAAAACCCCTTGGAAGGGTGTCCGGGTGTACATTTGAAGGCCATTTCGGCTATTATGCTCGAATGAGAAAAAAATTAGGCCTTTTCGCTGTTGCCATGATGAATATCGTTATCGTGGCCAACCTCCAAATGATCACTGCTACCGCAGTCTACGGCTATTCTTTGCTCTTTTTCTATCTCCTTGCCGCGATATTGTTTTTTGTCCCCTGCATGCTGATCATATCTCAGCTGTCTACGGCCTATCCCATCACTGGAGGATCGTATCTCTGGGTAGAAAAAGCCTTTGGAAAGCAGTGGGGGTTTTTCTCGGCGACATTGATTTGGCTCAGCAATGTGATTTGGTATCCCACCATTTTCTCCCTTCTAGCAACGATTTTTGCCCAGCTCATCTCGCCGCATCTAGCCAGCAGCACAACGTATATTTTAGGAAGCGCTTTAGTTCTTTTCTGGGCAGTCACCATTCTCAATATTTTTGGAATCCGGGTCTCTAGCTTTGTGAGCAGTTTAAGCAGCATCATCGGAGTCATTTTACCCACGATTATTTTGATCGTTTTTGCTCTTTTTTGGATGATGGGCTCTAAAACCTCTCAGATCACATTTTCATGGGACAGTCTCATGCCAGAGCTGGGCGACTATACCCGGTGGGCTTTTTTAACCCAGGTAATCATTAGTTTTGTGGGGATTGAAATGTCGGCTGTTCATGCAGGAGACATCCGTGAGCCCAAAAGGACTATCCCTCGCGCCATGGGCTTCTCTGCGATCATCATTTTATTGATCGTGACACTGGCTCCTCTTTCTATCGGGCTCGTGATCCCTCAAGATAAAATTAGCATCGTTGCTGGACTGATCGATGCATTGCAGATCTTCTTCCAAAGCTTCCAGATCGCTCCTTTCATTTT
>CAZBCR010000072.1:4206-7874 GCA_964490565.1 uncultured bacterium
TGATCTACTACATTGTGATCTTTGCAGCGGCGATGAAACTTAAAAGGCAACTCGTCACACACAAAAAGGCTTTTCAGATTCCTGGTAAGACCAAAGGAATCACCATAGCCGCGATTGTCGCTAGCTTAACGGCCTTATTTGCGCTGATCTTAGGCTTTGTCCCGCCAAGCGCTGGAACTGTCCACGCGCCGGCTTACTATTCGCTTTTGCTGATTTTAGGCATTGGTGCAACAATAGCTGTTCCTTTTCTCTTCTTAAAACTGGCCAAAAAATGATATACAGGACGCAAAATGATTTACGCTTTCATAGGAGCACTTCTTCTAACTAGTATGACGTTTGCAGAAAACACAAATCCAAAGATCGTTGTCGTGGGAGCCGGTATTGCCGGTCTAACCACGGCCCACCGCTTAAAACAAAAAGGGGCTGATGTTCATCTCTATGAAGCACGCAGTCGTGTGGGTGGAAGAATATTCACTGTCAAAGTGGCAGGAAATATCTCAGAACTGGGCGGTCAAAATCTTTCCGATGGGGGAGAGGCTGTTAATACTCACCGATTGATCGAGGAATTTGATCTTGAATTATACGAAGAAAAAATCCCTCTGACGTTCACTTATTTTACAGGAAAAGAGCTCATCCCTCTCAATGATCTCAGCGGCCACATTAATCCCGAGACCATCAAAGACTTGATCGATGCTCAAGTGAAAAAATCCAGCAATATGAAAGAAGTCCTAGACGGACTTCTCGAAAAGGACAGCCTGCTTTATAAAGCTGTCGCGACAAAATTAGCTGCCTTTGAAGGGGGATCTATTGAAAATCTCTCCACTGCCTATGCAGAAACACTCTATTACGCACTCCTTGGAGGAATTGCTCCTGTTCATGCAGTAGAGGCCGAAGAGCAATATTTGACTCTTCAGAATGTCAAAGACGGAAATGCTCTTTTGATGGAAAAGATGGCAGAGAAGCTGGGTGATCAACTTCACTTAAACAAAGTTCTAATATCCATTGCAAAAGAGACAAATGGCTACCAGCTGACTTTCAAAGATGGAGAGAAAGTTAAGGCCGATATTCTGGTTTTAGCTTGCCCCTGCTCGGTCTATATGGATATTTCATTTGAAGGAGATGTGATTCCCCCAGAGAGACTTGCTGCGATCACCGATGTGCAATACGGCGAAAATGCCCGCATTTTGATTCCTTTTACTCAGCCAGCTCATGATTTAGGAGCATTAATTAACGATCGTCTGATCGGATTCTTTGCTGCGAATTCCTCTCTTTACACACTCTTCTACGTGGGAGAAACAAGCAGATTTACCCAAGAGACGATTGCCCATGTTTACTCTAAAGACAAGCCGATGATTGAAAGAGTTTATCCAGGACTCTGTCCCGCTTCGATGCCTGAGTATGCTAGAGATGAATCTTTTGGTGTCTATGAAGGGCCAGTCGGCTATAGCTGGCCGAATGATCCGTATGTGAAAGGGTCGTATTCTTATATTGCTCCAGGACAAGAAGCTGTTTTCACAGAGCTCACAGATGTTGAGGGTGAAACCGTCAAGACGCTATTTGCTCCCATTGATCAAAAGCTTTACTTCGCTGGGGAGCATGCGACGATTTTAGTGGAAATTCCAGGTACGATAGAAGCAGCCTGTGAGTCAGGTGAGCGTGCTGCGCGCATGATTCTAAAGTCACTGGAAAAATCTATTTAAGCCACCGGGCTCGAAGGTGTAAAAGGATGGCTGATAAACTCTAAAGCATTGCTTGTAAATGTAGTGATTGCATCATCTGCGCGCCCAATGTAATCGTTTATACGAGAGGTTCTGATTGCATTGCTAGCGCTTTGAATTTTATTGACAGCACAGGAATAGACGTTCTTGAGGCATCCCACATAGTCGGTTTTTTCAACAACTCCTCGATTTTTTAATAGAGTCAGTGCTTGTTTTTTACCTTCTGTACTGTAGGGAATGTCTAACACGCCACGAGCGCAAGCGACCTTTCCCATGCTCTCATCAATTTTCTCAATCATCGTTTCCCAGTAGGCTTCCATCAGCGCTTCTGCGTTGTTTTCAGACAGAGAGGGGATGATCGTTGGGAGGGTTTCAATGGCATTGTTAGCACCCATTCCTGTTGTCGCATCGACTTGAAATAGAGAGTCGCCAGCCAAGAAAAAGAGGGTCTTATCACCGAGTTTTCCGCAGAAGGGTACTGCAAAATCAGAGGAAAGTGTCGTTGCAGCTGAAAAGAGCTTTTGATCTAACGCGGGGAGTGGTTGCCCTTTTGCTTGGGGATTTTCAAACACGCTCTGAACCCAAGGATCTAAGTTTTCTAATTCGGTTTTTTCCTGCTTTAAGCGTGTGATCGTTCTACCTTCGCTGGTTTCTTCGATAGATTGCTGCCAGAGAGGAACAATTCCTACACTGCATTTGCCTGGAGTATAAATAACCATTCCAGTGGCAGCTGTATCTAAGTTATACGTGAAGCTTTGTTTGAGGGGATTTGAATGATCTTCAAAAATACCACCGAGAGCATGAAAAGGGTGTAAGACTTGGATTCTGCGGCCATGGAGAATATCAGTGAGGGTTTTGCTCTTGCTTCCCTCCACAACGATCACGCGGTCGATATTTCTCAGGACTCCAACGGCTCCTTTGGGAGCTTTCAAATATAGGTCTGCTGCAGCGCCTGTTTTTTCTACAACATGGTCAAGTTCGGATCCGTACAGGATGATTTCTGCGTCTGGACAGAGTTGAGCAATAATCTTTTTCATCGCATCTTCTAAATCGTTGATAGAAACAGAAACAGGAAATCTATCATCGTTAGGTGTTGTCCCGAGTCTGCCATTTTCTTGTAAGTATTGATAAATGCCGTAATCCTTCAAAATTTTGACAGTGGCTGTAGTTAAGATGATCGGGTTAAGACGACCTGCTTGATCTGGGTTTCTTTTTTCGATAATTCTCAGCGGATTGCCATTGACCAGAGCGGCAATCCCACGGATCAGCCCGCCAGGTCCTGCACCTAAGATGACAGTCTTTGGTTTTGGAGCTTGTAAATTGGTTTGTCTTTGCGCTTTGAGCTCATCCATTTTGGAAGAGAATGTATCGATCTTCGCTGGGAGAGTTCTTGAACGAAAGGCAGAAACAAAAGTAAGATTTGAAGAATAAGTCATATAATACCTGTTTTTATTTATTAAAATATAATAAAGATTATACATTAATAAACAATTCTTTACAATTGCTTATATAAGCATATAAGTAGCTAGTTATCAGTAAGATAAGATGTGTTTTAAACGGTAACGGGTTTGACCATGTCTTGGATGGCCTCGAGGAGAGGGTCTAGGCCCAGCTCTTCTAAAGCGGAGATCTCAAAGATACTGGCAGAAGGCATTTCTCTGTGGAAGGTTTCTGCATGTTCTTTGGCCCCTTCCATATCGATCTTATTGAGGACGATGAGGGAGGGTTTGTCTAGAAGCTCAGGCTTGTAAGCACGGAGTTCATTTTGGAGGACTCTAAAGTCGTCAATCGGTTCTCTGCCTTCGATGCCGGAGGCATCGATCACAAAGATCAAAGCGGCTGATCTTTCGATATGGCGTAGGAATTCAAAGCCCAGGCCTCGGTCTTGGTGAGCGCCTTCGATGATCCCGGGGATATCAGCGAGGAGGACGCGGGTTTGGTCAGGATAGT
>CAZBCR010000073.1:0-7814 GCA_964490565.1 uncultured bacterium
TCCGATTAAATGAAAGGCACCCAAATGGGTGCCTTTTTTCATTTAAACGGAAGAGAGTAAGCCATAATATGGCTTACGTGTAGGGTGAGAAGTGAGCACGCTTGCGTACGAACCGGCCCGCAAGGGGAATCCTACCTCTTCCGATTGTAATACCAATTCGTACCCTTGGTCTCATCGACCAAGGGTATCGATTCTTAAGTTTGAGTGTTTAGCAACCCGAACCTGACATGAGAACAGAAGGGACCAAATGGTCTGTCTGTAACTTGTAAGTTTTGTTTGGGACGACGTCGACCCAGTTGGTATGCAGATCTGGACTTTCTTCACCTTTTGACCATACGAGCACTCTGAAATGCGCGGCATTTTTAGGAATGTCTAGGTTGATCTTTCCAGATTGAGTCAGAGCTTGAAACGTTGCGGGATTTAGTTTTAGCCCGTATATGATCGCCTTATTACACTCATCGACTTCTTTTGCAGAATTGGCCCACTGAACCGCAATCTTCGATTTTGGAGCTGGATAGGACGTTTGATTTTCTAGCACAAGATTTTCAGCAAATCCTGTTGCTGCAAGTAAGATAAAAAATAGCATGAACTTTTTCATATTTTTACCATCTATTCTAGAGTTATCCCTTCTTGAGGAGTGCAAGGAGCATCCTCATCGAAGGTAGGAGTTTCAAGCGGGAAAACATCTTCAGTACAAAGGGTCAACTTTTTACCAGTGCCTTTAAAGGGAGCCTTAGGGATGTGACACGTGACGTTTTTGATCACATTGACGGCTTCGGCAATTTCGAAGTCTCCGACCATACTTAAAAACTGATAGCTCTCTTCAGGAGAGAGACCTTGTGTACGGACTAAAAAGTCGATGGCATTTCTAGAAGCTAATTTCATGGCTTCAAAAAGATCGGTATTTAAGCCAACGATCATCCAGTGTGTGGAGTTTTCAATGATAGGCCAAGTAAAGGTGCAGCCGCCTTTTCTTTTTGTTTTGTCGAGAACGCCTTCTGCTTTGAGGTCTTTTCTGACGATGAATTGGAGGGTAATTCCTTCATAGGAAGTCTCCAAGGCAGTGATGTCGATTTCGCCATTGCTCTGCATAGCGTGGGAATCTCCAGTCCAAACGAGAGCGCCTTTTTGAAAGACCGGGACGAAGAGAATAGATCCTACTTGGAGCTCAGGCTGATCTAAATTACCGCCGAAGGGTCCTGGAGGAACGGAATTAAACTCTCCAGTGACAGGTTGTGCAGCTGCATTTGGAATATTGACAGGCCATCCTTGAGGCCAGTCAAGAGGAGGTGCTACGGCGATGATGCCAGGGAAGGGCTTGAGCTGTAAGCAGACACCTTTTGTGAATTCGGTTGTGTTGTTCTCTTTGTCGAATTTGAAATATTTGATTCGGGGCTTGGTGAATTCTGATAGGATTCCCTGGGTAGGGCTTAAGAAATTATATCCAAAATCACCGAGTTTAATATCGAGGATCCGAATCTCTAAAACATCTCCAGGCTCAGCTCCTTCAACGTAAACGGGTCCAGTTAATGAATGCATGCCGCGTCTTTTCTGGATGTCATGGGCGACATAGAATTTTGCGACATCTGCAGGAGTGGTTTTATTGTAGACCATTTCATGCAGACAGCTATTCCATGTTTCAAGAGAAACGATATCGCCGGATCGGACTTTTATCGCAGGGGGTTGATTAAGAGCAAAAAGTCCCAGGTTGACGGTTTTTGCATTTGCCGGAACTCTGTAGGTTTCTCCTAAGAGAGAAGAAACAAAGAGTGTAGCAATGAGTAACGAGGACATTTTTACTTTTTTCAGCATTTCCTCTCCTATCAAATAAAAACCTATCTGTAATATTTATGGAGAAGAAACTCAAGGGAAAAATCAGAATAAGATGATAAGCCTGCCAGTCAAGGCTACGACATTGGATTTTGTCGGATGGGCCCCAGGATTTGGAATATAGCTGAGCACAGGTTGAAAATAAATCGTGCCGTATATTTGTGCTTGGTAATAGGTTTGAAACATGAATTCCGAACGTCTTATAAACGTGTGCCGGTTAAGACGCGACCAGGCGATACCACAACCAAAAGAATCGTTGGGACGTTTGGGAAGTAATGCAAAGGCAGTTAGTCCAGCTCCTAGAAAGAGATTCATGGGAAGGGTTCTAGAATTATTCCAGCCGAGTTGAAAAAACCCGGAAATGTTTTTGTTCATGGGGCAAGACTCTTTGATCCAAAGAGCTTGTGAGCCAAAAGCGTAGATTCCACCTGTCCCATTTTGCCTCTGGGTTCCAGATTTTAATAAGCCGCTTTGATACCAGCCTCCAACAGCTACGATGCCAGGTTTAGCATTGTCCCACCCGTATCCTACTTCAGCGATGGAGAAGTAGTAGCCATTGAAATGAGGTCCCGTGAGTCCTGTTTGTACTCCTCTTGCTAGGTTGCCATCAAAACAACCTAGATTGATATAGGCTTCTTTAGAGGGGGATATGGTCGCAACAACTCCGTAGACAGAATTGTAATATCCTCCGATGGCTCCTAACATAGTGGTATTGACGAAGATAGGGGTATAGATCAATCCCGTCACAGAGGGAATGGCCGTCTCGGGATTGGCTTTGGGAACGGGTTTGGAGACGTTGTTAAAGTGATTGATCGGAACGACTTTCCCGACACGGACGCTAAACTGATCATCCCATAATGTCTGGCGTATCCATAGTTGGTAGAGTTCTGAGCGGTCAAGAGGAGGAGATCCGGGTAAGCTATTGTACCCTTGAACAACGCCGGCATCGGCATTTGTCGGCTGTCCATTAAATTGCAGGAACTCTGTGCCAAACAAGGCGTTTTTCCATAGTTTTATCGATAGGTCCAAGATAAATGAGCTATTGCCCGTCCAGCGTCGATTGTGGTGCGTTCCATCGCCCCCGCAGAGAAGATCGTTGTAATCGCCTAGCCAAACTCCGCCGAGTCGAACTCCGGAGCTTTCTGGAATCTGCAGCCATTCCCCCAGATCTCCAGTGCCTGTCAGAATATTGACAGCACCGGGGTTACCGCTAATCCCATAGGTCGATTCTTTTGCGTAGATGAGAGTCGTGGCTAAAAGACAAAGAGGTAGAAATTTACGCATGTAGTTCTTTTGTTAAGAAACGGAATGTAGTTAGAAATTCTATATTTATTTTTTTTATTTTTCAACGCTCCTTAAAAGATATCTCCATGGGGTCCTACGTAACTAGGGACTTCGGTATGGGCCTCTGGTTCTTTGAAACAAAAAAGCTCGGTGTTGACATTCGGGATCTTGGGGAAGTTTCCAATCCACACAGTGAAATGCGATTTGACTATTTTCCCAGAGCAGCACCAACCCACTTTTCGGGGGACGGTGAGGACTCCTGAGATGAAAGCAGTATTCGCTGGATTGATTTGATCTGGAACAATGGAAAAGGATAAACAATCAGGATCAATTCGTGAGGGCATGAGGGCTACGCCGTTGATCTTAAGACTGGGTGGATAACGATTAGAAGCGCAGTTGAAGTTGCCGAGAAAACAAACGGTCGTCACTTCGAACTTTTTCTGTAGATCGATTTGTTTGGGTTCGATGGTTTCGAGTTTAGGAAGGTTAGGATGGAAGAGGGATTTGACATAGTCTGTCGCTAATGTTTCCATTGTGAAAAGTTTAGTGGTTTTTTGTTCGAGGGCTTGAACATATGATTCAAGTTCATTGAGTCTGCTTTGAGCAACGGTATCCACTTTGTCTTGGGTCGTTTCTAAACTTTCACTTAAATAATTTTTAGTGTTTTCAATAGCAATGCCAAGAGCTCGAGCAGCATTGAGTTCAAAGGGAGTCATCCCATCTTCTTTACGGAAGCTAACAAGCTCGATGTAATTGTCGACTTTTCTTTGAAGATCATTTAAAAAAGATCCTACGATTGCCATATAACTCCTATTTTTCGACGAGGGATTAAAGCTCTTTTTCGCAATCTTGTGAAGGAATTTTTGCTTTAGAGTTCTTGATCTTGGGGCTATTTCTTGATAGAATGTGCGTTCATGGAAAAGCAGTATAAAAATATAATTTTTGATCTAGGGAATGTCCTTTTAGAGTGGAATCCAAAGAAGTTTCTTCAAGAGCTTGAACTTCCATCGCATTTCATGGATGTTTTCCACTCTCTCTTATGGGCAACCCATGATGGGGGACTGCTCACCAGAGCAGAAGTCGTCGAGAAACTTCCTTCACATTATGACAAGGAGCTCTTCGCCTCTTGTGTGAACAAGATTGCTCCTTTTCTGACTCCGATTCCGGAGATGATCGAAACAGTGCATGAAGTGAGAAGAAAAGGTTATAAAACCTACATCTTATCGAATATGCCTCAAGAGATGCATGAGGAGCTGAGACGGCTCCATGACTTTTTTGACCATTTCGACGGTCAGGTCTATTCTTATGAAGTCAAAGCGATCAAGCCCCAGCCGCAGATCTATCAAGCGCTCATCAACAACTATCATCTCAAAGAACACGAGTCGTTCTTTATCGATGATTATGAAATGAATATAAGAGCTGCAAAAGATTTAGGGATCGAGGGGGTCGTGTGTAAAAATCCTGCTCAAGTCCGATCTGAGCTAAAGCTTCTGAAAATCCTCTAATTACTCGATAAGTTTCCCGCTAGTTGTCGCCTCAAGTTTTTTATCTACAAATTTTTAGTACCAGTGTGTTAGATTTTTTGAAAATCAAAGGATTTTTATGACTACGGGCGCAATTCGATTGGGGACTCATGCAAAGTGTTTTGAGATGCTAAAGCACAGTTATGCCCAGCTTCGTCAAGATGAACAGATTGAGTCATACATTGAGCTTCATCAAAATTATTTCCCAGGTATAGTGTGAATACAGTAACAAATAAAGCTTTGGCTTTGGGATTAAATAAGCCTGTCCGCCACATCTTTTTATGCGCGGATCAAACCAATGCGAAGTGCTGCCAGAAAGAGGCAGGATTGGTTTCTTGGGAGTACTTAAAAAGAAGGCTTTCTGAGCTCCAAGTGGACAACGTTACACTACTGAGGACAAAGGCCAACTGCTTGAGAATTTGCGAACAGGGCCCTATTGCAGTCGTTTATCCCGATGGAGTTTGGTATTATTCTTGTACGCCTGAGGTTTTAGAAAGAATTATCCAAGAACATCTGATTGGTGGAAAGATCGTCGAAGACTATAAGATCATCCAATCATCTGCCGGATGACTTTCAGGATGTTCTCCTCAAAGTTTGGCAGTTCTAATTGCTGTTGAGGTTTTTCAGGATATTTCAAGAAAGAGGGGATCAGCATCAAAAGCTGATGATTATCTGAAAAAGAATAGCCCAAGCTATGTCTTTGGACGAACGGGATATTAAAGTTTTCCCACCAGAGATATCTTGCGCTGGAGCGGCTGGTGTTGTCTAAGAGGAGTTTTTTCCCCAAATAGATCGCTTCGTTGACCGTACAAGATCCTGTTTTTGTAATGATCAAATCAGAGGCTGCCATCAGTTCAATGAGATCTTTAGTATAGCCTCGGATATGCATCACAAGACCTGTAGGGAGCAAGAAAGTATGGCGTCCCAAGAACTTGGCGCCTTGGTCTAACAGGAAGTTTCTGATTTTATTGCCCATCTTCTGGTTATGTCCCACGCAGATATTCATTTGAAGGTGGAGCTGATGCTGGCGGGGATCTAATTTGCTGAGGACTTTGACATGATCAAAGAGCATCTTGCCGCCGACGGCTCCCATGATCAAAGTGACGATCTTATGGGATTCAAAAAGGTTGAACTTTGTCCGGATGATTTCAAGCTCTTCATCGGAATATTTTTTCAAGCAAGCAGGCCTGACAGGAAATCCCGTGATGGCTAATTGATCATCTCTTAATTCGATTTTATGGAGGGTTCTTTTTCTGATTTCCGGATCGTCATAAGAGAGAGCAACTTTAAATCGAGGATGGATCAGCTCTTTGGGGAATCCTTGTAAAAAGGTCGATCCATCGAGATCTGTTGGAATCACTAAAAAAGGAATATCCCACCGATGAGCTGCGCAAGCAACTCCATAATTGATATAAGGTGTAGGTGAGATGATTAAATCAGGCGGTTGGATTTGCGAGCGGAGATATTTCTCAAAAGCCTTTTCAATGGTTTGTGCTTTCATGCACTTGGGGCCAATGGTGACCATCCATTTAAGCGCTCGATTCCAATGCCGTTTCAGAAATATATTATAAAGGTCTTCACCAGTAAAGCGGCCGCGAGTGATCCGATTGATAGGATCGATAGTTCCTAAGATGTCTGCGAGAACAGGATTGATTTCGACTTCATAATCATCGCCCAAGATCTGTTTTAGGGAATCACCGGCCGTCTTATGTCCCCCTCCTCCACGGCTAATGAGCACAAGAATTTTCTTCTTGCGTGCAAGAGAATTTAGTGGAATGGCGATGTTCGACATTGTAAATTGTTCCTAAATGTTCCTATAATCAATCTCTGATTTTTATGATAGGGGGTCTTATGAAAGGTCTATTTTTTGGCTTTGTTTTGCTGCTCAGTTCTCTATGCGGATTAGATTCATCTACTTTTATTAACGACGATTTAAAACAACTTCTGATTGCGATGGATGTGCCGCATAATGGGACGCTTCCGTCAATTATTGAAGCGACCCAAAAAAAATGGACTCGTCCTGTCGGCAAAGAAATCTGGCACATCGAAAATAAACTATCTGATACTCAAGCTAAGGCTGTGATAGAATTTTGTTCTAAGAACCGTTTTTTTATTGAAATCCTGCCTGCCAAAAAAAGCTATGACTATGCCGTTATCAACGGAGCAACGGTGGCGACCATGAGAAAGCGGATCGCTTTTTTAGAAAAAATCGCTAAGTCTGGAGTCGTATTTAAACAGGTCATTTTACTGACAGGCTCCCGACCTTTGGATCCTGCTATAGAGACCATTCCCGACGGATGTAGAACCGAGGGTGATGTCATGGAGTATCTCTGGAAGGCCCATCCTTTGAGCAAACGGGTCCCCTGGAAGCATTTTGAGGCCCCTATGATTACTGTCTTTGGAAGTAAGACTAGACGTCCTAATACCGTCGATACCTACCGTCTATGGCTTTCTGATAAGCCTGCGCCTGGCTCTTGCTTTATGATCTCTAATCAGCCTTATTGCCATTATCAGCACTTTGTAGCAGAAGCTATTATGCCTAAAGAGTTTGCGTTTGAGACTGTCGGACCCGGTGTCGAATCTTTGACGCAAAACCCTGCAGCTATGCTAGATACGATAGCTCGGTGTCTTTATGTCCTTGGTCAGAAGTAAGATGTGTTTAAAGAATATCTTTAATTACCGTTGAATATAATTACATTTTTTAGTATAATATTGTTATATTTTTAATAACTTATATAACAATCAAGGGTGATAATTATGACATTCTTAGCAACAGTAAGTCTTCTGGGTTCAACAGAAGGTCTGCATTGTACATCTAATATAGCTCCTGAACCATTTCCTTTTGTACAAAACAGCTTGCCGAAAGCTTTAACTTCAGAAAAATCTCTTTCTCAAGAAGTTTCAGTATTGAAGCCTAAGTTCTTTGTAAGCTATTCGTCCTTGATCAAAGCTGCAAAGATTTTCGCGGGAGTGTTTGTTGTTACTGTTGCAACTGCGGCGGTTGTGGTTCTTTGCCTCAAGTTCCTTCCTGTTCTCATTGTAGCATTAGCAATTGCTGGCGTGATCTGCATGGTAAAGCAAAGCAAGTCAGCCGATGATACTAGACGCAATAAGGCAGCTATAGATGAAATCGCACAAGTAGTGATAGGAGAAAAAATCGAAGAAGGCGAATTTGAA
>CAZBCR010000074.1:0-7796 GCA_964490565.1 uncultured bacterium
TCAAATTTCAAGGAGAAGAGTTTACAATTACCACCATTCGCAGCTATCTTGATAACTAAAAGGGAGAATTCCTGTGCAGTTAGTCATCGCTAGTGGCAACGTTCACAAAATTCGTGAACTGCGTGCCATGCTAAAGGTCTACAAGTCCCTCGATGTCCTATCTCTTTTGGATTTTCCCAATTATACTCCCCTTCCTGAAACAGGCAAAACACTCGAAGAAAACGCGACTTTAAAAGCTCTTCATGCTGCACAAACCCTCAATCGCTGGACGCTTGCTGACGATACAGGACTTGTTGTTCCGGCTCTCCAAGGAGCTCCCGGAGTATTTTCTGCCCGTTATGCCGGAGAAAATGCCACCGATCCTGAGAATCGAAAAAAACTTCTCTCTGAGATGCAAGAAATTCAAGAGCCTCATCGACAAGGCTACTTTGAATGCTGGCTAGCGATCGCTGCTCCTCAAGGACTCAAAAAATGCGTCCGCGGAGTTTGCGAAGGAACCATCCTCACCGAAGAAAAAGGTGGAAAAGGTTTCGGATACGACAGCCTCTTTGTCAAATATGAATACGGTAAAACGTTTTCTGAGCTCGAAGAGAACGTGAAAAACCGCATCTCCCATCGCCGTAAGGCTCTTGATAAACTCCATCTCCTATTAGAATCTCTCGCTGAGCAAGCGTAGATGCATTATTGGATCGATGGATATAATCTCCTATTTCGGATCACAAAAAACTACCGTGAGATGAAGCAAAATGAAAGAAAACTCCTAGCAGCTCTGAATCAATCCATTATCCTTTTAAAGTACCACGCCACCGTTGTTTTTGATGGTCGGGAAAAAGATCCTCCGGAAGCCCTCCGCCGCAATTTTGACGCCCTTGCCCTTATCTATACGCCCCACAACCAAACAGCTGATGATTATATCTTAGAGGCGCTAGCTGATTCTGCTGATCCAGCCAAAGAAACCGTCGTTTCTTCTGACTATGAGCTCCTCGGTAAAGCCAAGCAAAGAGGCGCTAGGGTCCAGACCATTGAAGAGTTCTTAGCTAAACTCGTCAAAAAAAAGCAGAAGAAGAAAGCTTCAACCGAAAAAGTATTCCAAGAATCTAGCACAGAACTCAAGCGGCTTCTTAAGATCTTTGAAGCCCGTCTTAACGAAGAATAGTCTTGATTTTTCACTCCCTCAATCCTATATCTGAACTAACGGAGTAACTATGGAACTGCCTGCCAATTTTGAAAGCCCGCCTGGACAAGAGCTGCATAGAGTTTTTCGCAATACCTGTATCGAATTTAGAAAAATTCTCAAAGACTCCAAAAATATCAATGAACTCAATCAGCAGATGGAAAAGTTTATTGGTGAAAGCAGACAGATGCATTGGAATACCAAGAACACCGCTGTTCAGCACAAAGATGAAGGCAAGAAGCTCACAGACAAGATATTAACGGAATTTAAGCGGTATATGACAGATCTAGAGCCTTATCTCAACAGAGCTGATCCAGCTCCGGTTATCGAAGCCCTAAAAATGATGGAGAAATTCATCAATGACTATAAGGTTTATTAAAAGAACCCGAAACGATTTGCTTCGGGTTCTTTTTAGATATTAGAAGTCAACACGTGCACTGACAGTCAGTCCTTGGAATGTCAAATCGCCTGAATGTTGGAGCATGCCGCCATTGTAGAACCCAGCACCAGGAAAATTGCGGTACTGGTTCTGATGAATCCAATCTATAAACTCATAAGCCACAATTAAATCGACACGGCCTTTCTGGCAGTTAAAGAACGTTCCCCATTGAAGGCCAAGAGCGAGATCAACATTGGTCTTAATTCGATAAAATTTATCGGTCACATGAAATTCTGGATGTGATCCATTCGGATTAATCCCAGCATAATTTCCATTGGACTTCAGTAAATAGCGGCCAAAAGCTAACGTTCCATGAGCGGAACCGAACAAGCTCCAGTGACGGCTGAAACAGAAATTGGCACCCAGTCCAGCACGTGGTCCCACTGCCCATTGGTAACTGAGTCCATTTTGAGTCAATTTACCGAGGGGAGCTACGAACTCTTGACCTGAATAAACATTACGGAATTTTTCCTCAATGAAGGCCCCTCGCGCGCCTAAGCTCGGAGTCAGAGCCAGTCTTTTACTAACAAAATAACTGCGGCTCAACTGAAGATCTACTGTATCGTATTCTAATCGATTATGGTTGCTCGCTTGCTGAGCATTTCCTCCACCCGTAGTATAAAGCCAGATGAGAGGAGAGATAGATCCTCCAGCAGGCGCGGTAACTGAAGTAGAATTAGATCGATGTAGACGCGTCCATGTTGCATTGAGATCCCAAAAATCGTATTCGAATCGATATCCGAATCCAACTCTAAATCCAGGATCAAAAGTCTGGTCGATATCAACGACTTTTGCTCCCTTTGCTTGAAGAATCGATACAAAAACAGCAGGCCCTGATAAAAACCCACCTGGAGTTTTTGTTGAAATCGCATATTCCATTCCTTGAATATGAGACTCCCAATAAAGAAAATCCGCTGTGGCATAAGCGCCAGTTCCATACGTAGGGGATTTGGGAGGCTGCACAATTCCTAGACTTCCATCAATTTTGCACTCTGTGATCTGATCAAAAATTTCTCTTGAAGAAGACACTTTGGGAGTTGTTTCTTTGTAAGTCATAAACCCGACTATCTTCTGAGGCTGCGATGCTGCGATAGTAGAAGGTGGATTTTCATCAGTCCCTACCTCGACATGAGCATCATCTGCAAAAATCTGCGCCGTCATAAGAAAAGACGCGGACAACACGATATTCGTTATTTTCTTAAACATTTTTTTCTCGTCTATTTGATGCATGATGTGTCCTTAAATTAAAAATCAAATCGCAATGTAGCTGTTGCACCTTGCAACCCTAAATCTCCTCGACGGAACTCGTAAATATTCGTATTTGGTACAAATGCAGGGATTCCAATGTTACCCCAATACCAAGTGAGTTGGTTCATATCAAACCATTCTGAAAGCTCATACCCGACGGCTAAGAGCACATGGCATTTATCATCATTAAAGTTTGTTTCCCATTGGAGTCCAATGTCAGCCTGAAGGTTGGTCCGAACACGGTTAAAATGATCGGTATCGCTGACGGGATCCAGAAGGAAAGCTGGGTTGGTCTCGTAGTGTAATTTTGTATGAAACCGCCCATAGGCAAGAGTTCCCGAGCCACGCCCATAAAGGCTAAACTGCGAATTAAAGCGCCAGTTCATCCCAAAACCTGCGCGAAGCCCTCCAGCAGAATAATTATTGTGCCCTTTAATTGTGACTGGCCCGATATGAGTATTAGCTACAATAGGATCGATAGGATCTGAGACAGAATAGGCTTGCCCAGAATAATGAAAGTGGAAATTTTCCCGGATCCACACTCCTCTTAGCCCGAAAAAAGGACGACCAGAAAGAGAACGTGTCAGGAAAAAGGAACGGCCCAGTTCAATATCCGCTACATTATAGCCTAAGTTCCAATGGGCAGTTGCTTTTGATAGAGGTCCAAGCTCAGAAATATTCGCCCATGTACTTGATAAAGACGCAGGAATGTTTGTGCTCTTCTCGGCATGCGCATCATTGTTCAACCGCGTCCAATAAGCCACAATATCCCATTCATCATGAAGCATGTTATAGCCTAACCCAACGCGGAAGCCAGGATCCCACTCAAAATTTAAATCGAGTGTTTCCCCAGATTTCAATGTAGGAAGCCCATTTAGGAATCCAAGGGTTCCAGTAGGGGCCTTGCTAGAAACAGCAAAGGTCATCCCTTCCTGCTCTCCACGCCAATAAAGAAACTCTCCCGTTGCAAAAACACCATTTGTATAACCATCGCGTGTAGAAGGATTATTTCCACCATAGGTACAAAAGACTGTTGTATATACAACCTGATCAACTTCCGCAGAGAGAGATTCCGGTGTAGTATTGCAGCAGGGATTCGCATCAGCCATGCAATGGATCATGGAGAGGGTGAGAGCTAAAACTGAAGTTAACAATTTTTTAGACATGATTCTTCTCTTTGCTGTATCTCGTTAAAAATAAAATCTTACTGTGCCGGTTGCACCTTGCAAACTTAAATTTCCCTTAGAAGGAAGTGCTAATTCAGTCACAACACCTGGGACAGGAATTCTATAAAGTTGGTTTTGCTCAAACCACTCGGTAAATTCATACCCGGCTGAAACTTCAACGCGGCTTTTATCGTCATTGAAATTCATTCCCCATTCAAGGACCAATCCTATTTGAAGATTTGTCGTGATATGTTTTAACTTATAACTTTCACTCAGAGGATCGGTTACAATTAAAGGGCTTACGATTGCAACGGATTGTGTTGTTTTCATTTTCTCTTTGAATCGGCCCCATAACAAGGATCCCGAAACATAACTTTGTAAATTCCACTGGCTGTTGAAATGCCAGCCTAAATTAAAACCACTGCGAAGGCCTACTCCGCTAAAATCATTTGTCGCTTTTGTTTTCTGGGGACTCGGTGCAGTAAATCCGCTATATGTAAAGTGCATATTTTGATCAAGCCACGCTCCTCTTACACCAAAAAATGGTCTGAAAGAAAGTGCATGGCTAACAAAATAAGCGCGGCCTAATTCCAAATCTGCGACGTTGTAAGATAAGTTCCATTTAGCAGAAGCATGCTTCACAGACACTCCATTGGCATAAGGAGCCCAAATTCCATACAGAAATCCATCTGAAGGAGCTGAAGCTGAACTTTTCGTATGAGATTGTAAATACGTCCAAGTCAGCAAAAGATCCCAATTGTCTGAAGCAAATGTGTACCCTAGACCTGCACGTACTCCCGGTTTCCAATCAAAATCGATATCAAGAAGATGACCGTGTAGAATGATATTATTCGTTTTGTCATGAGTCGTCTGAGCATATTGCAGTCCCGATTGCTCGGCTCTCATGTAGAGAAAATCTCCAAAAAAGGTCACATTGGATGTATCATCAGGCAAAGGATAGCTGGGATTTCTTCCCATCCACTCGCCTTCGACATTTTGCACTGCAATCGCATTAATTTCTGTCTGAGTTTCCTCATACTTTCCGCTCATACCGGGGAAAGAATGCAGACTAGTAATGCATAAAGTGGATGCTAAAGAAAGCAAGGACCATTTCGAAAGTGTACTGTTCATGCTCGACCTACCAAAAAAATGTAGGTTAGATCAAAGCTGATTTGGTGATTTCAAGTCAATATTTTATTAATGAGTAGAAAAAATATGGATAAACGCAGCTCTAACACTCTGCTTCTTCTGTCATGGGCTCGGGTGTAGAAAAATCTGTCTCGTGCCAAGGATAAGTCCTGATAAGTTCTCTTATCTCATCCAAGGTTCTTGATTTGTTTAATGATTCTCTGAGTTTTCTTGTTCCTTGACCTTTCTTTAGATACCAGCAGCCGATTCTTCTTAAATCCATCGCGGCTTTACGTGGGGCGTGATACAGATTCACAAATTCAAGATGTTCTAAAAGAGCGTCACGATAATCAAAAGCAGATCGCTGAGTTAACGGTGCGCCGGAAAGGTGATTGTAGACATCCTCAATAATCCAAGGCGTCCCAAATGTTCCTCGAGATAAAAGAACCGCATCGCAACCGGTTTGCAAAAACATCTTTTCTACGCTCGGAGCATCGAAAAGATCTCCATTGCCGATGACGATGATATTTTTCGCCGCTTGTTTACACTCTCGGATCCATTCCCAATTAGCATGTCCTTTATAGCCTTGCTCACGCGTTCTTCCGTGAATGCAGATCGCTTTAGCTCCTGCTTTTTCAGCTATTTGGACAATCTCCGGGCCGACTAAAGATTCTTCGTCCCATCCCGCGCGGATCTTGATCGTCACAGGAATTTTCACAGCAGCGATGATATTAGAGAGCACCTCTCCAATAATATTTAAATTTTTCAGCATCCCAGATCCGCTGCCATCTTTGGTCACCTTATCAACAGGGCATCCGCAATTGAGATCGATCACATCAAATCCTAAATCTTCTAAAATCTTTGCGGATTTACCGGCAAGCTGAGGTTTGCTTCCGCAAAGCTGAGCTCCAATCGGATGCATTGAAGTTTCATAATCTAAAAGACGGTATGTATGAGGATCGTGACGGACCAAAGCGTCCATCTTCACCATCTCACAGTAGACAAGTCCCGGCTGAAATTTAGTTGTCATCCGGCGAAAAGGGAGATCAGAACAGCCCGCTAAGGGTGCACAGAATATATTCGAAGGGAGTTGAAGAGAGCCTAATTGAAACGGACGCTTTAACATTATCTGAGAAGGCGGCTAAAAAAGTTTACAGCCATGAAAATGCAATTTTCCATCAATTTCAACCCTAGAAATGCCAGCATCGGACTCAAATCCAATCTTCCGCCGATAGGAGGAATAATGCGCCGGAACACATTCAAAAATGGATCGGTGCACATTGCCAACCATCGAAGCCAAATCTGGCCTTGGAAGGCAGGGAACCACGAAGCGATCAATCTAACCGCGATCATGATAGTATAGCCGAAAAAAACATAGTGGATGAAGTAAAGCATCTAGAGATAATACCATACTTTGGATAAAATCCCAACCCATGCGCGCATTAGGCTTAAGTTTTGAAGGAAAAAATGTCAGAATTGCCATCGTTTCTAAAGTCAAAAATCAATTGACGTTAGAACGAATCGGCGAGTTCGACGAAGTCCCGCATGAACTTCTTCAAGAAAAAAATTTACACGTTGTTACAGCTCTTTCGACAGAAGATGTTGTCCGACGGGAAGTTACGCTCAAGCTAACCAAACACTCTGCTGTTCTAAAAGCTTTACCTTTTCAATTGGAAGGGCTGCTTCCATTTTCATTAGAAGAGACCCTTGTCCATCCTTTTTTCTATCCTCATAAAGAGACAACCGATGTCGTCGCTTTTGCTACAACTCGCCTGGCTTTAAAAAAACATCTTACCGTGTTGCAAGAAAAGCTTATTGACCCTGATCAAGTTTCATGTGTGCCGATTGCCCTTGCCCGCTTTGCAAGATTGCTGTTTCTTGAAAAGTCTCTCAGCTGGGTCCATAAAAGTACCGCTCTTGCAATGGAAGGAGAAAAAATTGTTTTTTCTCAATCGCTGGAAGATCAAGGCCGATTAGAATCGTATCTTAAAAGTAAATACAGCCATCATTTCTCGATTCCACCTGAGCTGCCTACTTTTCAAGACTATTCTTCTGAGCAGCTTCTGGCTTTTGCTGTTCCGATCGGACTTGCTTTAGATGGACTTCACGAAACTCCCTGCCAATTTCGGCAAAGCGATTTCACCTCTTCTAAAAAGCTTAAAAAAACACGTCTCCTAAAAATAGGAACTTGGGCCGCTTGCTTCAGCCTGCCTGTGCTGACCGGATTAATCGGGGGATGGATGCTTCTTCGGAAAGAAACCGCCTTAAAAGATCGAATTGCAATTCATGTTTCAACATCCGGTTCTCTAGAAGACCAAACGATCGCCTGGCAAAAAAAACTTTCTCAAGACGGGAAAGAATTTCCTTTGCTGCCAGATGTCCCTCCCGTCCGAGATGTCCTCGCATGGATCGGAACTCTTCAAGAACCCATTGAGATTGTTCATTTTCATTATGGTTTAGTTCAATATCCCCAAGCTGGGGATAAGATTCAGCCCTACCAAGTGAAGATTGACTTAGAATTTACCGCTCCTAATCCAGCTGTTGCACATCGTTTCCAAGAAGCGCTGGAAAAAGCTCCGACGCTTGTCGATAAAAAACAAAAGGTTGCATGGACCGCACAACAAGACTCTTACAAACTCTC
>CAZBCR010000075.1:0-4623 GCA_964490565.1 uncultured bacterium
ACGCAAGCCGCAAAAAAAGTTGTGATGCGTTATTTTCCCCAGCTCACCTTCCACCTCGATGATACA
Organism: uncultured bacterium; assembly: GCA_964490565.1. Classification (GTDB taxonomy): domain Bacteria; phylum Chlamydiota; class Chlamydiia; order Chlamydiales; family Rhabdochlamydiaceae; genus PALSA-1444. The sequence goes on from CAZBCR010000075.1 coordinate 67, forward strand.
CTGGAAGATGAACTCCGCATCCACAACCTCCTTGAAAAAATCCACGATGAACAATCCAAACGCCCCCATCCTACAGACGAAGATCAGTGAAGGCGTACTTCTGGTTGATAAACCGCGAGGCAAGACTTCGTTCAGTTTAGTCACAGCGCTTCGCCGTCTGACCCGCATTGAAAAAATCGGCCACGCAGGGACATTAGATCCTTTTGCTACCGGTCTTATGGTCATGCTCATCGGTAAAAAATTCACCCGCCTTTCTCAAGACTATCTCTGCCAAGACAAAGAATACGAATGCAAAATGCTCCTTGGCGTTACAACTGACTCCTACGACTGCGACGGACAAACGACAGCAACATCTACCATTGTTCCGACTCTGGCGGATATCGAAAAAGCCCTTCTCTCATTTCAAGGCACCGTCCTCCAAACTCCTCCGATGTACTCTGCAAAAAAAGTCGACGGCAAAAAACTCTATGAACTCGCCCGTAAAGGCATCGAGATTGAACGAAAGCCCGTCTCCGTCACCATCAAGACGACACTGCTCGATTACGCCTACCCTTACCTCTCTTTAAACGTCGCCTGTTCAAAAGGAACCTACGTCCGCTCGATTGCGCATGACATGGGCATTATGCTCGGCTGCGGCGCACATCTTTCTGAACTTCGCAGACTCCGCTCCGGAAATTTCCACATCAAAGACAGCATCAACGGGATCCATCTCTATGATCATCGTTGAAAAGCTCGAAGACATCCCTCCGATTTCTGGACCGATTGCTCTTGCGATCGGCTCTTATGACGGCGTCCATCTCGGCCACCAATATCTTTTTCAAGAGCTGAAAAAACACGGCACTGCAGCTGTTCTGACATTTTCCAATCACCCTGCAGAAGTCCTAAACCCTCATTCTGCTCCACCCATGATTGACACACTCGATCAAAAGATCCGCCGCTTAGAGATCAATGGCATCGACCTTGCTCTCATCATTCCTTTTACGCCTGAGCTTTCTTCTCAGCCTTACGACGTTTTTTTAAGACAGGTTCATCAGCACCTTCCCTTCACGCACCTCATCCGCGGAGAAGGCTCCGTCTTAGGACATAAGGGACAAGGCACGCAAGAAAACATCCAGGCTCTTGCAAAAGAACTTAACTTTGAGGCCATCTACCTTCCGACATATCTCTTCGAAGGCGAGCCGGTCTCTTCAAAAAAAATACGCGAACTCATCAACAGTGGAAATTTTGAGCAAGCATTCCGCTTGCTCGGTAGGAGATTTTAATATGGCAAACCTTTCATGCGGCATCGTCGGACTCCCCAACGTCGGGAAATCGACACTCTTCAACGCTCTAACTCGGAAAGCAGCTGCAGCTGTTGCGAATTATCCTTTCTGTACGATCGATCCTAACGTTGGTATTGTTGAAGTGAGCGATCCACGCCTTCAAATCCTCTCTGATATTTCCGGCAGCAATAAACTCGTCCCTGCAACTGTCACCTTTGTTGATATCGCAGGTCTTGTGAAAGGCGCTTCTGAAGGAGAAGGTTTAGGTAATAAATTCCTCACGAACATCCGTGAAACAGATGCAATCGTCCACGTCGTCCGCTGCTTCGAAGAAGGCGATGTGATCCACGTCTCAGGAAAAGTCGATCCAATCGATGATATTGAAGTCATTAACCTCGAGCTAGTCTTAGCAGATCTTCAAATGATCGAAAACATCGCGCAAAAACTCGAAAAACAGATCAAAACAAAAAAAGAACTCCAACCCGTTTACGACACGCTGCAAAAAGCGATCGCTCACCTAAACCAAAATAAATCGCTCCGCACCATGACCGTCACACCGGAAGAAAAAGAGCATCTTTCTCAGTATAACTTCCTCACGAACAAAAAAGTCCTCTACGTCGCCAACGTCAATGAAGATTCTCTCCCTTCTCTCGAAAACGATCTCGTGAAAAAAGTTCGTGAATATGCTGCGAAAGAAGGAAACTCTGTCATCCCGATCTGCGCAAAACTCGAAGAAGAACTCGCGCAGCTCTCTCCTGCTGAAGCCCAAGAATATCTCGAAAGCCTTGGCCTCCAAGAGACAGGACTCGACCGCCTCATCAAAGCTGCCTTTACAACGCTGGATCTCATCACCTACATCACCACCGGCGAAATCGAAACCAGAGCTTGGCCTGTCTCAAAAGGCGCCAATGCCCAAGAAGCCGCAGGAAAAATCCACACCGATATCCAAAAAGGATTTATCCGCGCAGAAGTCGTCTCATTCAACGATATGGTCACGTATAAAGGCCGCGTTGGAGCCCGCGAGGCCGGCAAGGCCCGCTCAGAGGGAAAAGAATACATTGTCCATGATGGCGATGTAATACTCTTTTTCCACAACTAACCATGCACTTATTTGTTACCTGCCCTCCGAATTTAGAACAGCTCCTCGCAGAGGAGCTTCAATCGCTTGGCATGGCTGCACGCCGATGGCCTCGTGGAGTTTCTGCTCCTCTCTCTATTGAGAATGCCTACATCATCAACTACGGCAGCCGTTTTGCAACGCGTGTTCTTTGGCCGCTCGCTCATTTTGATTGCCCCAACCGTGAAGCTCTCTATAACGAAGCCAAGAAAATCCCATGGATGGATTACCTCACGATCGACAAAACCTTTGCAATCGATTCTAACGCAACAAACAATCCGGAATTCCGTAACAGCCACTTTGCAGGACTCGTTGTTAAAGACGCGATCTGCGACGTCTTCCGTGAACAAACCGGCAAACGACCGTCTGTCGAAGTCTTCAATCCCGCTGTTCAAATCCACGTGTTTATTTTTGAGAACAAAGCCACCATCAGCTTTGATACCACAGGCGCTCCCCTTTTCAAACGCGGCTACCGCGCCGGCGCTGTCGAAGCACCTCTGCAAGAGACCCTCGCAGCAGCAATACTCAAATATGCCGACTACACAGCAGATGATGTCCTCTGCGATCCGTTCTGCGGATCAGGAACATTCCTGTGGGAAGCAGCTCTCATGGCAACGAACACGCCTCCAGCTTATTTCCGAAAAAACTTTGGATTTTTCAACCATCCTCTCTACAAAGAAGAAGAGTGGCTTGCGATCAAAGCTAAACTCGATAGCCGCATCCAGGATATGAAACCGTATTCAATTTTTGGTGGAGACCGGGATAGAAAAGCGATTGAGCTTTGCAAAGCAACGCAGAAGAACACGAAATTTCCTCTGCACTTCCAACACGCTCACGTACATAATTTCAAAACATTACTCCAACCAACACTCGTTGTTGCCAACCCGCCTTATGGATCCCGTATCCAAGCCCCTCAAGACCCTTATGTAGAGCTTGCGGAGTTCCTCAGGACTACTTGTAACGGAAAAGCCCGCGCTGCGATCCTAAGCCCTCACAGATCGCTTCCTCCGGCTTTTGGCAGAGCTCATAAGAAGCCGATCCCGATGCTCAATGGCGGCCTCGAGATCTTTTTACATTTAACCTAGATTACTTTTTCTTCTTCTTGGCTTTCTTTTTCGGCAGTTTTGCTCCAGCTTGACGAGCTTGACTGTAAGCAATGGCTACTGCCTGTTTAATTGGCATTTTAGGATGAGCATGCTTCTCTCGGCGGATATTTTCAGATATCCCTTTCTTCGTTTTAGCTTTCTTACCTTTGACAAGTGGCATAAATCCTCCTTCTTAAAGAGCTCCAACAACTCCAATAATTCCTATGATGATCAGGTAAAACGCGACGATGTAATTTAAGATAGCTGGGAAAATTAAAATTAAAATTCCGGCTAAAAGAGCAACAACAGGATGCAAAACTGGGTGAACTTCCATTTTTTCCTCTAGGGTTAAAAGTTTAACTATACACTGAAGTTAACAAACCCCACTTTTTTGTGCTTTAAAAATTCATTTTCAAATAAGCTTACGTAAATTCATTTTTGGGAGGTTTCATGTCGGTGGAAACAGGTTCAAATCGCAAGCTCCAGAATCGAGCTGTTCTCGGAGTTGTTTTAATGATCGTAGGACTGGCTCTCTATCCCCTTGCTGATGCCTTCATTAAACATCTCATGGGCACTTACTCTGTCTACCAAGCTTCTTTCCTCCGCTCATTTACTCGTATCATCCCTCTTTTCATTACAGTCTTTTTTCAAGGAGGGATCCGCAAAGTCCTCGGAACCAATCATCCTCAAAAACATCTTATCCGCCTAGCTGTCAGCTTAGCCTATACCCTCTGTTTTATGTTCGCGATGAAACAAGGATCTCTCACCATCGTCTACACCTTAAGCTATACGTCTCCCTTCTTCATGATCCTGCTCAGCGCATGGATGCTGAAAGAAAACGTCAGCCGTGAGCGTTGGATCGCTGTTGCGATCGGTCTCATTGGTGTGATCGTTGCGATGCGCCCTGGATCAAATATGTTTGAAGCTGTTGCTCTTGTTGTTCTTTTAGGAACATTCCTCGGAGCCCTCAATAAAATTCTCATGCGCCGTCTTGCTGAGACAGAACACAGCCTCTCAATAGCGATCTATCCGAACATTGTGATGATCTTAGCGATGTTTCCTTGCATGATGCTTTTTGAACCTTGGAAGCCGA
>CAZBCR010000075.1:4723-7742 GCA_964490565.1 uncultured bacterium
GTGATGATCTTAGCGATGTTTCCTTGCATGATGCTTTTTGAACCTTGGAAGCCGATGCCGCTGGAACACTGGGGTCTTTTTGCCATTGTCGGTGTGATCACAGCAGCCGGTCAATACTGCATTGCTCAAGCTCTACGCTTCACACAAGCCTCAGTCTTAGCTCCTGTCGACTACTCAAGTTATTTCTGGGTCGTTGCTTTGGATCTCTTCTGGTGGGGCAAGTCTCCAGATGCGTTCATGATCACCGGTGCTATCATCATCGTCGGCAGCAACCTCTACATCCTGAACCGTACAAGACGGGAACAGGCTGCCAAGAAGGCAGCTTTAGAAGCCTCTGCTGAAAAAGCTAGCTAAAATCTTTTTTGGGGCACTCTAGCACCATTTTTTATTATGAGAGTACTCATTTACGAAAGTCATTCGACTTCTGAGGATAATGAAAAAAAGATAGCTTCTGGTCATTTAGATCCTCCCTTGTCTGAAACAGGCAAACAACAAGCTACTGCTCTTGGAAACCGTTATTTAAGAAATCCACCCGATATTATTTTTTGTTCAGATTTGAAACGCTCTTATGAAACAGCTCAAATCGCCTTTCCCCATGTCTTACGAATCCAGACCCCTCTTTTGAGAGAATGGGATTATGGAATCTATAATGGAAAATCCGTAGAAGAAGTAGAGCATTTGAAATCTCTGCATATTCAACATCCCTTTCCTAAGGGAGAAAATTTAAAAAGCGCAACTGCAAGGATTTTAAATTTTCTTGATGAACAGCTCGAGAAAAGTCCTTACCAAAGAATCATGATCATTGCTCATCGATCTGCTTTTTACGCTCTAGAGCATAGATATCATCGACAATCGCTTGAGTCAATCGTCAATACACCCTGGGTTTGGCGCGAGGGTTGGATCTATAACCTTTAAATAACAGAAATAGCCTTGGCTTTTCGGCCAAGGCAAGAATTTAAGCAGCTGGAGTGCTTTTAGCTTGAGTCCACTCACGATCAGGACGGTGGAATAGAACCACTGTAATTACAGCGATACCAGTGAGTCCTGCGAGGAGCACAAAAGCTCCTTTATAGTTTCCTGTGAAGTCAACGATAAGTCCTGTCAGGATAGGTCCCAGGATACCGGCGATAGCCAGACAGCTCGAGGTGACGCCTTGGGCAGCTCCGGAGCGCTCTTTAGCAACGTCGATGTTGACGCTGAAGAAGGCTGGTTGTGACATCTGTCCAAATCCAAGTCCTAAGCTGAGATAGACCAGAGATAGGTTGAAAGACTCTGTAAAGCCTAAAGCCAGGAAGAAAACAGCAGCAATTAATTGACTGCACCAAATTAAGTGAGATCTAGCAACACGCAGGCTGCCGTATTTTTTATAGAGCCAATCGGAAAGAATACCGCCGAATTTCAAGAAGGCAGCTCCAACGAGCCACGGGATCGTCAAATACCAGCCGACGCTCTTCAGGTCGAGTCCGTGCTGGGAAAGGAAGTATCCCGGAAGCCAAAGGGTCATAAAAAACAACATATAGCCGTAAGCAAAATAAGCGATGTTGTTGGCTATCAGAGTCGGGTGTGTGAGGATAAAACGCCAGTCGACAGGGGCCGGCTTTTCGTTAAGTTTTTTATTGACATCCGCTGTTTCAATCAGCTCGAGTTCAGCCTTGCTAACGCGTTTGGAATCTTGAGGACGGTCTCTAAAGCAGGCATACCAGACAAACGCCCAAATAATCCCCATCGCGCTCATCGCCATGAACATCACGCGCCATCCGAAATCTGCGACTAAATAAGAGGTAATAGGAGCTCCGACGACAGCGGAGAGCGGGATCGCAACGAGTCCTAAAGAAAGAGCTTTAGCACGCTCTGAAGGTGGAAGCCAGTTACTAATGGAACGGCTCATCGCAGGGAAGTGAGGACCTTCTGTGACTCCTAATAGGAAGCGGAGCATGATGAATCCCAAGAAACCTGAGGCAAACCCCAATAAACCCACACAAAGAGACCATGCAATGGCAGCTAGAGGCCATACAAGACGTGCGCCCCAACGGTCGACAAGCCACCCGCCAAAGGCAGTCAGCAGCATGTAACCTAGTCCAAAAGCAGCTAGAATGATCCCGAATTGCGTGTCAGTGAAATGAAATTCTTGTTTTAGTGGCCCAATGACAAAGGAGATGGCAGAACGGTCGATAAAGTTGACAAGTGTGATAAAAAAGATCAGTCCAGTAATAATCCAGCGGTAATGTTTGATATTACTTTTGTTCATATTCTCCTTTATTTGTCTCAAACTTAAAATTTTTCTTGTACGGGAGGTTCTACCCTTTCCGGACAAACTTTAAAGACAGCTATTATCCACAAAATGGGACAAAATGGAAATTATAAAATTACCTCCAGGATCCCTCCGCCTATGGCCACCATTGCTTTATAAAATCCATAAAAATGGTAATAAATATTTTAAAAAGACGCTATCCATGAAATTAAAGTTTAACTTACGCTTCAGTCCGTTGCTCCAGCTTTCTTGGCCAGATCACCTCTTAAACAACATCCTTTGATATCTTCTCGTGCTGAAAAATACCTAAACATGCGATAAGGAAGGATAAAAATAATCGTCCCTCATGGCAGAAAAATCCGAAAAGGCAACCCCGAAAAAACTTAGAGACTCCCGTAGAAAGGGTCAGGTCGCTAAGTCGCAAGACTTCCCTTCAGTGTTCACGTTCATTACTTCTATTTCGACAGTGCTTTTCATGACCCAGTATTTGTTTGAGCAGCTCGGCGGCTATATTGTCGGAACATTTAGAAGTGTTGCAGCAACCACCGATATGTCCAATCGTGCAGGCGGATATCTCGGCCAATGTCTGATGATCATTCTTGAAACCAGCCTCCCGATTGTCGTCATCACGAGCTTAATGGGCGTCTTAGTTTCATTTTTAGTTGTAGGACCTGTCTTTTCCAGTGAAGTTCTTAAAATCGATTTGAAGCGTTTAAATCCTGTCACCAATTTGAAGAACATGTTCAAAATGAAGACATGGATTGAGCT
>CAZBCR010000076.1:0-7704 GCA_964490565.1 uncultured bacterium
GACGATTTATCGTTAGAGCGAACTAACTTCTCTTACCGCTCGCTTTCTCAAGCGAGCGGTCTTTTCCCATCTCCAGAATTTATTAATTTAGTGCAAAATTGTCGTTAATTGTAATATTTAGCACCAAGATTTTAAACGAGGAGACTTTATGACAAATCCCACACCTGGAACCCAGCAACAATCTACACCTCCTCCGACAGGACACCCGCATGCTAAACAATCAAACACTGCTGCTGTGACCACCGTAGCAGGATCACGCATCAATGGAGCAACGGCACATACTGTAGAATCTCCAAAGAGCCCAACAACTGAACCTGCACAATACAGTTTTACCAGAAGCATCGAATCAGCCAATAAACGTACAGATGCAGGAGAATTCGAAGAGGCCAGAGCCCGTTTCAAAGATATCAACAGCAAATTGAAAACAAAAATACAACCAAAAGATTCTCTTATTCCTGTTCTATACTTCTTAGGACTAGCTTACACATATCGTGTAGGCTCCCCGGAGAGCACTGAGAACGCTGGAAAAGCTTTTCAAGCTCTTAACGTAGTGTGCCAGAACAACAAATCTTGGGAGACCTTTGACCAAGGCAAAAAATCCAGAGCCTACTGCAGTCTGAAAAATTGCTATGAAAGACTTAAACCCCTAATTCCTGCAGGTCAGACCGACTCTCTTAAAGAACTCGATCAAAAAATTGCAGAATGCAATCCTCACATTCTTCCCTTACATGCCTTTAATGCACTAGTCTATGAAGCTGAACGGTGCGTAAGACAAAAAAATCTCGTCAGAGCAGGAACACTTTATTCAGAAGCCGCTGAGCTCATTAAAGAAAATAACGAACGCGATTTCTTGATTCCTAAAGTTCAGTGCATTCTGAAACATGCAAACATTTGTGAAGTCCCAGATTTGAAGTCAGGTTTATCCAAAATTGCAAAAGAGACGCTATTCCAGATCTATGATACTAAAGAGCACTTTTTTAATGCCGATCAATCTAATAAAAAAGATATTTTTAAACTATTGCACTCTTGCTTCATAGAACTTGCCAAATTATTTCCAGAGACAGAGACTCTCACTCGCTTAGAAATCCAATACCGTATTGAAGAATGCCAAAAAGAATTCACACCAGACCCTCAGACTCCAATGCCGAATAAGGTACATAAAACAAGAAGGCCTGACTCTTCAACAACTCATCTAACATCAGGCCCTTCAGAATCTACGGGGCCAGAGAAACCCGCTACAAGAAATTACAATCGACGCCCTCCAGATAATGGATCTTGGGGAATCGGTAGAATTTTTGCGGTCCTGGTCTTTGTAGGTCTAGCAATAACAGGTGTCGTATTCTATCGACGCCACATTGTCAAAATTGACTAACCTTTTCGGTCATAAGACCGCTCGATTTCCTCAAAGAAACGAGCGGTCTTTTCCCATCTTCTGAATTTTTTGATTGAGTGGAAAAATGTCGTTAATTGTAGTATTTAGCTCCAAGATTTTAACTGAGGAGTCTTTATGGCATCCCCTACTGCATCACCTACAACTAATCGAAAAATTCCAGCTGCTTCTTCAACACCTGTTCCCGGTGCATCCAGCAAAGCCGCTGCAACCACTAACGTAGCAAATCGATCTCTGAAAGAACCAACTCCTTCCGGAGCACCTTTAGAAGGCGCTCCAGCTTACGATTTTAACCTTAACTTGAATGCCGCCTATCTTCTACTTCAGGAAAACAAACCTGAAGAGGCTAGACGGTTGTTTGAGGAAATCCAAACTCAGCTAAAAGGTACTAGAGTAAGAAAAGACTCACTTAACCCGATTCATTGTAGCTTAGGATTAGCCTTAACCTATCCTGAAGGCAATCCAGAAAGGTCAAAACATGCAGTAGAAGTATATGATGCAATAAAAATTGTCTGGGCAACGAAGGTGTTATGGAACAACTTAACTCCAGAGAAAAAGTCAGAAGCCTACTGTGCACTGAGACATTGCTTGAAAAGATTTCAACCTTTAATTCCTCATGATCAGCATTTGGTTCGTAGAGAAATGGCCGAAAAAATCGCAGAATGTTCAAAACATATTCTTCCATTGGAGATCTTTTACGAAAAAGTGCAGGAAGCCGCTAGACACGTCCAAAAAAAAGAGCTTGAAGAAGCCTGCGAACGCTACACTGAAGCGCTACAATTCATTGAAGGAAAAACTGAACCCTGCTACCTAATCGGAAGAGTTGATTGCCTTCTGGGTTTTGCAAAAATCTACGATGAAGCCGATAAGAATGAGTTATCCCAGAGAGCAAAAACTGCAGTGTTTCAACTCTATGACGCTAGAGCATCCGTTACTGTTGATGGCTCTAAGAAAATAGAGTTCCTTATTCTGATTAATCAGTACTTAGCAGACCTCAGCACATTATTTCCAGATACAAGTTCTGCAGATTATCTAGAAATCCAAGCCAGAATTGAAGCATGCAAAAAAGAACTCCCTGCAGACTATGCTGCTTCATCCCAGCTGTCCCCGAAAAGCGACAAACCTGCAGCGGCAGCTTCTTCGGCAGGCGCGCTCCCCGCTCACGGTTCTTCAGAGACTGCTCATGGGGGAAAACCCCCTAGCATCCCAGCGGCAAGTTCTTCCGGAGCGCCTTTACCAGATCCTAGAACTGCTCCCAAAACTTTTAGTCAAGCCTTAAGTGCTGCCTATCAATTGCTCGGTCAAAACAAGATCGAGGCTGCTAGGAGCCGCTTCGAAGAGATCCAATCTCATCTAAAAACCGCTTCCTTGAGCAAGGCCTCGCTTATTCCGGTCCATGTTTATCTAGGATTAGCTTACACCTCTTCCGAAGGCTCATCTGAGAGAACCACATTTGTTGGAGAAGCCTACGATGCTCTTAAGATAGTGCTCGCCCATACTGTTGACTGGGAGAGCCTGAATCCAGAGGAAAAATCGAATCGCTATGTCTCACTTAGAATGTGTTTGAAAAAAGTTCTGGCTTTGGTTTTAAAAGAAATGACAGGTCCTACGATATTCCTTGACGCTGATCAGATCAAGATAGAGCTTATTGCACATATTGAAGCCTGTGCAAAATACATCCTCCCCTTGGATGATTGTAAAGAAAAGATTTCTGAAGCAGATCAATGCGTAAGACAAAAAGATCTTCTCAGCGCAGCAAAGCTCTACAAGGAAGCGCTACAAATCATTGATGGGAAAGATACACTCAATTACCTGATTCCAAGGGCTGATTGCCTTCTGAGCTATGTAAAAATCTGCGATGATCCAAGTGAAAAAAAGGCGCTATCCCTGAAAGCAAAAGACGCTATTCTCGAAATCTATACCTCTAGACAAGCTCTTTGTGCTAGTAATTCCTATAAAATAACAAATGTCCTTCAGTGGATTATTAATTCCTTAAATGATCTTAGCAAATTATTTCCAGATGGCTCAGCAGAGTATCTAGAAGCGATGCATGGAATTGAAACCTGCCAACAAAAACTGCGTGAAGAGGCGGCTGATTCATCCCTGTTGCCTACGAATAATCGTGGACTCACAGGTAAGGCCCCTTCAGGTAAAGATTCTTCTGGCCCTTCAGAGACTGCTGGCGGAAAACCTCCTAGAAAGGTCACTCCAGGTTCTCCAGACAATGGATCTTGGAGAATAGGTAGAATTTTTGCGGTCCTGGTCCTTGCAGCTCTAGCAATAACAGGTGTCGTATTCTATCGACGCCACATTGTCAAAATTGACTAACCTTTTCGGTCATAAGACCGCTCGATTTCCTCAAAGAAACGAGCGGTCTTTTCCCATCTTCTGAATTTTTTGATTGAGTGGAAAAATGTCGTTAATTGTAGTATTTAGCTCCAAGATTTTAACTGAGGAGTCTTTATGGCATCCCCTACTGCATCACCTACAACTAATCGAAAAATTCCAGCTGCTTCTTCAACACCTGTTCCCGGTGCATCCAGCAAAGCCGCTGCAACCACTAACGTAGCAAATCGATCTCTGAAAGAACCAACTCCTTCCGGAGCACCTTTAGAAGGCGCTCCAGCTTACGATTTTAACCTTAACTTGAATGCCGCCTATCTTCTACTTCAGGAAAACAAACCTGAAGAGGCTAGACGGTTGTTTGAGGAAATCCAAACTCAGCTAAAAGGTACTAGAGTAAGAAAAGACTCACTTAACCCGATTCATTGTAGCTTAGGATTAGCCTTAACCTATCCTGAAGGCAATCCAGAAAGGTCAAAACATGCAGTAGAAGTATATGATGCAATAAAAATTGTCTGGGCAACGAAGGTGTTATGGAACAACTTAACTCCAGAGAAAAAGTCAGAAGCCTACTGTGCACTGAGACATTGCTTGAAAAAATTTCAACCTTTGATTCCTCAAGATCAGGATTTGGTTCGTAGAGAGATGGTCGGAAAAATCGCAGAATGTTCAAAACATATTCTTCCATTGGAGAACTTTGACGAAAAAGTGCAGGAAGCAGCAAGACACATTTATAAAAAAGAGATTAAAGAAGCCTGCGCACTCTACGTTGAAGCGCTACAACTCATTGAAGGAAATGATACACTCGACTACCTGGCTCCAAGGATTAATTGCCTTCTGAGCTATGTAAAAATTTGCGATCCAAGCGAAAAAGAGGCGTTATCCCAGAGAGCAAAAACTGCAGTGTTTCGACTTTATGACGCTAGAAGATCCTTTTATACTGATGATGCCTCTGAGAAAAAAAAATTCATTGAGCAGCTCCAGGATGTCTTAACAGAGCTCAGCACATTGTTTCCAGATACAAGTTCTGCAGATTATCTAGAAATCCAAGCCCACATTGAAGCATGCAAAAAAGGACTCCCTGCAGACGTCGCTTTAACTGCTGCTGCTCTTGACGCTATAAAAAAATTAAAAACTGCATTTAATGCACTCTATACAGGTAAAACAGACGAGGCAATACGCTTATTTTTAGAAACCAAAAGCTTTTTGGAATCAAACCCCCAACCACAATATGAGCTCCCAATCTACTGTTTATTAGGATTAGCTGAATCGTTTCCTGCCGACCATGCAAATAGATCCGAATATGTCGAAGCGGCTTACGCAGGGCTAGTTTTTATTTGGACCGATCAAGTGAAAAATTGGGAGTCTTCACCCCGACGTGAAAAGTCAATGGCCTTTAATCGATTTCAATATTTATTAAACAGCCTTCGACTCTTGACTCCTGCCGATAAGACGAAAATTCTCGAATTTATCGATAACAAAATTGTTGATTCTTCTTCTCATATGCTCCCTGAAGATCTCTATAATGCTAAGATAGCATTAGCCCATCTTCTGGCAAGAAAAAAACAGAGTGGCGAGGCTCAAATCCTCCTCTTAAAAACTTTGGAAGATCTCTTAAAAGAGACAGCCCCTAAGTTTATCCGTTTTAAGGCCCAAGCTTTTCTAAGCCTTGCTGAAACATATGCAGTAGGAACCGCGGAAAGAAATTCTGCAACTCAGTCAGCAAAAGATGCCGTTTATGAATTCATGTCAAAAAAAGAAGAGCTTTACCAAAAAGAAAATAAGCAAACCATTCTTCGCGATCTTTTGATATGCCTCAAAATGCTTCAAAAATTATTCCCCGAGCCTCAAGAGGATATTGCAAGAAAAATTGATGCTTGCTCATTAGAATTGGATGCTTTAGCTCCATCTTCTGCTCCTAAACAAGCTCCTTCTTCAAGAAAAGTCTTCAAAGGAAATCCTTCAGGCGGATCTTTGAGAATCGGTAGAATTTTTGCGGTCCTGGCCCTTGCAGCAGTAGCTATTACAATTGGTTTCGTATTCTATCGACGTCAAATCGTCACAATCAACTAGACTTTCTGAATCACAAAAACCGCTCGCGGCTTCCCTGTAGGAAGCGAGCGGTTTTTCCATTCATGGATCGTATGCGTCTGTACAAAACCATTCGGCCCCATGAGTTCACATGCGACACATAGTTGATCTTGCGGCTGTAATATCCCTAGTAACATTCGAAAGAGCTTCTCTGTCCGATATGGCGTCTCAATAAAAAGATGCGCCATTCCTTTTGGAAGGCTGCGGATCTTTGCAGCTAGATCCTTCTCTTCTCTAGGAAAATATCCATGGAACGTAAACGCCTGGCCAGAAAATCCCGAAAGCTGCAGTGCCATCATGATGGAATTGGGCCCCGGTATAGCTTCCACCACTATCCCCTTCTTGCGCGCAGCAGCGACTAGGGGAGATCCCGGATCAGCAAGGCATGGAAGTCCTGCATCGCTAATCAAACCGACATTCTCTTCGACGATCTTAAGCAGCTCTGCTGGTTTATCCGTGTGTTCATTGAGAAGATAAATGGGAACTTTAGGCATGCCGAATCGTTTGAGGTATTGATATCCCCCTTTATCGCTTTCAGCGATCAAGGCATCAATGTGCGGAGGCGTATAGCTCCAGGTGGATTCTTCGTGGAGGCTATTTGGAAGAAGATAGAGTTTTTTCATATAACTTGGCTTGGAATAAATCAAATAAGACAGAGATGTCTAGGGGTGAGCTCTTAGAGGCAAACTCTAAGTTGTAAAGCATCTCAAGTCCTCGGTGGAAGAAAATAGCTCTTCGAGCTCTTGCTTGAGTAGAAAACTTTTCGATCTGTTGAGGACGGAGAGTCGGAAAATGGTGCTTGATATCTCCAGGTGTCGCTTTTGTTTCGATGAGCTCTGCTAAACGGTATCCGAGCTGCAGGTGATATCTTAGCTGTCCGATGAAAGGAAATAAAAATCCCATATCAGAGAGTTTTTCTCCGAGGGATGTCGCTCTTTCCCAGACGATTTTTTCAGCCAGCTGCCATCCAGTGAAAAGATCTCTCGTGCCGCAGATGGCTTTAGCATCTTCTAATTCAATGCGGGGCTTATCTCCGACAAAGCAAATCAGCTTGGCAAGCTCTTGATCGAGTGTCGCTAAATCAGGACCTAAATGCTGCATGAGATAGTGAACGACATCAGAGTTAAGTGTTTTCTGTTGAACACGGGCTTCATTGACAAGCCACTCTTGGAGCCTTCGTTCTTTTTCCCACGGCTTTTCATCCCCCATGTCGAGCACAACGACTTCTTTCTTTCCTTTTTGATAGAGCGCAGACACAGCTTTAAATCCGCTCGCGCCTAACACCAGATGAACGCCTGGAGGAAAGTGAGCAAAGATGTTCCCGAGCTCTTCATTGTTTTTGACTTTGTCGACCGCTTCATAGATCACGAGTGTGAGGCCGCCCCAGAGACTGGGAGTTAAAAGCTCGCCTTTGACCTGTTCGATAGGATCGTCTAGACCAGAGAGTCGCACAATCCGGACTGTGGCGTCTTTTTTCTGGATAAGAGCTGTGATCTTATCGATATTTTTGCGCCGTTCATATTCATCAGGGGTCACAATGAGAAAAATCGGCGCTAAATGGTCAGGAAACGCCTCTTTCAAATGTTTATCAAAAGCTGCAATCGAAGGAAATTTCACGGCTCTCCCCAGTGGAAAAAGAACTCTTGTTTCGTATCAGGATGAAGACTTTGATGGACGGGACAGTGGCTGCCTGCGGTTTCAAGCTTCTGTGTGATATCGTTATCGAAGGTCTGTGGACAGTAGATATGCATGACAAGACGGCCAATCCGACGAGATGGCATCTGGGCCATCTCTTTCTCAATTGTCAGTCTTAGGCCTTTCAGGTCCACTTTTAGACGGTTAGCAGCGATGCCCATGAGTGTTAAAACACACGATCCTAA
>CAZBCR010000077.1:0-6521 GCA_964490565.1 uncultured bacterium
CTAGAGAGCTTTTCTGCGGCTATAATAAGGACGTTTTTGTAGATGCCTGATTCGATGAAGGCCTTGGCCATTCCTAAGGCATAAAGATACCCTGTACAAGCGGCTTGGACATCAACGGCTGCGGCTTTAGTCGCGCCGAGCTGGGTCTGGATTAAGCAGGCAGTACTTGGGAAGATATAGTCAGGAGTAAGGGTAGCAAACAAGATAAGGTCTAAGCTGTCTGCCGAGATATTAGAGGCTTCCAGAGCCTTCTTAGCGGCTTCTAGGCCCATATCTGAGGTGAATTCATCAGCCCTAGCAATACGGCGTTCTTTCATCCCAGTACGGCTGACGATCCACTCGTCATTCGTTTCGACCATCTTTTCGAGGTCTTGGTTAGTCAGCACTCTTTCAGGGAGATAGCTCCCAGTACCAATAATTTTAGCAGTCGGTCGATTAAAATTTTGCATGCTAGACTATTATACCAAAAAACCTCAAAAAAGGGAACTTCAAACCAATGACAAGTAAAGTTTTTACTTGAAAAACACAGCATTTGAAAGAAAAATTGCCAGAAAGTCAAAATATATGAGATAACATATCGTTATGAAGAAAAAGATGATAAGTTTCCTGCTCATCGCCCTACTGTGCTTTTCTTCGTCTGTGCAGGCCCGCGATGACCTACAAGATGTAGCAACTAATACAGATAAGCTCTGGCGTACCGGTTCAGGAGCCCATGATGGCTCTTATACCGCAATTAGCACTTCAATGCTGGCATGGGGTATCGGTTTAGCGATCGGTATCGCGGTTCTTTGTGCCGTTCTACGCCCCAGCACTAACAGTACCGGTAGTAGCAGTGCTCACTGTCACTAAACGCGTAAACATTATTTTAATTCTCTCCTGTTTAGCCCTGGGGGGATGTTTGAACACTTCCCTGCAAGAAACCACCCAATCTTTGCCTGAAATACCTAAAAATGAGCAGGTTGCAACCTCTTCACTACAAGCTCCTTATCAATGTTATTTCATCCCGCCTAAGGGATGGGATATCGCCGACCAGTCAAAACTATCCCCTCGGGTCCAGATCTGCTTTATTGGAAAAGGTTCAAATAATCTTTTACCATCCATAAATCTGGCCACCGAAGAAGTCGACATTTCTCTAAAGGCCTATATTGATATCGTTAAAAGTGACTGCGAAAGCGACCCGAACACGGTATGGCGCGACCTAGGAAAATACAATACCCCTCTTGGCGAAGGAAGACTGACCGAGCGGGAAGTTAAGACGTTTTGGGGTGTTTCAAGGCAAATTCAGCTTATCGTCATCAAAGATCAAAGAGCTTATATCTTGACAGCTGGCGCCCTAAAAGAAGAATTCTCCCGATACTACCACGATTTTGAAGCAGCGCTAAAATCTTTAACAATTACCCCAGATCTAGCTGCTGATGCTGTGAAAAAAGAGCTTTTAACCACCCTCATCAGAAATCTACACAACGATTTCAAAACAATCACGGATGCCTCTGCAGAAGAAGCCTTTGATTCGGCAAACTTCCAGAATCAATCTTGGAAACCCTTTCAACAAAAGATTATTAATGACTTTACTGAAATGGGTGCCTACTGGCAAATTCTTTTACTAAGAGACCAACAAAACAAACTTTTACAGGAGCGCGTATGAAAAGACTGATTTCCTTAGTGGCATTGGCCGCCTGCACATTATCTGCTGTTCATGCAAATGAGGCAGAGGAGATGTTATCGCAAAACCAACTGGCTTCAGCTTCCCCCATTTTTGCTGCAAAATCTACAGGTAAAGCAGCATCCGAAGGATCCTCAACAGCGAGCAGTAACGTAGGCGCTTATATATTTGCTGGAATCGCAGTCGCAGCCATTATCGTTGCAGGTGTTCTTGCTGCAAAAAGTTTCAAAGGTGGCAACCATTTTCACTCAGGCCATGCTCACTAGAAGGATTACTTATAAAGTGGGGATACAATTATTCCCCACTTTTGTTTGGGAACACTCTCCTCTATCAACCCAATCGCACAATGGCAAGTGATGTTACGACAGCGAATTCACAGACAACCATTAATGACTTTACTGAAAAGGGTTCGTACTGGCAAATTCTATTCCTTATGGACATATAACACCAACTCTTGAAGAGGCCTTCATGAAAAAATTGATTTCTATACTGACGTGCGTTGCTTTCACATTTTCATCTGTTCACGCAGATGAGGCCCCACCTAAAGACACTTTAGCTGTTTCCCCAGAACTCGCTACAGATGAGGCCTCACCAAAAGAAACTCTGGCTGTTTCCCCAGAACTCGCTACGGATGAGGTCCCACCTAAAGACACTTTAGCTGTTTCTCCAGAACTTGCTGATGATAATCCTGTATCGACACCTGATGATGGAAAGAAACACGTCGGTGAAGCAGCAAATGACGGATCAAAAACAGCTGGCAGCGGAGCTGGCAAATACGTGCTTGCAGCCTGTGCAATTGTAGTGGGTATTGCAGCACTGATTCTTGTCTCAAGACATTCCGGCCATAAAAACTGATGAACCTTTTGACCTTATTAAATTTTGTGAGAAGAAGAGGAGTGGTTTTTCTACTCCTTTTTCTTTTTGCTTGCGAATCTAAAAAGTCGTGGGAAGTCTCTCATGTTCAAGCGGGGAAAAAAGCCTACAATTCAGCTCGCCTTTCCTATCCTGTCCAAGATACAGTCAATGGAGTTGGAATTGAGATGATCTGCGCTCAAGGACTGATCAACACCTATCTACAAATCCATGCGCAACGTATCCCTGCTTACCAAGGCAATGACAAAGAGGCGCTCGTCATCTTAAAGATAGAAGGAAAAACATTTCAAGGAATCGGACATCGACATGAAGGTGGTCAACGCGTATCTCTTCCACCTCAACTCCACCAACTTTTAACTGAGTCTCTTCAACTGAACCAGCCTGTCACAGTAATGCTGGAAGGTTATTTCACAACTTTAGATCCAAAAGAATTTTCAGAGCAGTTCCGCGAGCTGCAATCTGAGCCTATTAATAACCCCTTTCAACTCCCCTTTAAAGCAATATGAATAAATTAGATCAGCTCAAGAAATTTACCGTCGTTGTTTCTGACACCGGAGAATTTGAAGAAATCAAGAAATACCATCCCACCGATGCAACAACAAATCCTTCGCTCATTTTAGCTGCATCAACCAAACCCGAATATCAATTCCTCATTGAAGAAGCGATCACGTACGGAAGCAAAAATGGAAAGTCCAAACCAGAACAGTTAACTCTGGCCATGGATAAAGTCTTTGTGAATTTTGGTTTAGAAATCCTCAAAATTGTTCCAGGCCGCGTCTCAACAGAAGTCGATGCCCGTCTTTCTTTTGATGTCGATGGCTCTGTGAAAAAAGCTCGTCAGCTGATTGCTCTTTATGAAGCTGCGGGCATTGACCGCAAAAGAATCTTGATCAAACTCGCTTCTACATGGGAAGGGATCAAAGCAGCTGAAATCCTTGAAAAAGAAAAGATCCATTGCAATATGACACTCCTCTTTAGCTTAGCCCAAGCGATTGGCTGCGCAGAGGCTCATGCAACACTCATCTCCCCTTTCGTCGGCCGTATTCTCGATTGGTTCAAGAAAAATGAAAAAGTCGATTCTTATCCACCCGAGAAAGATCCCGGCGTCATCTCTGTAACGCACATCTATACATACTATAAAAAAATGGGCTACAAAACCCAAATCATGGGAGCTTCTTTCCGCAATATCGATGAGATTTTAGAACTTGCCGGTTGTGATCTTTTGACGATTGCTCCTAAGCTCTTGGAAGAACTCCAAAGTGCTGACGGCGACGTCACCCGTAAACTCTCTCCTGAGGATGCAAAAAAAGCCGACGTCCAGAAACTGAACGTCGACGAAAAAACCTTCCGTTGGATGCTTTGCAAAGATGCGATGGCCTCAGACAAACTCTACGAGGGCATCCGTAACTTCGCCAAAGACATTGTGAAGCTGCAGGAGCTCCTCTCTTCACGAATGTAACTACTCGAATCTAGCAAGTCCCTTACTACGGCTTCTTTCAAAGAACCAATAGAAAATACAAGTGCTGAGTGCTAGATAAAACAGGTTAAGCCCTAGGCTGATTCCTGCATCTCCCCAAGGAAAAGCACCGCCTCTTAAGACCGTGCGCATCCCCTCAAAGACATACGTCGTCGGCAAATACCAGGCGATTTTTTGCGCCCAGATTGGAAGCGCGGTGACCGGATAAAAAACCGCACTGAAAGGAGCAAACACAAAAGCTAGCATCCAAGCGAGCATCTGAAACCTTTGACCCCAATAGATCACGAGAGACGCTGATAAAAGGCCGACCACCCATCCAGACATCATGAGGAGCGCGACAAAGGGTAAAAATGCCCACCCCATCGTAAAGACATTTAAGGCGTAGAGTATATAGACAAGCACAACTCCAAAAATCATTGAAATACAAACCTTAAGGATGGAAAGCATAAGCACTCCAACAATCCACTCAATGATGCGCAAAGGCGTTGAAAACAGGTTCACGAGGTTACGGTTCCAGAACTCTTGCAAGAGATTCACAGCGATTTCGTAATTGCCTCTTAAGACTGTCTGCCAAAAGATCAAGCCTGTTAAGACAACTAAAGCAATATCGGGCACATCTGTTTGCTGCTTTTGGATCCAAACAGTTGTAAGACCCCACAGGACAATGTCAATCATCGGCCAATAGAAAAGATCAGCGAACTGATCGAACTTTGCAAAAAGATAAAAATACCGGAGAAAGACAGCCCAAGACCGTTTAAAATTAATCATCTTTTCACCATTTTCAAAAAGTAGTCTTCTAAATTCGGTTGATTAATCCGAATGCTCGTGTAGGAAATATCTGCCCTTGCCAGTTCGATTAAAAATGGCGCAATGTTTTTGTCCTCCATTTCCAATACAATTAAACGGTGATCACTCTTGAAAGTGAACTTTTTCTCACTCGCTAGTGCTAAGACTTTTTCCATGCCGTCAACAATGACCAACTCCAAACGGGAATGGGAGATCGTTTTGACTAGATTTTCAGGAATGTCATTTGCAATGATCTTTCCTGACTGTAAAAACAAGATCCGATCACAAAGCTCAGCAACCTCATCCATTTTATGAGACGTGAAGAGCATGGACGTCCCCTCTTGCTGCCTTTGCTCTAAAAGGAACGAACAGACCTCTTTGGCCATATCGGGATCTAAAGAGGCTGTGGGCTCGTCTAAGAGCACAATAAGCGGTCTGACGAGGAATGCCTTGACCAGGATGAGCCTGGTCAGCTGACCCGCAGAAAGCTGGAGCACAGTGGACTCTTGTCTGTTGGCAATCCCAAATCTTTCTAACAGCGGAAGGCTCCGCTGTTTGATCTCTGGTCCTGAAAGTCCATAAAGCCTTCCAAAGACATCGAGGTTTTGTTTGATCGTCAGCTTCCAAGGAAGGTTCACGTAAGTGCTGGCAAAAGCAACGTTTTGCAGCACATCCGAGCGGTTTTTTTTAAAGTCTTTTCCAAAATAAAGGATCGACCCTGAAGTATATGTCAGTGTCCCCAGGAGCATGTGAATCGTCGTTGTCTTACCAGCGCCATTAGGGCCTAGCAATCCTAAGATCTCCCCCTTCTCTAAAGCAAAGGAGATTCCATCGACGGCAGTCATCGGAGGCTTACCGGGATATTTTTTAGTCAGTTTTTCAACTGAAAGAATAGCGGTCATAAATTTTTAGTCTTCGTAGAAATTAATCGTAATATTAGTAGTGTCGATGCTTAGGAAGCATCGCAGTGCGGGGGTTTTTAGTAAAAACCGAATTAGTTTGAAGCTATCATGGTTAAGAATCTCCCAATGAGGTAGATGATCGTAACAGGTTTTTTATTTAAGTCCAAAAGAATTAATGAGAAACGTTAGCGTTAGAACTAACGAGATAGATAATCAGCAAGACTCCGACAAAAAAGACGCAAAACGCTAGTAAAGTGACAAGGCCATGAGAAGGCCTGTAATTATCTGCATCAATTTGTCTTTCCGTTCTTTTGTATCTAAGAAAAGCCATGATAGAAAGTAATGCTCCGACTCCGACGAGCGTGATGCCAAAAACAGAAGAATACCCTTGAAGAGCTGAAGGTGTTGCAGGTGCAACCGTATCCCCTGTTCTGCCTAGAAAAGAGGCGATCTCCTGGATGAAAAACGAAAACTTTTCCACAACAAATCCAAAAGCCATGATCCCGAGATTGGTGCGGATCCATGCCAAGAAGGTTCTCTCGTTGGCTAAGTGATCCCGGCGGTTGACGCTTGAAGAACTTTTTGTTATTTCGCTCATCTTAAGCTCACTGTAGCGAAGAAAACAAAAACTTCCAACTTGTTTAATACTCATTAAAATTGCTTAAAATCTAATTTTCATTTAAATTCTCTGCTAAAATTTCAAAATAAATAGGAAAAATATGACAACACCCCGCGTCGCTTTCACGCGCCTAAATCCTAATACACCCACTACTCAAACACGAACTCCAAAGACAGGACCAAACTCTTTTTCCAAGTATCA
>CAZBCR010000077.1:6621-7700 GCA_964490565.1 uncultured bacterium
TACTCAGGTCCATTTGTAGGCGGACTCAGAGAAGGGGAAGGAACTCTTATCCATCCCGATGGAAGCAGGTATTTCGGAAACTTCACAAAAGGTGAAATTTGCGGTAATGGAACCTACATGAAGGCAAATGGCGATATCTGGAGAATAGTTTATGACAAAAGACAGCAAGGTCAATTAACGATCGAGTTTGCCAATAAAGACGTCTTAGAAATGGTCTTAGAAAATGATGATGGATATGGACATGGGACTGTCAAGTATGACAATGGGGATAGGTACGTTGGGCAGATATTCCATGACAAGCCGCAAGGAGAAGGAACTCTCCACTATGCAAACAAAGACATCTACGTGGGTCCGTTTTATAATGGAAAGCCTCATGGAGAAGGAGTTCTCTATTGCCAAAACGGTGACAAGTACACAGGAAATTTCTTCTATGGTTTGCCGCATGGCAGAGGAACTTACCTCCATGAAAATGGAGACACCTACATCGGAAATCTCTCACTGGGAAAAATGGATGGCAAAGGAATTTTCTCCTACGCGAATGGATGTTTCTATGATGGAGAGATGCGCGATGGGAAACCTCATGGTGAAGGAACTCTTAACCTCCGGGATTTTGGCGATGCAAAAGTCGAAAATTGCAGATTCCTTCGCTGGGGATCGAATAATTATTCCCTCAGAAACATCTACAAGGGAGAATTTAAACAAGGCAATTTCCAAGGCACAGGAACCATCTTCTTTGCGAACGGAGATACCTATGAAGGTCAATGTCGAAATGACCTTCCTCATGGCAAAGGAGTGTTGACCCTGAGAGATGGAACCAAATACGACGGCGAATTTTACCAGGGTGAAAAACATGGCAAAGGTAAAATGATCTATAGAGACGGAAGAGATCCTGTCGAAGGAACTTTTAGTTATGGTCTCTTGAACATCTCCTCCTCTAACAACGATTGGGAAAGTTTTTCTTCAGAGTGATTTCAAGCGTCTCTGTCTTCTAATGTGTTTATTCTCAGTTGCATAAAATGTAGCATCCATTTAAATTTTTACGTTAAAGTTTAACCCCGATGGAAAATCATGACAACTCG
>CAZBCR010000078.1:0-7657 GCA_964490565.1 uncultured bacterium
GATGTGATCGTTTCCTATCACAACTACGAAGAGACCCCCAATTTAGAAGCCATTCTTAAAATTCTCCAGATGACTCATCCTAGAGCTCATTATTACAAGATTGCAACGATGGCCAATTCCACACTCGACAGCCTCCGGATGCTGGACTTTTTAAAACGACACCCAGGAATTATCGGACTATGCATGGGAGATCTCGGAAGCCTCACAAGGATCTGCGCTCCGATCTTTCACGTGCCGATCATGTACGCACCGCTCTGTGAAGAAGATAAAAATGCCCCAGGACAATTACTTGTGGATCAGCTCTGCGAGATTTATCAGTTTAGATCACTCAATTCAGAAACCAAAATTTATGGACTGATTGGCGATCCGGTTTTCCGGAGCATCGGACATCTTTTTCATAATGAGGCCTTTCGCAAAGCAGAGAAAAATGCCGTTTATCTAAAAATGGTCGTAAAACCAGATGAGCTTGCTGAGTTTTTTGACTTAGCAAAAAAACTGCCGTTTGCAGGCCTTAGCGTCACAGCACCACTAAAAGAAGCCGTGCTTCCTTTTGTTGATGTTTTAGATCCTGAAGCTAAGGCTATCGGTGCGGTCAATACCTTGACGTTTAAAGAAGGCAAAATCTATGGCACTAACACCGATGGAAATGCAGCAATCGATGTTCTAGGAGATGTCAAAAATAAGACCATCGTAGTGCTTGGCGCAGGAGGATCGGCTAAAGCGATCGCTTACATCGCGCATCAAAGAAAAGCAAAAGTCGTGATCGTCAATCGTACCACTGAAAAGGCTAAGGAGTTAGCTTCTCTTTTGGGCTGTCAGTGGAGTGAAAAGATCCCTTCTTATGATATTTTAATCAATACCACGACATCTACGATGCCTGTGGATGCACAAGAGATTCAGCCAGGTAGTAGAGTGATGGACATTGCTTTCTATGAAACGGATTTTCTGAAAGCCGCTCGCGAAAAACACTGCAAATGCCTAGATGGATTCCCGATGTATTTTCAGCAGGCGGTTGCTCAGCAAGCTATTTGGTCTTGTTAGTTCCTCTAATTGTCCCGTAAACATCTGCTCCAAATGTTCCAAGAGCGTTAGGAAGAGACATTGCGCGTTGAACGAGTCCCTTTGGTACCTCAGTTGGCGCTGGAAAAAATGTCTCGACAATTCCATTACTGAACTGTTTAATCAGGCAGCCAACTCGCAGTGCACGATGATCGATTTCTTCTTTTGGTTTAGCATCAGGGCCATCTTTCGGGTCTACAGGAATTAGTTTTACAGCTTTTTCAAAGATCATGTGATGGAGCTGAATGGGATAGGAAGGAATCAAAGCAAAGGCGATGAGGATGGTAGATCTTCCCCAAAGAGAGCTCATGAAAGAAGAGTAGAGAAGATAGGCGATGGCTAAGTCGTAAACTCCCGTAAACACCCTGATGAGAGCATTTTCAAGCTCTTTTGATGAGTAGCCGTCTTCTTTATTGCGGATCTTTCGGATATTGATCACACACAAAATGAAATGTGTTGCTCCAAGTCCCAAATTAGCATACCCAAAAGGCTTGGCAAAATTAGGCAGGACAAATGCAAAGAATAACCGGGAAGCTGTCTGTACGATTTTATCTTCATTATTGAGATCAAATGTAGGATAGATCACGGAGCTTTCTGTTAGCTTGTGTTGCTCCATCCATCTCCAAGGGATGTCTAAGGCAGATCCTTGAGGAAGCGTCCGAACGGCATTCATGCAACTGGTAAGTATTGAGCCCATAGGATTCCTCCTGTTTAAAAGAAGTGCTATAATAAACCATTATCAACTAAAAAATCAACTGATCTAAAAAATCTCCTTTCATCTTTATCGCTCTGTGGTTTAGGTGGATGTGTAATAGTTAAATAAAAGCTTAGTTTTTGTTCAATTAGTAAATAATGTAAAATTACAGAGCGAGGTTTTTAATGAAATTCAAGTCTTTAGTCTATGGAATATTAGGGTGTGCTATTTTGATGAGCGCAGTCTGGATGCCCGCTTCTGTTCCAGTAAATTTTACCCATAATCTGACCCTAGAAGACAAAAAGCTTCAAGTCTCAGCGAGGGTCTATTCAGCCCAGGAAAGCGAGCATATTCTGAATGTTGATCTCATCGATAAAGGCTATGTTCCTGTTGAAGTAACGATCCAAAACCAGGGCGATCATAAATATGCGATCTCCATGGCTAGCACAGCTCAGAAATCAGAAAAACCTAAAGACGTTGCCTGGAAGTTTCATAAAGCCTCAATAGCTAGAGGAATGGGCTGGAGAATTATCAGCTTTTTCTGCTGGCCTTTGATGATCCCGAGTACAATTGACTCGATCGTTTCCTATAAGAAAAACCGATCGGTTTTAAAGTCCCTGACCGCGAAAGGATTTAAAGAAGTTGATGAGGTTGTCTTGCCGTATTCTGTCGTCAAACGGCTGCTGTATATTCCTCAAGCATCATTCTACAACACTTTCTCAGTCGCTATGGAAGATCTAGACGGTGATGAACTAGTTGTCATCCCTGTTGTTGCGAGCTAATTTTTTGAGTTCGGAGAGTCTTTTTTCTGCCATTTCAGCTTCTGCTGCGATAAATTCAAATAGCTGATCATGAGAGGCAAAAAGCGCATGCTGCTTAACGGGCGTTTGCTTGGTCTTTTTTTTCACTGCATTAAAGCCAGCTTTTTTGTCTTTTTCGTACCGCAAGGCTTCTTGGTCAACTCTTTCACCGTTTGATGACATTTTTTCTGTGTCTAAGCGCCAGACAAGAGCTCCGGGAGAAGTTCTGGTCTCTTGACGATAGCGATGAGGATATTGCGCGCCATAGCCGATATTGAGCTCGGCTAAGAGGCGCTGATGCTCGGGACTTTCTTGATAATCGCGCGATGCGCGGAACCCTTCAAGATCATGACTTAGACGGACGAATCCACAAGTGTGGAGATGCCATAATTTTTCAATATGCTCATCCAAAAATTGGACAAGCGTGAGCGTTGCATCGCCAAGCGTTGCCAAAACCGCGGTGTGTGGGTACTGTATCAGGGAGTCGAGCGCAGAATTTAAAGACTGGAGAGAAAATCGGATATCGCCGCAGATTGCAGTTCGTAACGGATCATTGACATCTGCAGCTTCAATAACAGCCAAGATTTTAGCACACCGGTCGTAGGCCCTGAGTGGAGTCTTTAATTTTTCGTTGAAACTGCTGCTGAAAGGATGGGTGCCGGGAGCTTGCGGCTTAACGGAACTTAAGTGATCCTCCAGGTCGTGTATTTCTGGTAGGCGAGGAAAAATGGTCTTAAGGGTGGCAAACGTTTCTGAGATGAGATCAATGAGATCTTTTGAAGAGGCCTCTTTCTGTCTTAAAAGCCATTGCAAAGCCAAGGGAGTGATAAAGCCGTGTTCTTGGAGATAAAGTTCAGAGGTGCAAGGATAGCGGTGAAATATCACGCCGTGGCGGAGTGTGTTAAGAAGACCCGGAACCGGCAAACCTAATTCTTCAGCCAAATCAACATGGTCATGGCTGATGTCGGCTCCAATAGAGATTGCTCGAGCTGTCAAAGCTTGTTCAGTGACAAGGCTGCAGCTGCGGACGATCGCAAAAACAATCGCTGGCGGCAGAGGGCCTTGATGCAGAGTTAAAAATTGGGCAGCAGACCGGAGATTTCCCAAGTGAAGCCGCGTATGTTCTAAGCTCTGTATAGAAGAGAGATTTGCTAAAGATGACTGATGCGTAAGTAAACAGGCTTGTTGATGGTTGAAGAGTTCTTCTAACGTCGGTTTTATTATTGCAGAAGGCAGTTCAGCCTCAGAGATAGGCATCGGCTTAGGTGAAGAGGCGCGGATGGGTTCAGGGGAAGGAATGAACTCAGCAACTGGCGGAAGAGGGGGCGCTTCTGTGGAGACTTTTTCAGGGCGTGGTTGGCGAACTTTCGGTCTGCGGAAAAGAGGCGCTAAGGCTGAGGAAACCGGCAAAGGTTCAGGGGCGGGGAGGCCTTCAGCTTCTTCTTTTAAAACAGAGAGCAATCCTTCGAGCACATTCAAGCTGTCTTGAAAAGAACCGAGGACTAAGCTCAATTGAAAAATTAAGCGATAGCTCATAGCAACTTCTTGTTCGAGTTGCCTGACTTGTGCCTCAGGCATTTTTTCTTTCTTTTTTTCAACTATTAGTCGATTAGATTCTTCAAATGAATTTTTTATTTTTTCAAGTCTTTTTATGCGATCTACAAGATCTTGAGTTTGCTCTCTAACGTGTGTTGTTAGATCACGTAATTCCGCGATTCCTTGGGACCTTTTGATAGCCTCATCGAGATTAAAACTCTCTTCCGAGTTAAAGAGACTGTCCATAAAGCCGGTTGCCATCTTTCCCATCGCAGTCGCCAATAACGCACGCTCTTCTTTTTTTTCTTCGTCAGTCTGGTCAGGATTAAAAATATGC
The DNA here is from genome assembly GCA_964490565.1 of uncultured bacterium. Classification (GTDB taxonomy): domain Bacteria; phylum Chlamydiota; class Chlamydiia; order Chlamydiales; family Rhabdochlamydiaceae; genus PALSA-1444. The sequence continues at coordinate 4,427 of CAZBCR010000078.1, forward strand.
TGTTTTTCGGTTCTTTCAATCTCTAAAAGATCATCTTTCTGTAGGCAGTTTCCACATTTTTCGAACCTTTCCTTGCATGTTTGTTTCAGAATATCAATTTGGTCGCAGAGTAGAGTCAGATCTTTAGAAAATTGGTTTAAAAGAGGGGGCAGGTGGGAAGAGATGACTGCAGGATTTTCTTTCAGCAGAAGCTCCATTGCCAAGTATTGTTCCCAGAGAAAGGCTTTACGCGCTGCATAGACGCGGATCATCCTTTCCATTCTCTCATAAAACTGTTTGTTTTGATAAATGACTTGGGAGAAAGCAGGCGGCATTTGATTTTTGGGTAGTCGACTAAGAGCTGCAAACTCTTTTTTGGCATTTCTCGGATCAAATCTCTGTTTAATCAAGACGATTTCCGCATCTATGATCGCAAATGTTCTTCTGAGGATGATTTGGATATGGCATCCCAAGTAACGGCAGACTTCTAAAGGTTTTTTTTCTCCGGGTTGGTCCGGATTGCGAAGTTCGCCCAGCGTCCGTTGATTATTTTCTGGGGCCGTGAGAAAAAATTTCATGGCTTGGAGAAAGTCTTTAGCTTCATTTTCTTCTAGGCAGACTCTGACTTGAGGAGATCTTTGAAGATGATCCAATACAGCTTGCAGCCGCTTTCCGTTATCCTTGGCAAACGGATTGGTTTGCAAAAATTTTAAAAACCCCATGACCATTTCGATGGCACTAACGGGGAGATTGCATCTGCGGACCAGATCATCAAAAAACCCCAGTAGAAAACACTGAGTCGTTGTCTTGAATTTGATTTCATCCTGACAACAAACCCAAGCTTGTCTTGCAGCCGTCCAAGGGGTTTGCTCCGGAAGCTCAAACTTTTTAAGCATTGTGATAGTTAAATCTTTGCGAATCTGTTCTTTTCTTTGCTGAACGATGAGATCTTCTCTCTGAACAGGACTCTCAGTTAATGTCGAAGCAAAGACTGCAAGCTCTTGACCTTCTGTTAAAGCTGGAGGCTCTCCGTTTGGAGCGGGAAGAGAAAACAAAAAGTTGAAGGGATTTACAGGATGCATGTTTCTGTCCTCAGAGATTAATAATCGCCGAAGATAGTAACAAAAGAGTTGATTCTAGAATATTTTTAAAATAATTAATTGTGCCGGGCTTCTAGGACCTTTTCGCCTTCCGTATGAGCCACTAAGACCGCACAGGACGCATCGCTAAAGACGTTCACTGTCGTGCGGCACATATCTAAAATTCTATCCACCGGCAAGATCAATGCAAGTCCCTCAGCAGGGAATCCCATCGCATTTAATATGATCAAAATTGCTACTAAGCTCCCGGAAGGGATCCCAGCGACTCCCATTGAAGTCAAAAGTGATAATACAACAACGATCGCTTGGTGCATGATCGTCATCTCAAATCCAATGACCTGAGCGATGAAAAGCACAGCGATACACTCATAGAGTGCGGATCCGGAGAGATTGATCGAGGTTCCAAGGGGAACTACGAAGCTGCAGATCCGGTTAGAAACACCGGCTCTTTTTTCTACGCATTCCATGGTGATCGGTAAAGTAGCAGCCGATGAGCTCGTTGAAAAAGCCGTGATCAAAGCAGGTGCCATAGCTCGGAGATGTCTCCAAGGACTTAGTCCCATGAAACGCATAAAGAGAGGCAGGATCACGAACATGAACGTTGCTAGGCCCAGGATCACGGTTAAGAAGAAGTAGAGAAGCGATTCTATACTGCCGAGTCCTCGGATAGCGATGGCCTTGGTGACCAGGAAAAAGACTCCAAAAGGCATCACGCGCATCAGATAGTGGGTCATTTTCATGAGAACATGGAAGATGCCTTTGATGATGTTCATGACAGTCTCAGAGGCTGTACTTTCGATCTTGGCTAAAGCAAATCCAAAAAGCAAAGCAAAGAAGATGATCCCCAGCATGTTGCCTTGGGAGGCTGCTTCAAAGATGTTGATGGGGATGAGCTTCAAAAGGATCTGACCGACAGCTTCCATGTGAGTTTGAGGAGCTGCTGTGATGGCAGGCATTGTGAGGGTTTCCGTGGCACCGGTCATAAACGAGCCGGGCTTGATCAAGTTCACAAAGACTAGACCTGTGATAACGGCTAGGAAGGTTGTAGAGATGTAGAAAAAGAATGTTTTAGCTCCCAAGCGACCAAACGATTTGTCTTTGCCCATCTGGCTGATGCCGTTGACAATAGAAGATCCGACGAGGGGGACGACTAAGAGGGTCAAGGCGTTGAGGAAGAGCTGGCCTAGGAAACCAAAAAGTTTAATATAGGCGACTCCAAATAGTTCGGAATCAGGGCTGGAAAAGCCTCCAATGAGCATGGCTAGGGCTATGGCGATCAGGACCTGGATGAGAAGTGACGATTTTTTAAGCATAAGCTAGATAGTCTAGCTTGCAATTATTTTTTGCTCAAGCGATCTCTACGCTTCATATTCAGAGGGACGTTATTGGCTTTGCCAAATTCGATTAATTTCTCAAATAATCATAATTTGTTTCAAAACAATTGCTTCGTTAATTAAATAGAAAATATGGGCAACTGTTTTAAATTAAATTCAAGTTGCTTTGCAGATAGAAAATAATTAAGAGGTAATCAACATGGAAGGAGTTAATCCTAAAGGGCCTTGGCTTGGCGTTGATGGTCGAATTTGGCGCCACACCATAGGTCGAGTTTCTAATGGCGTCCGAGTTCCTGTTAATCTGATAGCAGCCATTTTACAGGGTGCAAAAATCATTGGAAAGAGCGTAGCACTACCACTAACTTATATGATTGTCGGAATCCATGCCCTTATTAACAAAAAAGACAAAGCTTATGAAGGTTCTATGTCTTTCAGAGGGATAGCGATTGATGGGGTCGGATTTATTAGACTTCTTGAAAACGTGGCCATTTGCTTTAAAAACGTTGTTGTGGCCCCAAATGTGAAGAGCAAAGGTTTCGTTAAGGGCCTTGAAGGAACATGGGTTGTCATAAGCGGTGGCCTACAAAAATATCCAAAAATTTTTAGTGTCTCTAGGCTTTTTGATAAGATAGTACTGAAGAAGAAAAATACCGATTCTTAGTTTTTAATCTTTTTGATCGTTGTAAAAAGTTGATCTACAATTCTTCTTAAAATCTTTAACTGGGGATGTTCCATGAGTGTTCAAGGGTTCTTACTCAGGGTCTGTGTTTCCTAAAACCCCTACCCCATACCCAACATAAGATCAATTATCAGACGTT
>CAZBCR010000079.1:0-7578 GCA_964490565.1 uncultured bacterium
AAAATTTCCTTTTTAATGGCCAATCCAGTATAACCAAACCTATGCGCTGTACTTGTTATTGCACCGCTTCCTCCTACGAGATTCCCCGTCTATTCCAATATCTGCAACGGCTGGGCACGACACAGCTTTTCCGCGACGTCATCCACATCCAAATCAAAGAAGACAAGCACATCAAAGGGGATATTTTTTACTTCTCATACGGCTCGGTCGTTTGCTGGGGATTTAGCGAAGAAGAGGAAAAGGAGATCCTGCAATCCCTCAAAGAGTTTGAGAAAGAGCCTTTAAACAAAGCCGAGCTCGACGAATTTACCTTCACCTACGGCGATACGATCAAAATCGAAGAAGACGAAATCTTCGTCCACAACAAAAGCACCCTGACAAAGCTCGCCATCTCGCACGGCATCGCCCAATCGGTGAAACTGTCGACCTTCGAAGAATTGATCCAAAGGACCATCGACAACACCAAAAAACTCCCGACCGACCTCGCTCAAAAAGGCAAAATTTCCCTCTCCCGCAAAGAAATCTCCCAAAAAATGGGCGAGATCTTCATCGAGCGCAACTTCATCAACCTTCACAGCGAAATCCTCGACACGCCGGAATTCTTCTGGGACTATCCCGAACTCGAGCCGTTCTACCGGCGCACCGCCCACTATCTCGACGTCACCAAACGCGTAGAGGTCCTCAACAAACGCCTCAACGTCATCCATGAGCTCTTCGAGATCCTCTCCAGCGAGCTCAACCACCAGCACACGTCCCGCCTCGAGACGATCGTGATCCTCTTGATCTTCATCGAGGTCACCCTCACCCTGCTACGCGACCTCTTCCATTTGATCTAAATCACCGTTTTTTCAGCTTGATAAAAGGAGGTCGCTACAATATAAAAAAGCTATCTGCATCCAAAACCTTAAATTTCAAGAATGAAAAAACTTCTTGGGCTTTCACTGAACAAAATTCAGAAATATGTAATTTTTGCAATTACATTTGGAAACGTTCTTGAATGGTATGATTTCTACTTATATATCATTTGGTCGCCGGTCCTGTCGAAACAGTTCTTCGGCCAAGAGGGCACTTCATTCAACCTTTTGTTCATTATGGCCTTTTATGCCATTGGGTTTATATTTCGACCTCTCGGAGGAGTTTTTTTTGGCCGATTAGGAGACAGAGTCGGTAGAAAAAAGGCATTTATCAGCTCACTCGCAGTGATGGCTGGATCAACATTTTTGATGGGATTTATCCCCACCTATGACAAAGTCGGAGTTCTTGCGCCGATTTTGTTAGCATTCCTCCGGATAGCTCAATCTTTTCCTTCCGGTGGGGAACTTCCAGGCGCCTTTTGTTACTTATATGAAGCCGGCACAGAAAATAGAAAATTCACAACGAGTTTTGCCGGTTTCGGCAATCAAATTGGGGCCATTGTAGCAGCAATTGAAGGATATTTTCTTGCAAAACATTTTCCGGTTGAGACATATCCCAATCTAGGCTGGCGAACCGCATTTATCATTGGAGGTATCATAGGGCTTTTTGGGATTTTTCTTCGCGCAAGATTGCAAGAGACAGAATCATTTCTTGAACTATCTGCTCATCAAAAAATCACGCGAGCTCCCATCTGGAAAGCCTTTCAAGGATATTGGGGCAAAATAGTGAGGGGTGGTATTTTTGGCGCAATGCAGACGGTATGTTACCATTTTATTGCAGTTATTTTTCCCATCTATTTTTTTCGTTCAAGCGGAATGAGCAGTGAACAGGGACTATTAACGACCATTATTCTTCTTACGATTACAACACTTCCATTGCCATTCTATGGCTTATTAGCAGAAAGGTTTGGTGTTCTCCGTCTCGCAATCGTCGCATGCCTTTGCGTGATCGCCCTTCTATATCCACTGCATATTGCCATTAGTCACCCAGGATGGAATACACTGTTTATCATTGGATTAATCGCCCTCTGCGTTTCTTGCCTTACGGCTATTTGGCCGTATTTTATTACACATCTATTCCCCACTCATGTTCGTTACACTTGCGTAGGCCTAAGTTTTAACATTGCCGATGGAGTTATAGGAGGTTTGACCAGCCTAACTGCTTTTTATTTGATAAATGTACAAAAAAATTTCAGCCTGTTTACGTGGCTCGTACTTGCAAGTTGCCTAGTTTCAGTGGCGTCTTGCGCGAAAATTAAAATATTAAAAGAAGACAATCAAAAATAACTTTCCCTACTGAGAAATATTGCCATTTATTTATCAAAACTTTAAACTTGTCTATCTTTTGACCAGATTTTAAATGTCAATATGCCGTTAGTTCCTTTCAGCAAAAAATATCCCGGCGACTTTCTAGACAGGACAGAAGATAATTTCACCACACTTCTGGAAAAAATCAGATTATTCCACAAAGAAACAAAAGCCGACATTCAAGAATGCAGTGCAGCTAGAAGGAAATTAAGTCGTCGATTTAACTATCAAGAAGAACTCAAAAATATCAAGATCAGTCAGAAAGGCGTCAGTACTGACGAAGTGCTTGTAGAGTTCAATGATATGCTGAGCGGTTGCATACGGCATCAGGACCCGACAACCGCCTTTAATATTATCCCTTCCCCATTATTTGACTCCGTTGCTGCTTTAACAATCGCAGGTCTTTACAACTCTAATCCTTGTTGGGATTTTATTTCTGGGAAGCTATGTCTTTACGAGAAAAAAATTGTACGAATGTTAGGAGATTTAGTTGGTTGGACTCATGCCGATGGATTTGTCGTCACGGGGGGAAAACAGGCGATTGCTTATGCGATCAGATGCGGTATTGGACGCGCACGCGGCAAAAATTCTCAAAAAATGGATGAGTATGTTGTTTTCTGTTCAGCAACGGCTCATTATTCCATTGAACATGTTTGTAATTACTTAGGAATCAACTCAGAAAACTGTGTACGTGTTGCCACCTGCCCAACAGGGGAAATTGATTTAGAAATCTTTAGAAAAAAATTGGAGCAGGCCATCTCACAAGGGAAAAAAGTAGCTGCTGTCATTGCAGTCGCAGGCGCAACTATCAACCTTGTTCCTGATCCTATTTTTTTAATTAAACAAGCAATTGATGAAGTTGTTATAGCCAATCAGCTAAACTACACACCTTACCTTCATGTAGATTCGGTTATTACGTGGGCTTGGCTAGCTTTCAAAGATAATCTGTCTGAGCTATCAAACTGCGGAGCCCATCCGAACGTGCATGAAAAAATTCGATCCGTACTCTCCAAGATTTCCGCCATTGAATATGCCGATTCTTTTGCTGCCGATTTTCATAAAACTGGGTTTTGTCCTTATTCGGCTGGTGTGTTTATCACAAAGGAATCCGCGAATTTATTGGGGATAACATCCCAAGGTTATTATCCTCCCGAAGATCCTTTTTTTGGTGAGCTGGAACCCCTTCGACAGACCTTCGAAAATTCTCGTTCAGCGCTTCCCATTGTCTCTATTTGGATCGCGATCAGGAGAATGGGGTTAGATGGGTTAAGGCAATTTATCATGTATCAACTTGAGGTTTGTGAAGTTTTCAAACAAAAAATTCGAGAAAACTATAGCCATCACTTCGAAATACTAAATGAAAATTCACATGGTTGGGAAATTGTATTAAAACCCCACTTTAGCAAAAATATACACAGAGGGATTCAAAACTTGGCCAATGGCAATGTCGGCGCTTCAGATTTGCAGCAGGCGAAGCCGCTGGCGAAGCAGGGCTTGTGCAAGCACAAGCTCGATGCAGCCAGCTGCAAAGATGAAGATGCCGACGAAGCCAGTGACCAACTTTTGAATCACGATGTGTATATATCGTGGGATCGTTTGCAAAATTCTTCGGATGAGGAACAACAAAATTATATTCGAGATTGCTACGCTTTGATCAATGAATTCTGGTACGCTCCTTTTGAGGAAGTGACACTCAGATATCCGGTCATTGGGTTCATTCCAAAATATTCGAGAATAGGCATTCACGAAAAAGCCCTCCCAGCCTTCTTAATACATCCAACTTCCCTTCATTACGATGAAGACACCATCGAAGAAATGTTGGAAAAGATCTCCAGCGCTAAAGCCGCGTTTGATTTAAGGCATGAAAAATTAACCACTTCCCCCGTGGAGAACTCCCTTCATGCGATGGTCCCTCCTCGATGATTAATTCTACTTAATCTAGCAATCAAGACCGTGGCCAAAATCACCAGGATTCCCGCCACAAGCGGAGAAATTTCTGTTCCGATCCATTTGCCATATTGAAGGACATTGACGACCGTCGAGAGCAGCCACGCAAAAAAATACCCCCATTTCTCATAGAGGTTGGGCCCCCTTTTTTTCCATCGGCTGATCACATACCCCAAAATTAAAACCAAGCAAAGATTGACCAAAGAGCTGTCGGAAGCCTCTAGCAAAAGCTCCACGGAAAAAATATTCGAGATCAGAATGAAGATCGTCGTCAGTCCAAGGCCTAAAATAAGATATTCCCTGCGCCCGACAAGAGCCTTCGGCGCGAGCACCTCCCATCCTACCGATGCGGAATAGACGTTGGCCACATTGGCGCAAATCACCGACAAAAAGACAAACACGATGAGAGAAATCCTAAGAACCCCGCTTCCCGAAGCCAAAACAACCGCCTCTTTGATCCCAAAGTTCCCTTCGAGAATGGCTACAAAATAAAGGCTGCACAGCCCCAGCGCCAAGCTCACAAGCTGAACGATGGTCAGCGCCCTGATCGACGTGTACCAGGACTGGCTGTGCCTAAAGAACGTCGGCAAATCTGACGTGATTCCCAAATTCGTCCCTAAGACCAGCGTCAGCCCTGACAAAGAAAGCACCGTACTGCCCGCGCTCGGCAATTTCAAAGGCAGGGCAAAGATCACCGCGAAAAAAGCGACCACCAAGATCGGAAATGCAATCATCGACAGCCTCCTCAAGACAACAATCCCTTCCATGCAGAGAAAAGTGCTGACGATCCCCACCAAAACGCTCATCTGAATGAACTGATCAATCTCGGGATTTTCTTTGACAGCGATCAGATGCGTCAAAGCATTGCTTGCCGCCGTCGTCTGGGCAATGAACCACGCCAACGTCGCGATCAAAAGAAGGGCTCCGATGAAGTAGCCGCCAACGTTTCCTAAATATTCCCGTGAGATGTCCAAGGTGCTTTGCCGTTCTTTTTGACTCATCGCCAAAATCCCCAACCGGATAAACCACAAAATCGCATTGCCCACGATAATCGTCAGCACCGCCCCCAAAAAACTATTCTCCTGCAAAAGCAAAATACTCGTCGCCAAAATGGGCAAACTGATCCAACCGCTCAACTGGATCACCGAAAGCTGCCACGCAGTCTGATGGGTATCTGGCAATTGATTCTTCATTTGCTAACTAAAAATTTCTCCGTTTTTTTTCTCACAGCCCAAATTGTCTCTTCCAAAAAGATCACGACCAAAAAGAACAGCAAGCTCGCGTTGACCCCCGCGAGCAGAGCATCCATCCCCTGCAAAAAATGCCTCGATTCATAAAGCGTGGCCACCAAGCATCCGAATATCCACGTCGCAAAACTGATCGCCTTTTCAAATGGCCTCGGCCGATGCCTGACGATAATGCGTATCAAATAGGCCATCAACAAAACAACCACCAAGCTAGCCAAATAGGCATTCACGAGGTCCATCAAAAACTGCACCGGCGTCGAAATTTGAATGAAGGTGTAAGTCAATGTCCCCAGTAGCCCAATGATGGCATACTCCTTCCCACCCCCGTATTGCGGAACAAACACTTTCCAGCATGCAGACGCTAGATAAATATTGAGCAAATTACAAATTGTCAGCAGCAATACCACAAAAATGGTGATCAACGCGCCAGGGGCGCTAAAACGCATCCAAATCGTAGAAATTTCAAAAAACGAAACAAGAAGATAAATCAGACTGATAGCCAAATAAGAGTGCGCTTTTGACCGGGCATGCCTAAAAAAAGTGGGGAAATTGATGACACCCGGCAGCAGCATTAAAACCGTTATGATGACCGCCTGGAAGGAAAGTCCCCAGGTTCCTTTGACCGAGAAAGAGACATGCGAGCTCATCACGGAATAGAGGTGATAACAGAATAACAAAGGTAAAGAAAAGACGCTCAGCCATTTTAATAATCGAATCCCCCCAACAGAAAGCAGCGCCGTCAAAACTCCTAATGCCGCACCTATTCTAATTCCGATCCCCTCATGGTCAAACTTGAAAAGACATTGGATCTCTGCAATCGAAAAATTGATCTGAAAAGCAAACCAGTTTAAAATGGCCGCGATGAGGACCAAGGCGGCGAATATCCCTCCATAATTCCCAACGTAATTCTTAAAGTTGTCAATGGCGTTCGCCTGGGAGCGCTCAACCATGGAAATCACAGAAATGCCAATCAACCACAAAATAAGGTTACCCAAGAGGATCGAGCATATCGCTGTACCGATGCCATACTGTTCAGCCAATTGCTGCCCAACGACAATGACCGATAAACCCGAGCCGGCGCTTTGAATGCTGGCCAGCTGAAGGTAGTTCTGATTGTCATAGTGAAATAGTCGTCTCATCCCTTCGAGCCAAGTGCGTTTCTTTGCGTTATATAACATGTTTTTTTCTGGATAAAGGTCAAAAATTGAGAAATTTTTTCATGAAAATATTAATTATTTGTAAAACCCACTGAAACTCACATGTTTAAAAACACAAATAAAGTTATAACAATTAGTTGACAAATACAATTGCAATTACTTATAATTATCCGCGTGCTTAAAAATAATTCTAAAAAAGAGGAAACATGAAAAATAAAAAAACAAAAAAAGCTCTTAATTTATATGGTCACATCGGCACGGCTCTCTGCGCTTGCGCAGGAGGTATTGTCGGTTTTATCGTCGGCGGTCCCTTCGTAGCCCTTTTCGGAGTTCTTATTGGTTGCACAAGCGGCCATCTCCTAGAAAAATGTGTTCTTAGAACATCTGGTTAAAATGCTATTAGCTTCATGTTCTAATAGAACGGTTGAAGCAAGATCTGTTATAAATAATACAAAAAACAATAAAAAAATATTACAATGGATATTCAAAAACCATCTTTAACCCAATTGCTTCCCTATGAGCCGAGCTCCAGAAAAAATGGAAGTCTGCAAACCGGCTTGAAAGAATATCAAGCCCTGCTTAGGGCTCTTCGCGAAGCCATGATTCGGATGGAAGCTGGCGAGTTAGAAAGATTCGATAGCTTGGTCGGGGAAAATTCCTGCCAAATCCGAGCAATATGGATGGGAATTGCCTTTTCAGAATTCTCGTCAAAAATTTCTCTCCATAAAATTGAGAATTCGATGAAGGATATCGACGAGTTACTCGCACCAAAATCAATCGACTTCTTGATGAGAAGCGAGAAATCCCTAAAAGACGTCCTCGAGAAGATCGATATTTCTCTTACCGATGAAGAAATGTTTCTCATTCAGTCCTTTCTACTTTCGGAAATGAAAATCGTAAAAATGTCCGGCAATAATTTTCACACGATTTATCGCGTTGAAGCAGGCGAACCAAAAAACTTCCTCCGGTTTGGGGATGTGTCAGTCAGCTTTGCTCGCAATCTCT
>CAZBCR010000080.1:0-7456 GCA_964490565.1 uncultured bacterium
AACAAAGCAGATCCAAATACGGGGCTAAACGGCCTAAGTAGAAGACCTTTTGCCTCCTCCTATTAGGAGAGGCAAGGTCTTAAGTAATTGAAGGTGGCTTCTAAAAGTCATCTTGGCGAGAGGGTAACCTTAAGTCGGCTCAAATAAGAGCACAGTGAAGAATTATTAAAATTATAAGGAAAAAAAGTTATGTCACGTAGACGTCGCGCTGTAAAGCGGCAAATTGATGCGGATCCGATTTTTAACAGCTTAGTTTTAGCTAAATTTATCAATAAGCTGATGATTGATGGCAAAAAATCGACTGCTCGCAAAATTATTTATAATGCTATCGACAAATTCGCAAAAAAAATCAAAGCAGAAGACCCTTTAGCTGCTTTCGAACAAGCGCTTGAAAACGCAAAACCAACTTTAGAAGTTAAATCCCGCCGTATCGGTGGAGCAACTTACCAAGTTCCTGTTGAAATCCCAGCTGACAGACGTACTTCGATGGCCATGAAATGGATCATCCAATACGCTCAAGAAAAAGTCGGCCGTTCAATGGAAGAAGGCCTTGCTCAAGAGCTGGCTGATTGTTTCAACAATCAAGGCTCCTCTATCAAGAAGAAAGACGACGTTCACAAAATGGCTGAAGCGAACAAAGCTTTTGCCCACTATAAATGGTAGGGAAGTAAATGAGCGAACAACATACACGGCCTGAAACAGACACCTTAAAAGATGTCCGTAACATCGGCATCATGGCCCACATCGACGCGGGCAAAACCACTACGACAGAGCGTATCCTCTATTATTCTGGACGCCTCCACCGTATGGGTGAAGTGCACGAAGGTGCAGCGACAATGGACTGGATGGAGCAAGAGAAAGAACGTGGTATCACGATCACATCTGCTTCAACAACTGTCTATTGGAAAGGAAGCAAGATCAATATCATCGACACCCCTGGCCACGTCGACTTCACCATTGAAGTTGAACGGTCACTCCGTGTTCTCGATGGCGCTGTTGCTGTCTTTGATGCTGTTGCTGGTGTTCAACCTCAGTCTGAAACCGTATGGCGCCAAGCGACTCGTTATGGCGTTCCTCGTATTGCTTTTATCAACAAAATGGACCGCGTAGGCGCTGACTACTTCATGGCTGTTAACTCCATGATTGAGAAGCTCGGAGCCAACGCTGTGATGGTTCACTGCCCTATCGGATCAGAAGGCGAATTCAAAGGAATGGTCGATCTCGTGAGCATGAGAGCGTACCTCTTCTTAGATGAAACCCTCGGCGCTAAATATGAAGATGCTGATGTTCCAGCCGATCTCCTTGACAAGTGCAAAGAGATGCGTCAAAAAATGTTAGAAGAGATTGCGACAGTCGACACAGACGACTCCTTCATGATGAAGGTCCTCGAAAATCCAGCGTCTCTGTCTGAAGATGAAATCCATGCTGCGATCCGCAGAGGTGTTATCGCGAATAAAATGAATCCTGTTCTTTGCGGAACAGCGTTCAAAAATAAAGGGATTCAACCTCTTCTCGATGCAGTCGTCCGTTGGATGCCATCACCTCTTGACCGCGGCACAGTCAAAGGAATTAATATCAAAACTGGAGAGCCTTTAGAGCTGACTCCAAGTGATAGTAGTCCTCTCGCTGCACTAGCCTTTAAAATCATGACCGATCCTTATGTCGGCCGTCTGACGTTCGTGCGTATCTACGCTGGAACGCTCACACGTGGAACCAACTTGATCAACACGACAAAAGACAAACGGGAACGCGTCTCACGCCTTATCGAAATGCATGCCAACACCCGAAAAGACCGTGATGACTTCTTCACAGGAGACATCGCTGCTATCATCGGTTTGAAATACACTTCGACCGGAGATACACTTTGTGCTGAAGACAACGAGCTCTTGCTTGAGAAAATGGTCTTCCCAGATCCTGTTATCTCGATGGCGATCGAACCTAAATCGAAAGCAGACCGTGATAAACTCTCACAAGCGCTTTCTTCACTTTCTGAAGAAGATCCTACCTTCCGCGTTAATAGTAACGAAGAGACAGGACAAACGATCATTTCTGGAATGGGCGAGCTCCACTTGGAGATTCTCCGTGACCGTATGTTCCGTGAGTTCGCTGTTCAAGCTAACGTCGGTAAGCCTGAAGTCGCCTACAAAGAGACGATTACAGCTCCTTCGAAAGTCGAAATGAAATACGTCAAGCAATCAGGCGGTCGCGGTCAATACGCGCACGTTTGCCTCGAAATTGAACCGAATGAGAAAGGTAAAGGAAATGAAGTCGTCAGCGAAATCGTTGGCGGTGTCATCCCGAAAGAATACATTCCTGCGGTTATCAAAGGGGTCGAAGAAGGACTTACAACTGGCGTACTCGCTGGTTACCCTCTCGTCGACGTCAAAGTTGCGATTGTTTACGGCTCGTACCACGAAGTCGACTCTAACGAGATGGCCTTTAAACTTTGCGGATCGATGGCTGTGAAAGACGGCTGCCGTAAAGCGGGCGCTATCCTCCTAGAACCGATCATGAAAGTGGTTGTTACAACGCCAGAAGCTTCAATGGGCGATGTGATTGGTGACGTTAACCGTCGCCGCGGCCGCATCATGAACCAAACCGCTAATAAAGGAATTGTCGAAGTTGAATCAGAGATTCCTCTCGGTGAAATGTTCGGATATTCAACACAATTGCGCTCCATTACCTCTGGTCGTGGAAACTACACAATGGAACCTAGCCACTTCGAAAGGGTTCCAGCTAAAATTCAAGAAGAGATTACAAAAAAGTAAGGAAAAAATATGGCAAAAGCCCAACCAAAAGCTCAACCCAAGCCACAGCCGAAGCCTCAAGTTCGGCAAAAGATCCGTATCCGCCTTAAGGGATACGATCAACGTGTGCTTGACCGTGCTGTCGCCGACATCGTTGAGACAGCAAAGCGGACAGGAGCTCGAATTGCTGGACCTATCCCTCTCCCAAGAAAAAAAGAGAGATTTACGGTTCTTAGCTCTCCGCACGTCGATAAAAAAGCTCGTGAGCAGTTTGAAATGTACACCTACAGCCGCGTGATCGATCTCGTCAATCCTACCCCTGACACGATCGACAAGCTCAAATTACTTTCTGTCGCTGCTGGCGTTGACATCAAAATCAAAGCTTAATTTCTAAAAGAGTGTTTGCCCAAAAGCAAACACTCTTCCGTTTCTCCCTGACCCAATTAGGAAATGTTATGACTTCTAGTGTTTCTTCAGATATGGATACGATTAAAGACGCGCTATGGCAAGGCGTCCAGCAGTTAACAAAGGGCGAGGAAATTTATCAAAAGACCCTTCAAAACCTAGAAGCAAAAAAAACCGAACAGCCTCCTCAATCTAACAACCCTGCATTTCAAGTAGAGCTCAATAAAACCCATGCTGCCTATCAAAAATGTATTGAAGCTAGCATCATCAACACTAAAGCCCAAAGCGCTATTGAACAGGCACTGAAAGCCCTATTTGAACGTGAGCTTGACCTTTTCAAATTAAATACTTCTTTGATAGCAATCCAATCTCGACTTGATCCCTTGCTCTCGGAACATAAGACTAATGAAGCTGAAATTAAGAAACTCGAAAATCGCATCGTTGAATTGACGAATACGTCCACTTAAGATCTAAAGAGTGGCCCCCTAAAAACAAGCACTCTTTTTTTCATTTCTTTAAAAAATTAGATCGAAGATCGACAATTGAGTTTCAAAATATCGCGAGGTAGAAAAATGCGCTCTTGGCTCGGCGTCGTTTCAAAGAACCATGTACAAAAAGGTGTCAAAGAGGGATTTGCTCAGGTTTGTCATGGTAAAAAAGGGCCTCTTGCAAAAATGGCAGCAGGAGATGTCCTCATCTATTACTCTCCCAAACTAGCCATGGATAATCCAAAGCCCTGCAAGTGCTTCACAGCCATAGGAAAGATTAAAAATGGACATGCCTACCAAGTCGAAATGACCCCAGATTTTCATCCTTTCCGCATTGATGTCGAATATCTCCCTAGTCGAGAAATCCCTCTTATCGACATTTTTGATCAATTGGAACTGACTCAAAGCAGAAGTTGGGGGATGCAGCTTCGGAGAGGGCTTATCGAAATCTGTCAGGCTGACTTTCGAGCAATATCGACTGCCATGGGCGTCGATATTTAGAAATCTTTAATTTTGATTTTCTTTTATCATCTCTTCAAAAAAAGGGTAATTTTATGACTACACCTATCTCTTGGCTTCGTAAACTCGATCTCGTAGACTGCCATGGAAAGGGCAGCATGCAAAATGCTTCTCTTGCGACTAAATTATTAAGAGGAACTACTCTATCTTGCATAGTCCATACAGAAGCGGGCAAGTGGGATCATCGACTCAAGTTTATTGAACAAGTTGTCACAGACATGATCTCCCATTGTCCCAAAAACGAACCGGTAGTTTTAATCTCTTTGGGATCTGATCGTCTGCTGTTGGAGTATCTAATTGGAAAAGCTCTCCTCGAAAATGGCTTTCATAACATTTCTTTTTTTATGATCGACCCTGCTTATGTGACCACAGATATCAGTGAGAAAACTATCATGGATGGCATCAGACAAGATTTTCTAACAAATCTGGGGGCTGTCTACTCAAAAACCACTAAACAAAAGTTAGAAGTGGAACATGTACGCTTTCTATCAAGAGCGCAAAATGTCGGTAAATATTTTCCTGCTTCAGCAAATGTTGTATTAATAGAGAGCCTTCCTCCCTATGGAGAACCACTGAAAGATTTCGCCTTACATAAACTCAGTAAGAAAGATCCAGAAGAGCTCTTTGCAGGCAGTCGTGTTACAACCTTAGATAAGGCAAATGCCATAGCTTTCATCCCTAAAAATTTTATGGCAATGATGAAAAAAGCTGGTGGTGTTTTCACGCATTCTTTACCCCATGGAATCTATGAATTTGAAAATTCAAAATATTGCATCGACTGGGGTTGTAAATTGCTATCTAACGGGCAGTATCGATTAAGCTTTTCCGGACAAGAATACTTTATCGGCTCGATAGGCATTGCAAAAGATAGGCGCATCCAGTTTGAAACGGGGGAAGTTGTCTCCGCAGATCAAATGATTCCTACCGCTCAAAAAGCGATTGAAGCTCTCCTTGTGAAAGAAATAGATGGCAAACCGCTTTCTCAAGAAAATATGAGCGCTATTTTAGCAAAAGTACAAACCGTTATGACTAAATATCTGCCAGGCGTCTGCTGTTTCTATTTAGTAGATTATGCGACAGATCGAGCTGAAATGGTGTCTGCGCTTTCTAAAAGTGCCAGCCATCATTACCGAAAAACCTTTACGCTCAAAGCAGATGCAAATCAGGTGTTTGCAATAACAAAGGAACAAATCCCTTAGCGCTAAGTTCTTTCTGTCACTGCTGGATATCAAAATCAAAGCTTAAAAGGGTGTTTGCCCAAAGCAAACACCCTTTTCTTATCCAAGAACTACACAGACTATTTGCGTAGACACTTTTGAATCTTTTTCCATTGGAAAATCTTAAGAACAGCCGATAATCCGACAAGGACGTACACGATTCTGATCAAGACTTCTGTTTCACCGAGTATGGCTGCAACAAAATTAAAGCCGGCAACACCAATAACACCCCAGTTAAGTCCTCCGATAATCAATAAAATCGTAGCAAGAAGGTCTAGTTTTTTCATATGTTCTCCTAAATGATGAACTTACTTCTAGTTATAAGTTTCAGTGATTTTTTTCACTGAATATAAAAAAAAGAAGACGCACTTTTAATGCGTCTTCTTGAAAGTAAGCGGGTTAGGAAAAAAGAGCTCTACTAGTTAATCACAGCGTTAGGATCTTCTTCGTAGATCTCGTCAAACGCTTGAGGAGTTTCATCTTTATATCGTTTAGAGACGACCTTGCCGTCTTTAATGATGATAAAGTAGTTGTTTTCTTGAACGGTTTGCTCGCCGATAGGAAGCCTTTCGACATACTCGTACGACGTAGTGCCGTCATTGTATTCTTTGACTTTCACGGGATCGCCGTATTTTTGGACGATTTCAGAAACTGGGGTTCCCAGTTCGATATTATCAAAATCACTCCGGGTCATGATAGCGCCGGTAGCGCAAGCAGCTAATAGGAGAAGCGCTGAACTCAAAGCTACTTTTTGGAAGAGAGATCTTGCCATACTTTTCCTCGTATCACGGTGCGGAGTTGATCGGTCGTTGCATATTCTGCATGCATTAGATATACATCATCAGCTTGTTTTTCATACATTTCAAATCCTTCAAAACCGATTTGAGGAGATCGAAATTCCCAGGCGATGACTTTGTCGGTGATAAGTCCTTTCCCAATGATTTTTCCTAGAGCTGGATTGTCGAGCTCAATAGAAAAGTTTCCAGGAGCCATATCAAAAAACATGAATTGGTTGTGCATCACATCGGAAAGACCCTTCACTTGGATCTCTTGGATGCATTCGATTTTGCCGGAATTGTCTTTTTGAGCGACATTCCACTTCGTGTAATAAGCGAGTTCTTCCTCGACCATATTGAGCAGGATTTTGCCTTCTCCAAGCCAGGTGCTGGGACTTAAAATAAAATGATGTTGTTTTTCCATTAAAACATAAACCTTCGGCTATAAATACTTTGCAAAATCCCCAGCGCCATCATTGCCGATACGACAGAGGAACCCCCAAAAGTCACAAGGATCAAAGGCACCCCCGTGATGGGCAAGAATCCACACATCATACCAATATTAAAGATGACATGCACCGCTAAATAAACAGTTATCCCGGCTGATAAGAGCCGGCCAAACGTGTCCTTAGCTCCAGCTGTAACTTGAAAACTGAAATAAATCAAACCGAAAAAGAAAAGCAGGATTAAAAAAACCCCTACAAGCCCAAATTCTTCAGCGTAAGCTGCAAAGACTGAGTCGGTATGGGCTGCCGGCAGCCATTCCCTGCCTGAGAACTCGCTTTTATGCCATCCTGTACCTGTTACGCCCCCAAGCCCAATGGCATTCTGAGCTGCCTTCTGATGGTAGGTGTGGGGATTGAGCCTTTCATACTGATACTCTTTCAAAAATTTTGTTGCATAAGGCCTGAGCCCCTCATGTGACAAGACCCCCGTGAACATCATCCCGACAAATAAAAGAGCTGCGACTCCAAAAATGCTCATTGCAGCGACGACTTTTTTATGGATCCCTCCGATATAAAACATCACTAGAGCGATCGGAAAAAGCACTAAAGCTGTCCCCAAATCCGGCTGTTTTAAAATAAGAATAAATGGAACAAACACAATCGCCAGGGCCTGAAACGCCGTACTCCAAGTCGAGACTCGCCGTCCTTTGCTTTCTAGAAAACAACTTAAGGCAATCACGACGATCAATTTGGCATATTCTGACGGTTGAAACTCTCTTCCCAGAAACGGGATCCTATACCACCGATGGACATTTTGAATGGGTGCAGTGAAAAATAGTCCCACCAATAACAAAAGAA
>CAZBCR010000081.1:0-7384 GCA_964490565.1 uncultured bacterium
ATGTGATCTTGCCTCAGCTTGATTTCATCGATGGAGAGCAAAGGATGCAAGAGCCATTCTCGAAGAAGACGTCCGCCCATCGGAGTTGCGGTTTCATCTAAAATTTTAAGCAGTGTTTTTCCCTTATCATGGAGGGGTTCGACGAGCTCAAGATGTCTTTGAGTGATTCGGTCGAGCGTCATGTACTTGGAAAGGTGATGGGGATGGATCGACTTGATATGGCTAAAATTTAAGTTGAGATCGTCTTTGACGTAGGTCATTAAGGCGCCAGCGGCGTTGATGGCAGCTGTCATGCCTTTGAGTCCAAATCCGTCAAGGGTGTGGACTTGGAAATGCTTAGAAAGGCTGTCGCAAGCAAATCGGTGGTCGAAGTGATATTCTTCTCTGACAAGGGTCGAGCTGATGCCGAGTTCTTCTAAAGAGCTGGAGAGGTGCTTCCAACATTTTTCTGAGACGATGATCTCTTTAGGAGAAAACCTACCGAGTTCATTGATGAGTTCTTGATTTTCTTGAAATTCCATCACTCTGAAATCGGCTGTCGTCAGATCTAAAATTGCCAGTCCGTAGATGGAATTGATTTGAGAAACGCAGGCAATGAAATTATTCGATTTGTCGGTTAAAAGTGCTGAGTTGATCACCGATCCGGGTGTGACCATCCGGACAATTTCCCGTTTGACGATCCCTTTGACAGCTTTGGGATCTTCCATCTGTTCAGCGACAGCAACGCGGTAGCCTTTGGAGACTAAACGGTCGATATACGCTTCGCAGGTATGGGCAGGAATCCCTGCCATCGGAGTCTCTTGCCTTTTGGTCAGAGTGAGCTCAAGCTCTTTTGAAAGCAACAGAGCATCGTCTTCAAAAGCTTCATAGAAATCGCCCAAGCGGAAGAGGAGCACAGCTCCTTGAGCCTGCTTTTTGCATTCGTACCATTGGGACATCATGGGAGTGATTGACATAAGAGCGAATTATCTAGGAGTTTGGTCTACAAAGTCAACTGCTACGAGTTTTTTATCTTGAGTAATTTTTTCACCCAGTTTTTAAAACTTTGAAATTTGGTGATTTGCTCAGCTGCGGGTTTTGGACAAGCTTCAGGCTCTTGAGGGTGGATCTCTTTGAGGGCACTATCAATTCTTTTAAGACTCATTTGCAAGACTTGTTCGTATTCAGAGATTTGTTTACGGATCGCATTGAGTTTTTCGCAGATTTCTTCTTCATTCCCGCCCGATTGTCTTGCAGGATTGCGGAGTAATCTGGAGGGAGCTTGTCGTTGACGAACTTCATCTTCGACTCTAAAAACAGTACTTAAAATGGATGAAATGGTTTGAACTTGTTCATTTCGCCATTTTTCCCAAGACGGATCTATCTGGCATCCGGCCTGGTGTGCGACCTGATGTGCCATCTGGGGTTCACTATTTTCCTCTTGAGATTGCGCGGTAGAGGGGTTTTTATCCATAAGTCTATTAAAATGAACGGAATAATTTTCGTAAAGAGATCTTTAAGATATTTTTTAGTGATACATAAATAAATTTATTTTTTACAAAAACTTTATCAGTTCTGATTTCTTTATTTATTAGCTGTAATGGAGTATAATTTTTTGCAAAATTGGAGCATTTTTCATGCTATCGGCAGTTTCGTATTGCAATCCCTGGTCAGACAAAGGCACCTTGCAGGATCTCAATAGACTTGAGACTTGGCAGAAGGTTGCTGCTGTTGCTTTCACAGCTTTAGAATCGATTGCCATCGTTTATTTAGCTAGTTATGCGGGGCTTGCAGCTGTCTGTGTTGCTTTGCCAATCGCTGGGTTGTGTGCTATTGCGACTTTTAGGGTGTACGTGGCATACGTTGCTTCACGGATTTCTACTCCACCGCCTCCTCCTGCGCCTATCACCGTCCTTCCATCGATAGAAGGAATGAATGGCTCTCAGATTAAGAAAGCGGTTTGTGAAATCAAAATCGGAAAATTATTAGAACCCAATCAAGTCTTAGGAACAGCGATCGATAATGGAGATTGTTTCTATGATGCATTAGCAAAGCTGCTCCGAGCACAAGGACATGAAACTATTACCGTGCAGACGTTGAGATCTGACATTCAAGAAGCTCTGCGCAATCCTCAGTGGAATAAACATCTTCAAGAGAAGGTTAGACAAGATCCGAGAGGCATCGGAAGTTTTGAAGAATACTGCAGGGATGTGGGCAAGTCTGCTGATCAGATCACTCCTATCTGGGGAGATGCAAAACGAGAAGGGGTTATTTTGTGTGAAAAATACAAATTCAACCTACGAATTTTGCAAGCTGGATTGATTGAAGGTAATGTTTTAGGCGATGCAGACCTAACAATGCTCAAAGGTCTAAAAGAATTTTTACAAAAACATGACCCGAGCAACTCTCTCATCGAAACCCATGAAGCCAATTATCAGGCTCGTTTTCGAGAGCTTTGTAATCTTGCTGCGAATTACTACACCCTAGTTCAGATCGTACCTAAAGAAAACGCTTATCCTAACACGTTAACTATTGCTCTATTTGGGGACCATTTCGTCCCTGTTTTGTCTAGATAAAATTTCTTTGGTGCTCGTCGGCTATGTGATTTTAAAAGACGATCGCTTATTCTAACTTTTATGCCCCTCTATACCAAAGAAAGTCTCGACTTGCTCAGGCAGCGGATTGATCTGTCCGAGGTGATCTCTGCCCATATCGATCTGAAGAAAGCCGGATCTGCTTATAAAGCGCTGTGTCCTTTCCATGAGGAAAAGTCGCCCTCTTTTATTGTGAACCGGGGAGATAACCATTATCACTGTTTTGGCTGCGGAGCCCATGGAGATGCGATCGCTTTTTTGATGAACCATCTCAAAATGGGGTTCACTGAATCGGTTGAAAGCCTAGCTGAAAAATTCGGGGTTGTTCTTGAGCGGGATGATAAAGTTGAAAATACCGGACCCTCAAAGACCCTTCTAAAAGAAGCGATGCAGCTGGCCTGCCGTTTCTATCACTTCATGCTGCTGCACTCCGAAGAAGGGGTTCAAGCTTTGCAGTATCTCTACAAGCGCGGGATCGACCTCGACTTTATCCAAAGATTTGAAATCGGCTTTGCCCCCAGACAGAGAAATGCGCTTTATAAAATTTTAAAAGGGAAGGAACTCTCCGATCCGGTTCTGCAAGGTGCAGGACTTCTCTCGATCTCAGAAGACGGGACAAAGCGGGACTTTTTTTCCGACAGGATCATGTTTCCGATCAGAGACGGCATGGGCAATGTCATTGGGTTTTCAGGAAGAAAATTCAAAGAAGAGACATTCGGCGGAAAATATATCAACACTTCAGAGACGCCGCTCTTCAAAAAATCACATGTGTTATTCGGCCTGAGTTATTCTCGAAAGACGATCACCAAAGAAAGAAAAGCAATGGTCGTCGAAGGTCAAATCGATTGCTTACGGCTGATTCAAGAAGGATTTGACTACACTGTGGCTGGACAAGGCACCGCTTTTGGTGAAGGCCATGTCCGAGAACTTCTCAATTTAGGAGTTCAAACGGTTTATCTGGCATTGGATGGTGATACAGCCGGAGAAGAAGCTGCTGTTAAGATCGGGGATCTATTTCAGAAAAAAGGCGTTGAAGTTTGGGTTGTGCCTCTTCCGCCAAAACAAGATCCTGATACTTTGCTCAGAGAACGCGGCGCTGCGTGGTTTGCTGAACATCTACAAAAGCCAACCGATTATTTGACGTTTTTAGTGGAAAAACTGGCTAAAACTCATAGCTTAGATTCTCCATCAGGAAAAAATGCGCTCACACAGAGCGTTGTCGAAAGAGTCCGCGCTTGGGAACATCCTGTCATGGTCCATGAAAGCCTTCGAAAACTAGCACTACTTGTACAAGTCCCCGAAGAGTTGATCGGCGTTGGAGCCGTGCAGACAATGGTGGTCAGAAAAGAAGGCAAGCTTCAAGCACAAGACGGAGTCGATGCCGATAAGATCTTGGAGACCGATCTGTTAAGGATTTTATTCCTAGCAGGCGAGGGGATGCAAAAGCTGTTTGTCATCGCTAAAGCCAATCTCTTGCCCGTCCATTTAAGAGTTCCTGTCTGCCAGAGGCTCTATGCGATTTTCATGGAAGCGTATGAAAAGGGAGATTCGACAGATTTACTCTCTTGTGCAGCAGGTCTTGAAAAAGAAGATGAAAGCGATATTGTTCTCGATATCATGGGACGGAAGATCCAGCTAGAAAAAGTTGAAGAATCACTGCTGAATACGATCAAGAGAATTCTGCAGAGAAATTGGATGGAAGAAAGGGAAACAATCAAACTCAAAATCCACAGCGGCAAATTAGAAGAAGACGAGGCTTTAGAGCTGGCCAAGCAATTCGATACACTGAAAAGATTAGTGCCTGAGGTGATTATTCCGGCATGATGCATTCGATTATTTTTTTTGATCAGCACTGCCCCCTTTGCAGGCGCACCATTAGTTATTTATCTCATCAGGACAAAAATAAACATTTTAGGTTTGCTCCGCTAGATGGAACGACGGCAAAAAAGATGCTTCACAGTAATTTACGCGATCTCAATACGGTTATTTTAGTCGAGCATCCAGGTGGAAAGACCTGGATTAGAGGCCGTGCTGTTTTTCGAGTGCTTTGGCTTCTTGGCGGGAAGTGGAAGTTTTTAGGATGGCTCTACACAATGCCGTTTGTCGATCTGTGTTATAAGTTTATTGCAAAACATCGGAAACGAGGCGGAGATCTTCCTCCTCTCTCTGTGCATTTGCTGCCTTGATGACAAAACCTCCCCTGAGTATAGTCATTTTATGCTCAATCCGTTTTTCACAGTGATCATTACACTAACGGACAAATTGTCGTATTTGTTTCCTTTTACATTGGATAGCTTGATCTCGCAGAAGGGCAGCGCTTCTTTCGAAGTGATCATTGTTGATGGATCGAAAGGAAGAGTTCCCCTTCATCACTTGCCTTTAGAAAATGTCACGATTTTACAAGCAGAAAGCTCAAATCTTCCCTGCATGCTCAATCAAGCATTAACTATTGCCAAAGGACATTACATCCATTGTATGATGCCTGGTGAATTTTATATGTCGAAGAAGGCACTGGCTTTTGCAACAAAGATCAGCCAGGCATATGATTTTCCCGATTTGATGTATACCGCGCGGATGGTACGTCATAGTTTTGGCCAGCCGACAGTCGATATGCAGCCACTTTCGATGGGTGATTTAAAAAGAGGGCAAGTGGCTCCCAGTTTACAATCGTTTTGGTTTCGTCGTGAAGCCCTTGTCATGCTCGGAGGGTTTAATCTGAAATATGAGATCAAAAGCGGATACGATGCGATTTGCAGATTTTTTTTAGCTCCGACATTGAAAAAAGCTTTTGTGAGACGCGTATTGACTGATTATGAATATCGGATGCCTCCTTCGAAATATATTCTTCAAAGCTGCCTAGAAACCTTCTGGATTTCATTCTACCATTTTGGCCCTACGCCTCATCTTTTTGTTTGGCTGATGCAAAATTGTTTGAGACTTTTTCGCTTTTCATGGAAGATTGTCCGCGCTTCATTTTGGAAACGTCATGTCGCCTATTAAATTACTTTTATGCTCATTGATACCTCTGACGCTAATGGCGTCGGCTAATAAGCCCGTGCCTCCTGCTGGTGTTGTCGACCGTCAAATCGAGCTCGAGTACGAAGTTAAAGAAGTCGATGCCGAGAAACAAATTCCTCTGCTAGAAATCGATATCCCTGAAGAGAAATTTGACATGGGGGATGAAAAAGCTCTCATCGAATCAGTCAAATTCAAAGGCAACACTGTCATCTCCTCCAGAACGCTGAAAAAGACACTGGCAGACTTCATGGGTAAAGAACTTTCCATGAATGAAATCGCTGAAATGTGCCAGGCTATCCAGGCGAAATATTGCGAGAGAGGATATTTTTTAGCCCGCGCGTTTGTCCCTGTGCAAGAAGTCAAAGACTGTAAGCTGACAATTGAAATTATTGAAGGAAGGCTAGGCACAGTCTGTGTGATTGGCAATGAGCACTATAGTGATACGTTCATCGCCCGCTATTTTGCCAAATATCAAGGCAAGCCGATCAATTACAATCAGATCCTCAGGGCTTTGCTTCTTTTAGATGAAAATTCCGATCTTGATGTCGGAGCTGTTTTTAAAAAAGGAACCGAATTTGGAACTGCAGACCTGATTGTCCGAGTCACCGACAATCGGCCTCTGCATATTATGATCGATCACAACAACTATGGCTCGGATCATACATCTCATCATCGAACAGGCGCTCGCTTTGACTGGGGGAACCTGCTGTTAGACGGAGATATGTTGACGCTGGTAGAAGTTGTGGGATCTCCGCTGTCGAGCCTCAATTTCAGCAGTGCGATCTACCATATTCCGATCTATACGTATGGCAGTTCAATGGATTTTTCCTATCTCTATGCCAATTTCAAAACAGATAAAGTCGATAAAGTGATCTATACGGGCCGTTCGCATATTGCCACCGCCCGTTTCAATCAAGCGCTGCAAAGAACCCGCAAGCTTAACACAGATATCTTCACCTCTTTTGACTTCAAACAGATCCGAAACTTTGGAAGTGGGATTGAATCCTCCTATGATAAGTTAAGGGTTTTGACAGGAGGGGGTCAAATCGACTATATCGATGGATGGAAAGGAAGAAACCTCTTCGTGCTTTCCGGCGGCTGGGGTATCCCCAGTATCATGGGTGGCAGCAGTGTCAAATCCAAAAGCGACAGCCGGGTTCACGGAGGGGGACGTTTTGTCAAACTCAATGGAGGATGGAAGCGTCTACAAAAACTTCCTTATGAGTGTTTTTTGCTACTGAATGCGCAGATGCAATACAGCTTTGATAAACTTCCTCTTCCCGAACAGATCTACATCGGGGGCATCGACAACGTTCGCGGCTATCAGCTCGCAGCGGGAATCGGCGACCATGGTATGTATGGCACCATTGAGCTCCGCGTTCCTCCACCTTTTTTAAGAGCCCATAAAATTCCTTGGACCGATACCACTTGGGGAGAGTTTCTCCAATTTGTTGGATTTGTCGATCATGGACAGACATTTGCTGTCGGACAAGACATCTTAAGAGAAATTGGTCTAAAAGAGGGGAAGAAGAAAAAAGAACACGTCAATTTTGACCGTGCCATCTTAACTTCTGCCGGCGCCGGCGTCCGCCTTTACGGCCCCTGGAAAATCGAATGGAGCCTCGATGTCGGCTATCCGCTGACAGACAAACACAGATCTTCTGATACGATCGTTTATTTCAGGGTAGCATGGAAAATTCTCTGAAAAGGATCCTCTGTTTATTAGCCTGTCCTGCTATGGTGATGGCTCTTGTTGAAGAGCCTCAAGCCTCCTCAGGCGTGAGTTTTTCAAA
>CAZBCR010000082.1:0-7363 GCA_964490565.1 uncultured bacterium
TTCTATCATACTTGAAAACTTAAGCGAGGTTTTCAATGAAAACAATTCTCCTGCTCTGTCTATGCATCGCTCGAATCATCTACGCCGACATCACCTGGGATGCCCCCATTAATTTATCTGACCCCACGTTAGTAACCAGCACCTCCCAAGTTGGTCTTGATCCTCAAGGTAATGCAGTTGCTGTCTGGAGCGACTCCAATGGTGTTGACATTTTCATTAAAGGCAGCACAAAACTTTATGGACAAGCTTGGACTCCTGCTACTGGACAAAATATCGATAACAATACTGGGCCGTCAGCGCCTGCTTCACTCTCAGTTGATACCCAGGGAAACGCGCTTGCAATATTTGGCTGGGGCAGCGGGGGCACTAGTCTTCGTTATTCCTACAAACCTTTTGGAATGGCTTGGACTCCTGGCCTTATCACCATGAATCAAGTCAGCCAATACCAGGTTGTGATGAACCCGCCCGGGAAAGGAACAGCGGTTTGGATTCAATCAACATCCGTTTTTGCAGCAACTTTTGATGGAGTCACCTGGACAGTGCCGGTTCAAATCGATACATCAGCTTACGCTCCATCGGTTGCAGTTGACCCCAGCGGGAATGCAATAGCGGTTTGGATTGATATGATGGGTACTCAACTTAAAAGCGCAACTCTGCCCTTCGGTGGAATGTGGAGCGCTCCCATAATCGTCGAAACATTTAGTTCAGGATTTCTCGGTTTCACTTCTGTCGGTGTCGATGCGTCTGGAAATGCCGTGGCATTCTGGAGCAGCGATTCAGGAATGCAAAGTGCAACCAAATTATTCAATCAAAGCTGGTCGGCTGTCACCACTTTCCCCAACACAGGAACAAGCGGAAGTCACTCTCCAGTCATTGCAGTCGATCCGCAAGGAAATGCCGTGGCTATTTGGCAAAATGACACTAATAGCGCAATGCAATCTACCTCCAAACCTTTTGGACAGCCTTGGTCAAATGTCGTGACGATTGGAGGAGGGATCAATCCCGATATCGCAGTCGATAGTTGCGGAACAGCCGTTGCTGCGTGGGAAACGGGTGCTCCTTCCGGCATTCAAACTGCTTTCAAACCCTTAGGAGCGGATTGGAAGATTTCTAATTCTTACCCCGCAGCTAATTTTGGCGGACAGCCGCAAGTCAGCATCAATCCATGCGGTCATATCATGGTTACATGGAATGGCCCAAATGGCAATCCTAGCAATATGTTCGCCGTGCAAGGGTTTATCAACACTCCTGGCTTTTCTTCACTGACAGGAAAACAAAAACAGAATAATTGCGGCCCCTTCACCGAGACGATCAACCGGCTGGAATGGCAGCCAAGTACAACGCCAGTCCAAGGTTATAACATCTTCCGCAATGGCAAATTTCTTGCCTTTGTCAAAGCCAAACATCATAGCTATTCAGACCACGACCAAGTTAAAGGTCAAGCCGTCAGATATGAAGTGACATCGATCGACCTCAATGGTGTGGAAAGTTTGCCGCTGCAAGTTACCGTGCAATAAATTTTCTATTGGGAATTGTGTGAAAAAGCTAACATCCTTATCGAGGTAATTATGAAAACACTCTTGAGTATCGCTCTCTTCACCACCATCTTATACGCTGACGCCGCCCCAGAAATGCCCGACTCTTCACAGCCAGTGCCAACACAAGAAACAACAGACTCCTCGGTGCAGACGCCCAGC
Organism: uncultured bacterium; assembly: GCA_964490565.1. Lineage (GTDB taxonomy): Bacteria > Chlamydiota > Chlamydiia > Chlamydiales > Rhabdochlamydiaceae > PALSA-1444. The sequence goes on from CAZBCR010000082.1 coordinate 1,698, forward strand.
TCAACCCAGCAAAAGCCAGACGCTCCGCAGCAAATGCCTGACTCATCACAGAAATCTCCCAGCTCAACTCAAAACATGCCTTCATCAGATCCAGAAATGGCTGATTCTGCCCCAGCAATGTCCGATGAGCCTCAACAAAATCCTGACTCAACACCTCCATCGGATCCAGAAATGGACGATTCTACACCGACAATGACCAATTCTTCTGACTCCATGGATGAAGAAGTAGAAATGATTTGCCGGCCGTTATACGGCAATTTCATTCTCGCAGAATTCAAAATGGGTTATTTCAGATTCGGAGATAGACATCTGCGGCATATGTATGGCAAGGGTGTCTTAGACCTTCAACTTGCTTCTTCGTTCCGCGTTTGGAAACCGCTCTATCTCTATGCAGCCGCTGAATACATCGGAGCTAATGGCCGCACTCTTGGAGGCCATGAGAGAACAAAAATCCGCTTAGTGCCTTTGAGCTTAGGACTGCAGTACATTCTGCTTATTACGTATGATCTGAAATACTACCTCACAGCAGGCCCCCGTGCTTTCCACTTCCATCAGAAGAACCATTCTAGAGGCCTTCCTTCTACTGTGAACAAGTGGGGATGCGGAGGATTTTTCAATACAGGATTTATGTACCACCTCTCTGAGCACATCATCATCGATTTCTTTGGAGAGTACTCCTATGGAAGGATGCATTTCAAAACCGATCGAGGCAATGTCAAAGGAAATAGCCTGCAAGTCGGCGGACTGACACTCGGGGCAGGTATAGGTTATTTCTGGTAGAACCATTTGAAATTATTACCTCACTGATTGTAGTATAGCTCGCTATGAAAACGAAAGAGTCTTACTCTCCATCTCGGGACTGCTTAGCTAAAAAAGCTAAGATTATTTTCATTCGAATTAATATTTGCGCCCTCAAGCGCAACAACACATAAACCTTTTTTACATCTGTTTGTTTTTGAGAGGGCCCAGAGGGCCGATAGAGGCCATCTGACAAAAAGTAACTTAGGCAAAAAATTATTAGGAAAATTATGAAAACCCAAGCAATGCATGACAAGCTAAACTACCCCTTCCGAGCCTGGACGATTTGGCTGCTCAGTGCTATTTTTATGTTCTTTAAATTCTCCCTTGAAGTCTCTCCTAGCGTGATGACCTCAAATCTGATGACGTCTTTTAATATTAGTGGCGCAGCTCTGGGGAATCTTGCTGCTTGCTATTTCTATGCTTACTTAATTTTACAAATCCCAGCTGGACTTCTTCTGGATAGATTTGGACCGCGAAGAACGACCACATTAGCGATTGCTCTTTGCGCTGCTGGAAATCTTGTTTTTGCAGGAGCAGATTCTGTATTCGTTGCGGGTCTTGGCCGCTTTTTAACAGGAGCTGGAGCTGCTTTTGCTGCGGTTAACTGCTTAAAGCTGATTGCTAACTGGTTTCCTCACAGAAAATTTGCTTTCATGGCTGGACTTATGATGACCGTTGCCATGCTCGGTGCAGTGGGGGGTCAAGCTCCACTTGCGACTTTCATTAAAGCCACAGAGTGGAGAAATGCGATGGAAATCCTAGGGTTTTCTGGGCTCATTTTAGCAGTTCTTTTCTGGGCCGTTGTTCGAGATAAATCTCCGGATCACACGCGTGAAAAACACATAGTGCCTGCAAGAACTCCGCTCATGGAATGCATAAGAAAGATTTTTAAAAACCCTCAATCTTGGTGGCTATCGCTCTATAGCGGTTTTGCCTTTGCACCTGTGATGGTCTTTGGAGGACTCTGGGGAGTCTCCTTTATTGCTGAGGCTTTTTCCCTCTCGCATCATACATCCGCACAAACCGTTTCTTTGATCTTCATCGGATTTGCCGTTGGAGCGCCTTTCTTTGGTTGGTATTCTGACAAAATAGGACGTCGCAGGGTTGTCATGTTATGGGGAACGATTCTAGCCTCCATCGCGATATCACTGGCAATTTATCTGCCAGGCGTTTCATTTTACGTTCTTTCTTTCTTAATGTTTTTCTTTGGATTTTTCATCAGCAGCTTCTTACTCTGCTTTACGATGATCCGAGAAATCAACCTGCCTATGCTGGCAGCTACTGCTATCGGGTTTATGAATGCCTTTGATGCTCTTCTAGGGGCATTTTCAGATCCTTTAACAGGGATGATTCTCGATTTCGGCTGGGATGGAAAAATAGTCGAAGGAGCCAGAATATTCTCGGTAACCTCTTACAAGGTTGCCTTCTTGACACTTCCGGCTTATTTGATTCTGTCGCTCTTTACTTTGCTCAAGATCAAAGAGACACATTGCAAAGCCGCCTATCCGACGACTTTGCCTTAATCTTAACAGGGTGGAAACACCCTGTTTTATGTTTCGGCGTGAACTTCTTGTTTTTCGTTAGCTTTGAATCGGACTTCACGCTTTCTATCGCGAAGGACGAATTGAAGAGGGTTTCCTGTGAACTTATAGACTTCTCTAAATTTAGAAACCAAATACCGTTTATACGTCTCAAGCATCAGCTTAGGATAATTGACAAAGAGAACAAATGTCGGCGGCTGTGTCTCGACGTGGGCCATATAATAAATACGAAGACGTTTTCCTTGGATCATCGGAGGATGGTAAGTTTCGACGGCTTTCTCAACGAATTTATTGAGCTGGCCTGTTGAAATTCGCATCTCTTGATATTTGCGTACATCGACGATTTCTTTGATGATCTTCGAGACGTTTCTCCCTGTGAGCGCAGAGATAAATAACGCAGGACAGTGGCTTAAGAAAGCGGTGTCGTAACGGAGAGACTTTAGGCAGTGCTCCATCCGGTAGCCTTCCACGAGGTCCCATTTGTTAAAGATCAGGATACAAGCTTTTCCAGCCTTTTCGATCATGCTCGCAATTCTCTTATCGTGCGTCGACATCCCTTCCTTGGCATCTAAGATGAGGACACAGATATCAGCACGTTCTATGGCTCTTTCTGTACGGATCGCTGCGAATTTGTCGACCGCATCGTGTTCTGCACGTTTGCGGCGGATACCGGCTGTATCAATTAAGGTGAGTCTTGTTCCTTCGATAGTCACATGCGCATCGATCGCATCGCGTGTGGTACCAGGCACAGGACTGACAACAGATCGCTCTTCGGAAAGAAGATGATTTAAAAGAGTTGATTTACCAACGTTGGGACGACCGACGATCGCGACTTTAATCGATCCGTCATCGATATAGTCTTCGTCTTTGTCGAAAGTGAAACCTTCGAAGGCCATTTCTAAAAGTTCAGCAATTTGAAAGCCGTGTGTTGCAGAAATCGGCAAAACTTTTTCAATTCCCAAACGGTAGAAATCGTAAGCATTTTCACGCTGATTGTAATCGTCGACTTTATTGACAGCTAAACAGACAGGCTTATTCGAACGGAGTAAAAATTGAGCCACGTGCTCATCAGCAGGAGTCACACCGACTTGACCGTCAACAACCATCACAATGGTATCGGCTTCTTCAATAGCAACTTCAGCTTGTCTTTGAATCCCTTCTTGAAAAGGAATATCAGGATTCGCTGCAATACCACCCGTGTCGATAATATCAATGGGGCGTCCGAAGAAATCGGCTTTTCCATAGATACGGTCGCGCGTGGTTCCTTCCTCATCATCTACGATGGAAATTCTCGCTCCGCAGAGGCGATTAAAAAGGGCTGATTTCCCTACGTTGGGACGGCCGACAAGGGCCAATTTAAACTTTTTCATATATTTATCGATTTGAGAGAAAATTTTACTCGCTTTCCCCATATAAAGAAATGGAATAAAAAATTTATTACTATCTAAAAGAATTCAATTAATTATTTTCAGGGTAGTTGTCCATGAGACTGAGGAGCTCTAAGAGGTCTTCACGGGTCAGAACTTTGACTTGATCTTGTTCATCGAATCCGATGACTTGCTCCATCAGACCGAGCTTTCTCTCAATTAAAACATGGATATGCTCTTCAATGGTCCCGCGGGTGATCATTTTAAAGACCTGAACGCCACGACTTTGACCCATCCGGTGAACCCGGTCCGTCGCTTGGTTTTCTTTTGCAGGGTTCCACCAGCGGTCATAATGGATCACAACAGAGGCTGAAATCAGGTCAATTCCAACGCCCGCAGCCTGCAACGATCCAATGAAAACTTCACATTTTGGATCATCCCGGAATTTCTCCACTTGCCCTTTTCGATCACGTGTTGAACCTCGAATTCCTGAAAAACCGATCTTATGCTCTTCTAAGTAGTTCTCAATAATATCGAGCATCCCTAGATACTGAGAAAAAACAACCAGCTTTTGACCGCTCTCGCGGGTTTCATTGAGCAATTCAACAAAGAGATCCCATTTGCCAGAAGAATACTTTTTATAATTATCGACTTCATTTTTAAAGAGAGCCGGATGGTCGCAGATCTGTTTCAGCTTAGTTAGGAGTGCAAAGACGTGAAGATACGGTGTCGGCTTGGAATTATCCTGCAGCTCTTTAAAAAGCTGTTCTTTGGATGAGCGATAGACTTCGCGGTAGAGAGTCCTTTGCTCTTCTGAAAGGGGTGCGTAAGCCAATGTCTCTGTTTTTTCTGGAAGCTCTAAAAGAACTTCAGATTTTTTACGTCGTAGGACAAAAGGCCGGATAAAACGAGCGAGTAAAAATCTCTTATCGTGATCATTTTGTTTTTCGATCGGGTTGACAAAGAGCTCTTTGTAGAGCGTCTCCGTCGGCATGTAGTCAGGAAGCACCACATCGAAAAGCGATTTGAGCTCGAGCAGGTTATTCTCAATAGGAGTTCCTGTCAGACCAATGCGGATCGTCGCATTAATCAGCTTTAAAGCTTTATGCGTCTGCGACGACGCATTTTTTGCGATCTGGATTTCATCGTAGATCGAGATTTCAAAAGGAACTTCCGACAGTGGACTCTTTTCGCTGCGCAGCGTCCCATAAGACGTCAGTAAAAGGTCGTAATGTTCATTGAAATCAACAAGGGTCCTCTGCGCGCCATAGTAAACATAAACTCTGAGTCGCGGCAGAAACTTCTTCAAAAGTTCTTCCCAGTGGAAAATCACTGAAGTCGGACAAACGACAAGATATTTGCCTGCAGGATTAGCATTAGAAGCAGCAGCAAGAAGCGCCATCGCTTGGTGAGTTTTACCAAGGCCCATCTCGTCGCAAAGAAGTCCTGAGAGTCCTTGAGAGTAGAGGAACCAGAGCCACTTGAGTCCAGTCTCTTGATAATTTCTCAACTCGCTCTTCAGCCCTGTGATATCAAACGGAACCGACGGCTCAAAGTTTTTAAACTCGTTCCAGTTTCTTAAACTTGTTGGATCATCCGGCTCTTTGATCTCTTCGAAAACAAAAAGTTTGATCCACTCTAACGTGGTAAGCCGGATCTGTTTTCCTTTTTTCATCCACCGTTTTTTAGAAATTCCCCTGAGCCAGTTATAACGTGGAGATTTTAATAGGATCAGACCTGCTGTGGAAAAAAGATGCCGCTTGCCTTCATTCAATGCATCCCAGATCGACATCACATCGATTGATCCGATATCACTCTCGTACTCGAGATCCAGCAGCCAAGAACCATCAGGCTCGCGGTTGAATGAATTGATCTTCAGAAATAATTCATGAGGCTTTCGGAGCCGAGGATCGATCTGTGTAATCGATGGCTGGAGAGTATCGATTTCATAAGCGAC
>CAZBCR010000083.1:0-7310 GCA_964490565.1 uncultured bacterium
AGTGTCGACATGACGGTGATCGGATGGAGGAAGTTTTCATAGAGAATGCCGAGGATGATGTAGATGACAAAAATAGTGACGAGAAGCAGAAGGGTTAAGTTAGCAAACGAGTCTTTAAAAACATCAGCAGTTCCTTGAACTTGTCCTGTGACGGTGGGAGGGAGTGTTTGATGGGCAAGGGCTTCGATTTTCGCGATGGCGGGGCCGAGTGCATTGGTCCCGACATCGAAAAAGATGTTCACCGCTGGAAGGCCATTGAAACGATTGATGTTTAAGGGTCCGACGGTTTGGCTTTGACGAGTGGCAGCGTTAAGAGGAACGAGTTTGTTGGTAGAGGAGCGGATATAGAGCTGAGAGAGAAGACTGGGGTCGCTGTAGAACTTGGGTTCGAGCTCTAAGATAGCATAATATTGGTATTCAGGATCGTTGATGGGGGAGAGGTTGGTGGCTGCAAAGGCATAAGAGAGGGCATTTTCGATATCGGCGGCAGAGAGATTAAGAGCAGAGGCTTTATCGCGGAGGATTTCAATATTCAGCTGAGGCTGTTTGATCTCGAGGTCAGTGCTGACTTGCGTTAGAGCTGGAATGGTTTTCAGTTGCTCGATGAGTGTGTCGGTTGATTGGTAGAGCAAAGCAGGATCGAGGCTTTGCAGGGTGTATTGATAGGGGGATTTGATGTCAGTGGTCGAGACTTGGAGATCAATGAGGGGCAAAGGTTTGACAAAAGTTTGGACAGCAGGGAACTCTTGAAAAGTGTTTCGGAGCTCTCCAATGATATGTTGTATCGAAGCTCGCTCTTTATAGGGCTTAAGGCGGATGAACAGCTGTCCTTTGTTGTCGTTGGGAATAGCGCCAAACGAAAGAATGGAATCGATCGCAGGATGATTTTTGATTGTTCGAGTGAGATCGTCTTGATACTTCATCATCTGAAAAGGAGAGGTGCCTGTCGCAGATTGGGTGTGGACAACGATGAATCCGATGTCGTCAGGGGGAAGAAAGTCAGCAGGGAGAAATTTGAAGAGCAGGATAGAGGCCACAACTGATGCCGCTCCGACAGAAAGCGTGAGTTTAGGATGGCGGAGAACGACAGCTAACGTTTTTTCATAGAAGGTCACGAGTGTAAGGTTGAATTTTTCAGAGAGCTTTTCCATGAAAGTTTTTTTACTTTCGATGTGATGCGGACGAACAAGAAGAGAACAAAGCATGGGTGTCAGTGTGAGAGAAATAAATCCTGAGATGAGAACGGCAGAGACAATGACGACTGCAAACTCATGGAAGAGTTTTCCAATGACTCCGTCCATAAAAAGGAGAGGAATAAAAGCAGAGCAAAGAGAAAGCGTCATCGACACAATGGTGAAACTGATTTCTTTGGAGCCTTTAAGGGCAGCTTCATAAGGCGTCATGCCGGCTTCGACATGCCGGACGATATTTTCTAAAACGACAATGGCATCATCGACGAGAAATCCAATGGAGAGTGTGATCGCAAGGAGCGAGAGGATGTCAACGGTGAAACCGAGAAGATACATGGCGGCAAATGTCCCGATGATGATCACAGGAAGGGCAAGAGCTGGGATGAGGGTGTTCATCGGTTTGCCCAAATAAAAGAAGATCACAAAAACAACTAAAAGAAAGGCGACGCAAAGTGTCATTTCGACATCGCGGACGGCTTCATTGATGAAAACACCTTTATCAAAAACACGGAAGAGGGTGACAGATCCCGGAAGACTAGCTTCTAATTTGGGGAGGATGCGGTTGACATCAGAGATGACTTTCATGGAGTTGACACCGGGCTGGGTCAATACTCCAAAAACAACGCAGGCTTTCTCCGTCTCAGATGAAAAGTACCTGATGTATTCCTTATCATCGTGAGTGCTGTCTAAGGCTTTTCCCACATCTCGGATCCGGACGATGTTGCCGGTCTCATTTTTTATGATGATCGAATCGTAGAGAGAAGCTTGATTGAGCTGGCCGTTGACATCGATGGTGAATTCACCAGTTTTTCCAAAGAGTGTTCCGGTGGGGATGTTGACGTTGGCAGTTTGGATGGCAGCGGCGACTTCATCGATTCCAATTTGTTTAGCGGCGAGTTTCTGGGGATTGACTTGGACCCGGACGGCAAAAGGAGATCCGTAGACGACGACTTGCGCAACTCCGCTGATGGTGCTGAGCCTTTCACCAATGTAAGTATGAGCATATCCGTAGAGTTCATGGAGCGGCATCGTATCGGAGGCAACAGCAAAATAGAGGATCGGAGTTTGTGAGGGATTTGTTTTATCGTAGGTCGGAGCGTAGGGAAGGTTTTGGGGAAGTTCTGGACCTGCTGAATTGATGGCATTTTGAACATCAAGAGCTGCAGAATCGAGCGATTTTTCTAAAGCAAATTGCAAAACAATCGTAGCATTGCCAGTCGAGCTTGTCGATGCGATCGATTCGACTCCTTCAATGGTCAAGAACTGTCTTTCTAAAGGGCTGACGACGTTGTTAGCTACGGTGCTGGGGTTGGCACCGGGATATTCTACTGTGACGGTAATCGCAGGGTAGTTGACGTTCGGAAGATCGCTGACAGGGATTTGTTTATAGGCGATGATCCCGAAAAATAGGATGGCGACCATCACTAGGGTCGTCATGACAGGGCGTTTGATGAAGAGTTGGGAGATCATTTGATAACGACCTGAGCCCCGGGATAGAGATTGAGCTGGCCTTCTAACACCACGGTTTCTCCAGGGGAGATTCCGGTTTCAACAATGACTTGTTCGTCTTCTTTTTGACCCATTTTCACATTGCGCAGCTCAACAGTATTGTCAGCCTTGACAACATACAGATAGGGGCCGTTTTGCCCGATCTGAATAGCTTGGCTGGGAAGTAGGATCGCATTTTTTTTGGTTTCCAAGATCAGTCTGACATCGAGGTATTCACCAGGCCAAAGTTTTTTGTCCGTGTTTGGAAATAGCGCTTGGAGCAGGATCGTGCCGGTAGTTTCATCGACTTCGTTATTGATGAGATAGAGATTTCCTTCGATGCATTCATGATTGAGGATGACAGTGGTTTTTAGAGCTTTTTGCGCATGGAGAGCTTTAATGCGCGGTAAATCTTTTTCAGGAATGAAGAAACTGACGCGGATGGGTGAGATTTGATTGAGGACCAAGATAATGTTATCACTATTGCCATAGCCGCCCACGGGAACATAATTTCCGACGTCGATGAGGAGTTTGCTAGTCACTCCTTTAAAAGGGGCAGTGATGGTGCAATAGCTCAGATCGATCTGAGCTTTTTCGACATCAGCAAACGATTGTTTAACGGCGGCATCTGCTGTGGCAACATTAGTGACATAACGGTCGTAATCGAGCTGAGAGACATACTCATCTCGGACCAGAGCAGAATATCTTTCGGCGGTATCTTTGGCTTGGCGCAAGGTTGCCATATTTTGTGCGAGCTCTGCGTTTGCACGATCGAGCTCGGCTTGATACGGTGCAGGATCAATCGTCACGAGCAGATCGTTTTCTTGGACTTCTTGCCCTTCAGTGAAATATTTACCGACGATGACGCCTTGAGCTTGCGGTTTGATGCGGGCGGATTGGTTGGGCTCGACATGGCCGATATACTCATAAAAAAGAGGAACATCAGCGACTTTTGGCTGGACGACCGTGACATAGGGAGGTGGTGTGACGGGTGGTGGTGTTTTAGAACAAGCAGCCAGAAGTAAAAGAAGCGCAAGTTTTTTCATTCCATCTCCTGTCTGATAGGGGCTTCTAAAGTGCCTGCTGCGTAGCTGAGGTTGACGAGGGAGTTGAGCCATTGGTTGGTGCTGCTGACTTGGCTGGCTCTTGCGTCGGCAAGCGTGCTTTGCGCAGAGACGAGCTCCAAAATGGTTGCAACACCGGCTTTGTAGCGTCCAAGAATCACGTCGTATTGTCTTTTGGCTGTCTCTAAAAGACTGTCGGAAAATTGTAGAGCATCAAAGCTAGACTTAACAGAAGTGTGAGACGTGACGATGTCTTGGATCACCGTGAGCTGATTTTGGCGGAGCTCTGCTTCGGCTGCGGTTTTATTCGCACGAGCTTGTTTCAAATTGTTGAGGGTTGAAAGTCCTGAGAAGATGGGAAAATTGAGAGCGACTGTACTAGTGTAGTTGACGTTGAGGTTTCCGCCGGGATTGGAAAATTCCTGAAAAGCAGTCAGGTTATAAGTGACTGTCGGCCAAAACTGGCGCCAGGCTGCATCGACAGCGGCTTCTTCTGACTTAAGACGCGCTTCTGAAGCGATGAGATCAGCCCGTTTTCTCATGGCTGTGCAAAGGAGCTGATCAGCGGTCTGGAGCATCTCTTCAATCGGTGGAACAGCAGGGAGCTGCTGGATGTTGATCGATTGGTTGGAACTCACGCCCATATCGGTTAAGAGAAGAGCTCTAGCGTTGATGAGAGTTTGCTTTTGGTTGACGAGTTGGATTTGTGTTTGGAGTAGTTGTGTTTGAGCTTGTAAGAGGTCGGATTTGTCTTTGGTGCCGGCACAGAGCTCTTGCTCGACAGCTTTGAAAGTGGTTTCAGCGGTATAGAGATTGGCTTCCTGGGCATTGAGGAGCTCTTGCTGGCTGAGGTAATTGTAATAATCGGTCGTCACTTGCTGCAAAATTGTTTGGATCTGCCGGTTATGGGTGAAATCGGCATAGAGAAGAGCTTGCCGTGCGGCTTCTGTTGTTGCACGTGTTTGACCAAAGTCTAAAAGCGTGTAGGTCAGAGTCAGTTCTGGTCCCCAATCGGAGAGAAACTGCACAAATCTTGGTGTACCAAACTCTGGAGGATAGGTCGTTTTAGATCGTTCGTAAGTGAAATTTCCACTGAGTGTGGGAAAGTAAGGGCTTTGGCTTTTTCCATAGATGGCAGACGCTGCTCTAGCTTTTGCCCATGTTAGTTTAGTGGAAGGATTGTTGCGGAGAGCGACATCGAGGATTTCAGCAAGAGAAAGAGGATTGTCAGGAGAAAAAGCGGTCACGTCAGTGATATCGAGGGTCTGTTGGTACTTGGTTGAAGGGGATTTGGGAGCATACGAGTAAGGGTCGATGAGGCCGTGGGTACAGCCAGCGAGCAGCACGAGAGTTAATGCATACCGTATTCTCAACCGTTATTCCTCCCCATTAACATGGCTATAGGGTAAGAGGAATTAGGTGTCAAAAAATTTCTTTAATTTACTGCATGTCTTGTGATTATTTGTTTTGTAGTTTATGAGTGAGAAATTATGTAGGTGAAAATGAAAAACACTTTTTGTTTGATGAGCGTTGCTTGCTGTTTACTGAGCATGGGTTATGCCCAAGATACGATAGCCTTTGAGACAGGAGGCCCAACCGGAAATGTTTATTCTTCTAATCTCTCAAAGCCGTCGGAGCCTGCGCAAATTTTAACAAATGATCCCGGAGGATCGCCCTGCGGCATCCGAAGTTCGCTAGATGGAAGCACGATCTATTATACCGACTTTAACTTAAGTGAGATCTACTCTTTCCCAACAAAGGGTCCCTATAATCCTACTCCACTAGGAACAGGGATTTTGAATCCAGAGGGGATTGCATTTTCTAGTGATGGAAAAGTGGGGTATGTTGTCACTGAAATATTAGGACCAGCTGGGATCTATTCATTTCCGGTTGGAGGTTCGTATCCACACACAGCAACTAAATTGACTGCAATTGGGTTAGTGATTGCTCAGCCGTTATCGATTACGATCAGCGGCGATACAGCTTATGTAGGCGAGTTCGCTGGCGGTATGCAGATTTATACGTTTCCGGTCGATGGTACTACAACTTACAATGCAACCTCGATTCAGTCGCAATCAACAAACGGTGTATCTGTTTCGAATGATGGATATCTTTATTTTTCATCGGCCGCGACTGGACTTGTCTACCGTGTTCCTACTTCTGCGCCAATGAGTTCTTCTGAAATTTTGACAGGAGTTATTGCAAATGACTTGAACGGCCTGACTGTTTCAAGCGATAGCAAGACTGTTTACGTAACATCGACTGCGAATGGAGTTTTTGCTTTTCCAACCGATCAGGGGTTTCCTCAAACGCCTGTTCTCATTTCAATGATTATTGGTGCGAGAGATATTACTTTTCCGTTTGGTGGAGTGCTGGAAACTGACTGCCTCAGTGGTAATAATTTATCTTTTGCCAATTATATCAATGAGAATGGGTCTAATGAGACAAGAGCATTATTTTCACCGTTGGGATGTAACGAACTGGCAAATGCACTGGAAAGCGCATCGCCATCGAGGAATGCGTTCCCTACGTTCATTGCAGATTGGGGAATGTTTTTAGCGAGTCAGCTTTTGACAAATAATTTATCGATCGATCGTTTAGAAAACTATCAAGAGCAAGAAGTGGTTTCATTGAAAGAGGACGCAAGAAATCCTGAGGTCTTAACCGCTGCTGCTGGTCGCAATGTTGCTGCCTTGAGACCAAGAATACAGCTTCACAGACCGCCCACGCCCGTTGATAGAAGCGCTGTTTGGGTAGAGCTTTTTGGAGGAGTGGCTTATCAAAAGGCGCAGCGGCAATCACCTGCTTTTTCTGTCGACACTGGGGGCGTGATGGCTGCAGTGGAACATCGCTGGGATAAAGTTCTATTTGGAGGAGGATTAACTTACATTTACAACTACAGTCCTCAAGAGCGGCATAGAGGTCATAGTACGACAAATCAGGGAATAGCGACTCTTTATTCGGAATGGATGTATCCTAATTTTTACACCAATTTGTTCTTGTCAGGCGGCTACTCTCATGTGCATAAGAAACGGCATATCAAGTTTCCAGGATTCAATGGCACAGCGGAATCGAGTTACAACATATGGCAGCTCATGCCTCATATTGAACTGGGTGGACAAGTTAGATGGTCATATTTCACTCTTGAGCCGTTTGCCTCAACCGATTGGGTCAATAGCTGGAAAGAGAAATATTCTGAGCATGGAGCGCCACGCTTAAATACCAGACACTTTCATCAATATGCCTCGTTGTTGCGGGCTGAAACAGGTTTCCGTTTTTATGAGAAGATCATTTACTCATGGGGAAATCTGACATTTGTTGAAAAGCTCAGCTATGCGCTTCGGCAGCCATTTGGAACTGGGAGAGTCGTCTCTGCACTAGTGGGAGCTCCGGGTAGATTTACACAGACTACTTTGACCGGTACTCAAAGTGTGGGCATTGGGCAATTCGAGGTGATCTACAATCCGACGAAAGATAGCCTTCCGAAATGCACGCTGGGTTATCAAGGAGAGTTCAGCCCGAATTTCCAAGCCCATCAGGTATTTCTGACCATCAAAATGGTGTTCTA
>CAZBCR010000084.1:0-6973 GCA_964490565.1 uncultured bacterium
TCAATGCAGTTAGCGCAATCGCTCAGAGTTCTCTTTGGAACACCCGATCCGTTGTTGTCCTCATTGGCGTCGCTGGATTACTTCTTTATTTTCTCTTTGACATGTTCACAGCAGAAACAAAAAAAACAACTCTGCCTCCAGAACCAAAACCCGATTTAAGCAAACGCCTGCTCACTCAACTTTTCCCTGGTGCAGCAAATGAGAAAATGCTGCTTGATCGCCCTCAATATGCCGCGGGAATTATTAGAATCACTTTAGCTGATATTAATCACTCTCTCAATCTTTCGGACGGACCGATTTTTGTAAGATGCTACCATCAAGACAAGTGGTTCTTTCAGCAGCCCCTGACTCAGCAAACTAATAGTGATTTCCTAGAAGTTTTTATTCCTGAATTGCCCCTTAACGAAGAAATTGCAATCGTGTTCCGGCAAAACTCCAATAATTATAAAACAGTGCGTCTGAAAGTTGATCAAGAAATGGGCATCTATCGCATCCACGGAGCAGGTGAGCCTCTGGTAGAGTCAATTTCTCAGCCTTTCCCAAAAAGAGGCAATTCATTTGAGATGAATCGATTTGTCAGAGAATCCCAGAACATTTCGATTTCTTTTGAAGGAAACCTATCATTACGTGATTATCCTACTTACTCTAATCACCTCATTTCTAATACAAGCGATAAAACTCACATCTTGTTTTTTGCAATCACGGGACACCACGAAAAAATACCCGACCAGCAGCAGCGATTTGTTGTCTCGATGATCGTCTCACCTAGACATAACAAATTAGTTCCGATAGACCTTCTTCGCCAAAGTTGGGAAGACGCCTATTTCGCCAAGCATTCTAAGAGAGCACCTGATGACGTTCCTCTTAAACTCTTTACGATCATGGATACGACTTTATAATTTGAGACTCTTTTGGAGACATTATGGGCGCAGTGATGCCAGCGACTGCATCTTCCCTCTTTATTAGTCGCGCAATTGCCCGCAATCCCCTCTGGAACAACCGCATCGTTGTCGTGGTTGTCTGCCTAGCTAGCGCTCTTCTGTTTATCTATCATCTATTTAGAGCCAAGACAATCGCCTCTTATCTACCTAATCTGAATAAACGCCTTATCACTGAGATCTTTCCAGAAAACACCTTACAGAAACTTCCTTTTGAAGCTCCTTTTGCTCAAGGAATCATCCAGATTCCTTCCTTGGACCAGACCGATCTTTCTATCGTATGCCTCTTTGATAACCGGCCCTTTTTTCACCAACCGATCACTGATCGTATGTATCTTCCTGAGCTGCCCTATCAAAAAGAAATCACCATCCAACTCCATCATCAACAGAAAATCGTCCAGTCCACCCGGCTTCTTGTGTCTCATAGAATGGGGATTTATGAAATGGGAGCTGAGAAAAGCAATTCCCTGCCTCAGCTTCACTCTATGCAAGGCCTTCGTCCTCTAGATTCAAGAAATCCCACGATCCCTCTCTCAATCGCAATCGATGTCGAGGATGTTTTGAAAATACAAACATCCTCCACATCTATTCATCAATTTCAAAATAGCAGCTTTTTTACCCACATACTTTTTTTTAAAATAAGAGGCCATGACCCCTCAAATCCCCCTCATCAGCACTTCATGATCCTCCCTGTCCTAGTCCCCTGTGGAAATAAATCTTTACCGCTTGATTTTTTCCACCAATGCTGGATGCAGTACAACAAAATCCATCAAAAGAATTCTTTCTCCCATCCTCAACTTGAAATCCTGGCTATGCAAGTCATGGTCATCCCCTGGGGCAGAGAACTTCTCCAGTGATTTACAAAAAAGCGATGATCCAGGACAATGGATACCCTCATGGAAAATAAAGTCTCCCTCGAAGAAATCGTTTCTCTTTGCAAAAGACGTGGATTCATCTTTCAAAGCTCTGACATCTATGGCGGGCTCCAAGGGATCTACGACTATGGCCCTCTTGGCGTTGAGCTCAAAAATAATCTTAAAGCCGCCTGGTGGAAAGCCATGGTCTATGAAAGAGACGATATTGAAGGACTCGATGCTTCCATTATCACTCACCGCCTCACTCTAAAACATTCAGGCCATGAAGAGACTTTCTCTGATCCGATGGTCGACTGCCGCGAATGCAAACACCGGATGCGCGCCGATCATATTATCGATGGCAAATGCGACAATTGCGGCTCAAAAAATCTCACCGATCCCCGTCCCTTCAACCTGATGTTAAAGACTACGCTGGGTCCTGTAGATGACGGCTCAAACTTTGGTTATCTCCGTCCTGAAACTGCCCAAGGGATCTTCACTAACTTTAAAAACGTCATCGATGCCACATCTCGCAAACTCCCGTTTGGTATCGCTCAGATCGGAAAAGCTTTCCGTAATGAAGTGACACCTAGAAATTTCATCTTCCGCGTCCGCGAATTCGAACAGATGGAACTCGAGTTCTTCGTTGAACCGGGCACCGATGAACAATGGCATGAAAAATGGGTCCAAATCCGCCTTGACTGGTGGAAAAAACAAGGCCTGACCTCTGAGAACCTCCAACTCCAGCCTCAGAAAAAAGAAGACCTCTCCCACTACTCTAAAGCGACCACGGATATTCTTTACCAGTTTCCTCACGGCCTCGAAGAACTCGAAGGCGTTGCTAATCGGACTGACTTTGACTTAGGCTCTCATTCTAAATCTCAAGAAGGTTTAAAAATCTTCGCCAAGGTCAAACCAAATCCTGATTCAACCGCTTTCCTCGTTGTCCAAGATCTCGAGAAAAAAACCGCTGTTGTTCCGTTTGTCATTGAGCCTTCTGCTGGTCTTGACCGTGGTGTTCTTGCGATCCTCACTGAAGCCTACACCAAAGAAAAACTCGAAAACGGCGAGCGGATTGTGCTTAAACTTGCTAAGCATCTGGCTCCCATCAAAGTCGCAGTTGTGCCTCTTGCTAAAAACAACGAAAAAATCGTTGCCAAAGCTAAAGAGATCAAACAAAACCTCCAGAACTTAGGCCTCGGACGTATGAAATACGAAGACGTCGGCAACGTCGGTAAAGCCTACCGCCGTCATGATGAAGTCGGTACGCCTCTTTGCATCACCGTTGACTTCGATACGTTTGAAGGCGAGAAAGAGACCGTTACCGTTCGATATCGGGATTCAATGAAGCAGGACCGGATTGCAGTTAGCGATCTCGTGCAATTTGTCCGCGATTATTTTGCCTAGGGCCCTTAATACAGCAGATATCTGTGACGTTTTTCTAAGAAAGCTTTTCGCTCTTCTTTATCGACGGAGACCATTTTCCATCCGGCATACTTTTCTTTCACGAGTATATCCCAGATCAAAGAATTGCCATTGGCTTTGCAAAAGAGCGCTCTTTTGCTCTCAGGAATAGCTTTAAGCCGTTGGATCACCTCGCGTGGATAGAGAGATTTGAGTACGCCCATCATCAGATAATCGACCGAGACCGGACGAAACTGTCTTGGATCTGTGATCAAAATACGAATACCATGGCACTCTTCATTTTTATAAGGCCCAAAGAACGGCTTAAAATGAAACGGGATGAATTTCACTCCCCTTAGATTTTGTTCATTGAGAGCTTTGACAAAAGCCTTTGCATCGATCCACGGAGCTCCCACGACTTTAAACGGTAGTGTATATCCTATCCCAATACTGACTAACTGAAGTTCTCCCAAAAGTCCTGTTGCTGGATAGAAAAAAGGCGTGTCGGCTTCAGGGATTTGCGGACTCGTCGGAGTCCAAGAAAGCCCTGTCTCTTGATAGGTCATCTCTCGTTTCCAGCCTTTCATTGGAACCACTTTCAACTTGCATTTGACCTTGTATTCTTCATTAAAAAACCAAGCCAGCTCTCCGATGGTCATCCCATGGCAATACGGGACATTAATATACCCTAAAAAAGACCGGTTTTTATCTTTGAGCATCGGACCATCGACGATCGTGCCGCCAATGGGATTCGGGCGGTCTAAAACAATAACCTCGATATTCTTTTTAGCGGCTTCTTCCATCACATAGTAAAGAGTCGTGGCATAGGTATAAGTACGGCTGCCAATATCTTGCATGTCGCAGATAATGACATCGATCCCTTTGAGCATCTCAGCTGTCGGCCTTCGATGGGTACCATGCAAGCTATAACACGTGAGTTTGCCTTCTTTTTTATGAGCGACATTTTCTGCATTATACGCAATGCCTGTAAACCCATGCTCAGGACAAAAAAGAGCTACAATTTTGTACTCTTTTTCATACTGCTGCAAAAGTTCAAGAGTTGGCCTTTGCTGTCCATCGACTCCAGTATGATTGGTGAGCAAGGCGACTTTTTTTCCGCTAAGGCTTTTATATCTTCCTTCATTAAAGAAGACATCGACGCCCAGTTGCGTTTTCGCAAAGAGAGATCCGCAGAGAAGAATAAACAAACAAAGAAATTTCATTTTAAAAACTCGGTGAGATTTTTATAACTTATTTTTTCTACGATAGCATGCGGGAGATGTTTTTCCAAAAGACCAATGAGTTTGGGGTAGCAGCTGGCATTGTCAAAACCAGGATTGAACATCGGCATTAAATAGTGGAGTTCAGGTGGGAGCACATGATCGGCAAAAAAATCGGCTCCAAAACAAAAATGATCTAAAAGCCCTAGTTTATCGGCATGCTCGACTTGCCGGATGAAATCTTCCGGGCCATGGCTCCCCAGAAAAACCCTCACAAAATTCAATCCCATTAAGCCTCCTCTAGCTCCGATTTCTTTGGCTAGATGATCTGGAAGATTTCTCGGATGGTTTGAGACTTTTCTGAAATTGGAATGGCTCGCAATCGGGATCACATCTAAGTTTTCGATCGCCTTCAAAATATCTTCTGCCAATTTGTCCGACGTATGGCTTAAATCAATCGCGATCTTTTTACCGCTCATCCATCTTAAGAGTTCCAGGCCGTCTTTTTTCAGACCTATTTTTGTGGCGTTACCGCCACCAAAGCGGTTTTCCTCATTCCACGTCAAACTGATGTAAGCAATTCTTCCTGTTTTTTTAAACCAGCCCTCTAATCTCTCGAAGCCTTTTTGCAGAGGCTCTTTTTCATCGCAAAAACCCGAGGCGTTCTCTATGGAAACAATCGTTTTAATCTCATTTCCAAAGACCGGATATTTTTGTGAGAGCTGAAAATATACTTCCGCCTGCTTGATACCTTCTTGGACAGAAGCTTCCCCGGTCTTAGTAAATATCGCTAACGTCTGCAGACTTACCCCTCCTTCTTTTAAAAGAGGGATCGAGGCCCTAGATGCAGGATCATGAGCGGTGCGGCTCTTATCCTCTGCTAAAAAAGAAAGGAGATCGCAATGGAAATCAGCAACTTTCATAAATCTGGATTATGGAATCTTCCAGGATAAAATCTAAAGAACTAAAAACACATCTCTCTTGCCAAGAACTCATCATTCGTACAAACTTTCCGTACTTAAAAAGAGTTTTCATCTATGGCAGCTATCACTTCTTCCTATGTTCGGTCTAATTTACTTGTACTCGGCTTGGCGTTTCTTCCCATTGCAGCCGACAGGCTCGTCCAACGACTATTTGCTCAAAAAACTTCCCCGCTTAAACTAGAAGCAGCTTCTTTGATGACTAGCGCTGTCGCTTATCTCATCCTTGCCCAGAAGCTTCCTACTCCTTTTAGAATCGGAGCACCTGTCCTTTATTTGGTTTGCAAAGTGGCTCTACAACATTGGTCCGAACTTGAAGAAGATGATGGGGATGATGAAATACCATTCCATGGTTCAACAGGCGTGACCACTCCGCCTCTTGTTCCAGTGACTTCCAATACCGGAAAAGACGAGAACGATGAAGTAGTGAGAACCCTTGGTTCGCAAGGTGAAACCACTACATGACCCTCGACTACCCAGCGCCGAAAAACTATATTAGATCAACTCGCTGCTTCGATAGGCAACACCATTCCACCACCTCCCACTGCGTCTACCGATGCGAGTCAGGACAAGGATGAAGGATTAAAATCCGTTGCTTCGACAGGTGGGGCCACACCCGTTGTTCCATCATCTACAAGAAAGCGTCGACAGGTTGTATTAAAGCAAACATCTAATTCGATAGATGGGATCCCCCCACCTCCTGTTCAATCAACCACATCGCCTGATACTGCAACACAAGGCCTGGATGTTGTACAACAACCTCCTTCTTCGATAGATGGGGACACTCCATCTATTATTACATCAGCTCCATCGCCTTCATCAGTCTCTGGGACTTTGGAGGGATTACCTCCATCGGCTGTTGAAACTCTAGGGAAGGTCTCCCTAGGAAGTATAGTTATAAGTCAGACAGCAGAGTCAATAAAATATCCTCTGGAGAACGTAGTGCAAGCATTTGTTGACACGAGTAATTCCTCATTGGATGAAGCAGAAGCCAATGTAAGGACATTTGAAAAACTCGTCAAAACCCATAAAACTCCCGAAAAAAGAACTATCTCCGTTGAATCTTCACCTATTAGCCCTGGAGCTAAAAAAACGGAGAAATTCAAGGCAAACATTTCTTTTCTTGAAAACCATCTTTTCAAATTTGATAAAGCCCGAGTTGCTGCGCTAAATGCAGAAGGCTGCATGGTCAAAGAAGACACTCTTTTTTTCTGGATTGAAGTGATAAAGAAAAAAGAAAAAAAGAAACTTACGACAGTGAGCCTTATTCCTCTAAAGATGCTTGAAGAGGTAGTCTCCACAACCAAACCATTTTCCCTGACCCTTGAAGATGAAGATACTCAGTACGTGCTCAACTTCAATGATCAAATGACCAAATTAAGGAGTTTCGCAGCGGCAATGAAAAAATGCACGCGGATTAAACTTATTCCCAAGACAAATGAGGGCGTTACTTTGTCATTGATTGATGCTCCTTCAAAACATCCGCTCAATCAAATCAAAGCAAATCAGTTGGCCACCTTAAATTCTGCGAAGTGTTATCTAGAACTGTTTATGAAATAAGTCTAGGCTTTAGGAAT
>CAZBCR010000085.1:0-1732 GCA_964490565.1 uncultured bacterium
CTGAGATCGTAAAATTCTTTTTCGCAGGGCGTAAAATAGATTCTCCGTCAAACCATGACGCAAAGTGCTGCTCGCCTAGCACATGATCTAATATGCTGGGAAAAATATCGAGATGCGATGCGATCTCTCTTGAATCGTTTGCTCGAGAAGTTCCTAAACGGAAATAGAGCGGCACATGAATTTGCATGGAACTGAGATTAGAAGCATGAAAGACGTGTTCTTGCTCGAAAAATTCTTCCCCATGATCTCCTGTGAATACTATGACGGATTCTTTTCCACCCGGAACCGTATCTAACTTCTTGATGAATTGTCCAAAGAGTCCATCGATAAAATGGATCGCATTGCGGTATCTATTTTTCACACCCTCAACCTGATCGTTAGAACAGGTCAGACTTAAGAAATCCATCTCTGGGGCTTGAACAAAGCTCTCCTGTTGAGGCCAGCTATAACCAAAATGGGTCGACTCTAAGAAGACAACGAAAACATTTCCCTCTGGATGGGTCGAGAGCTTTTCGATCAATGTTGCCATGCATTCGGCATCATTTTCATGACTCTCTCTTTCTTCATCTAGACCAAAGACCTGAAGCGTATCCGCCAGAGAAGTGTCTTTGCCAAATAACCTTTCATCCATGTGATAAAATTGGAGTCTTGAAGCTGAGTAGACATGCACTTGATAACCGGCTTTTTTTAAAACCTGCAGAGGCAAGCTCCCTGATTTCCAATTTTGCAACTCCCTTTTTTCCCAATGAAAAGGATAAACACTATGGAAAATAGAAAACCATGAAAGGTTCGTTCCATTAGCTGCAGCAAAAGCTTGAGAAAATGAGATGTTGTTTTCTCTAAACGCAGTAAGTGCAGGCGCCACTGTTGGAGTTAAAAAATCCTCTCGAAGACTCTCTGCTACAAATAAAAAGATGTTCGGTTTTTTTGCTGCCTTTAAGTTAACGCCTTGTAAATAGGATAGATGTTCATTTTCAGAGGGCTTAGGCGCGAGCTGACCGATTTTTATCTGAGAAGGAGCTGATTGAAAGAACGTGGTTTTCCAGGGCAAGGCTTTTAAAAAATGGCCTGCCTTCCCAGAAGCGATAATTTTACCGATCTTCACATCAAAAATTGATAGGAAAAGCATGGCCGTGAACAGACTCATCCCTATCACAGAAAAGGAAAAATGAATTGGTTTTTTTTTGGATATTTTGTGGGTGGCGCGGAAAAATACAATCCCTAGGATAGGAATCAATACCGAAGCAAGACCCGCCAATATCCAATAGATAAGCGGGGTATGTGTTGCCAGAAGAAGTTCGATGAAATTAGTCAGACTCTCTGCCAACATCATATCGAGGGCGTACCAAAATGACATTCCCATGATCCGGACCAAAGGAAAGTCAATCAAATGGGTTAAGAACACAAGAAATGTCACCATGATAAAAGCGACACTGAGCACTTTAGATAACTTAGCCAGAAAATGGCCGATGACCATTAAGATCAGCACTTCTACAACACATTGTCCGAGTGCGTGGATCGTATAAAAAAAGCGATGAAGAGCCGTTGTATTTTCAATTAGAAAAACGTGATAGATGTGCAGCACAGAAAGAACTAGAAACAAAAACCCAAAGTAAATGTAATTAACAGGCTGACGTTCTTTCATGCTCTTATCTTCCTATTAGTAGGTAGGAAGATTTAACGTCAAGTTTCTAGAGCAATAAAGCCTTTACGGACACGTTCCTCTAGGAAT
>CAZBCR010000085.1:1832-3166 GCA_964490565.1 uncultured bacterium
TTTACTATGGTGTTTCCTGTCATGGCAACCGTATGCGTCCCTGTAAAATTGGCTGTGAAGGTAGCGCTATTTACGTTGCTTTGGAATCTATTAGAAACTATATCTACAGAGCTTGATACGATTTTTTCAACCTGTATGGATACCCCGTTGTCAAACTGAGAAATCGTATTATTTTGGACCACTAATTGGATCGCTAAATTGATAGGATTCATATTGGTAGGCAAGTAAAGTACCCCTCCACGGGAGCTTCCCACCGTACCGGTGAGTGTATTACCAAGGATTCGATAAGAGACGATCCCTGTCTGCGGCAGTCCAGCTTGCACGACGAAACCTATGTCCGACTGTGTATCGACGATCGTCACTGTGTTATTTTGAAGAGTGTTCACACCAGAGCAGTCTTGAAAAGAGACAGCACTGGTTCTGGCAGTCCCATTCAATGTAAATCGATTACTCTCAATCAAGCTATTTACAATCCCGTTCCCACTGATTGCGCCTTGGAAAATGAAGACATCAACATCAGGGAAAGAAAAACCTGAGATTTCAGCATTGTTACCCATCTGAATAATACTAAAGTCTGTATGTCCTGCTCCACTGTTGCTGAGCTGAGGATAGGATGAAGTGAAAGTCGGAATAACGACCCTTCCAATAGTGGTTTTAATCGGGTGATTAATCCCAGAGCCCCAGAGCTTCTGATTGTCTTTCATGGTGAAAAGCGTCGCATCCGGAGAAGAATAAAGATTTCCCGCAAAGACATAGATGATATCGCCGGGCGCTGAGGCATTTTGTGCATCTCCCATTGTCAGAAATGCATGTTCAAAGGTGCCATTTGGAGCGGTCGGCGGATCGTTATTAACAAATACAAAGTTATAAGGCTGGCCTGTAGCAGGATTGATGGCTACTTTGCTTTTTTTAGAAGTATCGGCAGCGATAATTTCAAACCGTTGGACAGGCTGGGCAACTCGGAGATTAAGCGCCTTTTTATGGAGGCTATTTGATTTTGAAATACCAGGGGTTTTCATTTTAGGCCCTAGAGGAATTGAAAAAGCAATTTGACCTTGTCCCTTCCAATTAAAATGATTGTCGTAACTTCCTATGCCCTCGATAGATATTGCGTTAATAAAGGTTGCTTTTAGGCGCGATTGGGCGCCGAGACCAAAATGACCAAATTTTCCCTGGAGGTAATAAGGTCCCAAGGCAACCGTCACATCGATGTTATCACTGGGCATCCAGTGATAGGCGACCTCAGCATTAGCGCCGGCGAAGTCATACTCACGTTTTGATTTTACATAGAGCCTATGCCCTTTAAATTTATGAAAACGGGTGTGAAAATAACC
>CAZBCR010000085.1:3266-6833 GCA_964490565.1 uncultured bacterium
CCAATACCACCGCCTTCAATCTGCCGAATATTCAGGCGATTAGCCTGAACTGTCATCTCCGGGACATCAACAGGCTTTTCAACTGTTTTCTTTTTTTCGGGATAACTGAATGATGAATGTTTTCCCCAGAACTCTCCACCTTCTAAAGAACTGAAAAGTGAAGCACAAATCAGGGATGAGAATATGATTCTAGAGACTTTTATTTGCGACATAGCAGCTCCTAAATCAAGAGATACTAGACAGTTGAATTGAAGTCGAATATTAGTCGCTTAGAGCAGGCTGTAGATCAGTTTTCCAACTTGATCAAAAACCGCACTAGTTTCTCCCACTCTTTTTTCTCAACGAAAAAGCGGACTTGTTCAGGATTGGCTTTGACAGCTTGGCAAAAACCAACGATATACGGATCCAGATTATCTTTAGCAAACTCTCGCTCGCATTTGGCTGTGAATCCTGGAGAATGGGTAGAACCATCGAAGAACCCTCGCCATTTCAAACTTAAAAAGCCGTCTTCAACAGTGAGCATCGCTGCTTTGAGCTCAGGAGTATTTAAGACCTTCTCCAAGAATTTAAAGGGGTGGACATGCTGAACTCTATTGCCCAGCTCAGCCATTTCTTCTTCTTTTTTATAGAGCTTGGGGATCCCCCAGTTGCCTAGGGCATCGATGATCTTATAAATAGTCGCACCTTCGTCTTCTGTCAGCAAAAGCTTTGCATACAACGCATTTGCAGTATCAGTGCCATTGGAAGTTTTATCATTGATATTCAGAACTAGATCATCAGTCCGATAGGTGTCTAAAACCCCCACGATATGGGCTTCGTTAATATTTAAACTAGGAGGAACAGCCATCTCTACACGCCGGGTTGCATCTTTAAAATAGACGCCTATCATATCTGCAACGTCGTTTTTTTCAATCTCAGATATCGCCTTGAAGGACAATGTCATAAAAATAGAATAATCGGGATGACCAGCCCCAAAAGCACAGTGAGAAGCTAAGTAATCAGCGAGGATAGAGCTCGTTGGATTTTTCTGGTAAAAGTTTAAAAGGTTTTTCTGCAGCTTGGCTTTGGCATCCGACAATTCCTGATCTGAAAAACCACAGCTTTTAACCTCTTTGATGGCCATTAAAAATGCTAATAGCATTCCATTTGGTTCTCCAACCATTTGTTTGCCTTTAGCAACGGAATTTGCATAGGGAAGTAAATACTTAGCTTGGCTTGCTGGAATCCACTGACCATTGGCTTCTTTGGCAGTTTTGCGGAATCTTTCTTCGACGACCGACTGGAGCAGATATAAGATCCAGAGTTTTTTAAGGTCTTGGTCCGTTTTGATTTCCTGAAAAGAAGTGGGGTATGTCAGGGATAAATAGACCATGTCGCTCTCAGCCGAAGGATTGACTGAGACCATCCGGATAGTGGGCACTACTGCCTTCTGTGAAAAAGCTTCAAAAGCAGCCCCGAGAAATTCCGCTAGGCTCTTTTCTTCAAAATCACCGACAGCGACCACTGACATTTTGCATACTGCCTCGTTCAAGATCGACTCCTTGCATCGATCCACAAAATAAGGGAGCTCGTCTTCGAAAGCATCCACTGGACAATCTAGAGAAAAAACCTGGGGAACTGCTTCAAAAGGGTTTTTCGCAATGACACGACAGGAAATCGTTTGATTTGGCAATCGATTCGGCTTCAGCCAAACCTCTATCCCATTATCCAACTCTGAGATCGTAAGGTTCTCCTCAACTGGAATTCCGACTGCAGATAAATAACAAGTCCAACAAAGAAAAGCACTTACGATTCTTTTCATAACTTACGCCTCAATACCTATTTTGATAAACGATTAGCCTATTCAAAATAAACTTTAAAATAATTTTTATATATGTCTATAGAGGGGTAATGAAGTCTAAGCCCACAATTTTTTTATTTGGTGCAGCAGAAAGAGGTGAACTATGCCTGCCCCTTTATCTAACGTCCCTTGAACAAGTCCTCGACTTTTTAGGAAATCCTCCTGAAAACTCCGATGGGATACGCTATGCTGTCCAAGCTCTCTTATATAAGCACGCTCTCATCTATTTTAGAGTAGGGGAAGAGGGTTTCAGCACCGAAGACTACATTCACGGGCTTAAATTCCTAAAACAGAGATCATTACAAACAACTTTGGCTGCAATAGGCATGCCAGGCGTTGGTGATCAAGAGCTCATCCAAGCTGCAATTCCGATCTGCCACCTTTATCAAAGTGTCCTTCTAGTCTCTGAAAAAGACCTCTACGATTATTTAACCGCGAAGTAATTTTCCAAACCTTCTTGCGTCGGCTTCATTGTCTTAGCGCCGACTGTCCAATTCGCAGGACAAACCTCTCCATGATTCTCGTAGTGGATCAATGCATCCAAAGTCCGCAGGACTTCTTCTACAGACCGTCCAAGAGGCAAGTCATTAACAAGCTGATGTCTGACAATTCCTTCTTTATCGATGATGAAAAGTCCTCGATAAGCAATCCCTTCATCTTCTTTGAGAACATGAAAGTCCTTTGAGATCGATTTTGTCAGATCTGAAACCAAAGGATATGTCACCCCTTCAATTCCACCTTTGTTTTTTGAAGTGCCCAGCCAGGCACCATGACTATTTGCACTGTCGACAGAACATCCGATCACTTGGGCATTTCTTTGCTCAAAACTCTCCAGCTTACTTTGGAAAGCATGGAGCTCTGTTGGGCAGACGAACGTAAAGTCCAATGGATAAAAAAAGAAGACGATATACTGTCCCAAAAAATTACCTAAGGAAAAATCGGTGACGATTTTTCCATTCACAACAGCTTTTGCTTTGAAATTTGGAGACGTTTTTCCAATCAATAAACTATTCATAATGTTCCTTTTTAATAATCTTCGAATCTCTCTTTTGCATGCCCGATCCAGCTCTCTGCTTTAATCGTCGTTTCTGGACCATGGCCTGGGAATACCCTTGTTTCAGGAGAAAGGGTAGCAAGTTTCTTGAGCGACTTCCACATCGATTCAGGGCGGGCAGTGGGAAAGCTGATATTTCCAATTGTCCCCTTAAATAGAGTATCCCCTGATATTAATATTTTTTCTTTTCGGAGCCAAAAACAGACTCCTCCAGGGGTATGGCCCGGCGTACAAATCACTTCGATCTGTAAATCCCCCAGTGGAATGATCTGACCATCACTTAAAAATTTATCTGCCTTTACCCCCTCAATGGGAAAATAAAGGGGCAGCCTATCCGAGCCCGGCCTCTCTAAGTTGCCGGCATCTTCAGGATGGACATAGATCGGAATATCTAAAAGTTTTTTGAGTTTAGCCGCATCAGCAATATGATCCCAATGTGTATGGGTCAGCAAGATCATTTGTGGAGTAAGGGAGTCTTTCTTAAGAGTTTGGATGATCCATTCTGCGCTGCCCTGAGGTGCATCGATGATGGCAGCCTGCCGTGTTTTAGAGCACCCTATAAGGATGGTGTTCGTTTCTGCAGGCCCTGATGTAAAAACTTTTATGATCATATGAAAGTTGCACCGGAGAGGATTTGAACCTCTGACCCCATGGTTCGTAGCCATGTACTCTA
>CAZBCR010000086.1:0-3404 GCA_964490565.1 uncultured bacterium
GATATCGAGAATCGTCTTTTATTAGCCAGCTTCACTTCGTTCGAGATCGCTGTTTTGGAGGAAATTCTATATAGCCCCATCAGAGCGCCCATCCGCAAAATCGCCAAAAACATCGATAAAACAGAAGAAGAGCTCCTCCCCATCTTAGAATCACTGAGTAAAACAGGTCTTTTAGTCATTGAAGGCGACTCGATTGTCGTGGATAAGGAGACTAGAAAATATTTTGAAACTGAAATCGAGAAGTTTCAGGCTGACTTCTGTCCTGGCATGGAATTTCTTCAAAACACCCTTAAAAAAGTCCCGATCCATGTTCTTCCTATCTGGTACTCAATCCCACGCACCTCTAATAATATCTTTGAATCCCTCGTTGAAAAATACCTCCAGACCCCGCAGATCTTCCAAAGGTATCTGATGGAGCTGACTTTTGGAGATCCTGCTCTATCAGCGATCGCCCAAGATGTCTTACGCGCTCCAGATTTATCTCTTTCTGCGAAAGAAGTCATGAAAAAGTACGAACTTTCTCGTGAGAAGTTTGAAGAAAACATGCTCATCTTAGAACTTCATTTTGTCTGTTGTTTGAGATATCAACAATCTGGCGATTGCTGGGAAGAAAAAGTCACTCCTTTCCATGAGTGGCGTGAATATCTAACGTTCTTAAAAACAACCACGACAACATCTATTTCAGATACTGCAAAAATTGAGCGTTACCGCTCTCACGATTTTGCTTTTATCGAAGATATGACAGCTGTTCTTCAACTCGTTAAAAAACAGCCTACCCCACTTAATCCTAAAGGATACGCTGCGATCGCTGCCCGTCTTCAAGAAGTTCCTCCAACTCCTCAGTATATCGATCAGATCATCAGTAAACTTCAGCTCTTAAGACTTGCAGAAGTTGTTGATGGGACGCTCCAAGCAGCTGAGCCTGCGGCTGAGTGGCTTGAAATGCGTGTCGAAAACCGCGCTCTTTATCTCTACCGCCATTCTTTAAATAAGATTCAATCATTCGAAGTCCCTGCCCATCTCATGACAGAAAAAGTGATCCGCGATGCTGAAAAAGCTGTGATGCGCGTTTTGCATACCGGCTGGGTCTTTTTTGATGAGTTCGATAAGGGTGTGATCGTTCCATTTGGAGATCATACTTCTGCAACACTAAAAAAATGCGGTAAAGGCTGGAAGTATGCCCTTCCAGAGTACAGCCCTGATGAAAGAGCGTATATCCGCGCAATCGTATTTGAGTGGCTCTTTGAAGCAGGGATTACTGCTGTCGGAACCTATCAAGGCCGCGAATGTTTCACTGTAACAGCTTTCGGACAATCTTTATTCGGGTAACTAATGGAAGATCTGGTTTCCAATCGCAAGGCTCATCATAATTATGAGATATTGGAGACATTGGAATCGGGCATTGTTCTTTTGGGAACCGAGATCAAATCCCTGAGAGATCATGGCGGCAACCTCCAAGAAGCCTACGTTGTTTTTCATCGCCGCGAAGCTTTTTTAAAGAACTCTTCCATTGCTCCTTATAAATTCGGCAATATCTATAATCATGAAGAACGAAGAGAGCGCAAACTTCTTCTGCATAAAAGAGAACTTCTCCGTTTAAAATCTGTCATCGATGAAAAAGGCCTGACGATCATTCCGCTAGGGATGTATCTCAAGCATGGTCTTGTCAAAGTCCGTCTTGGCATCGCTAAAGGTAAAAAAGCCTACGATAAGCGAGCTTCTCTGAAAGCTCGTCAAGATAAACGCGAGATGGATCGTTCTATGAAACAGGACGATTGACACTAGTCTTGTGAATCGAGTATCTTCTAGGAAAAAAGGATCATCTATGAAATTCACCATTCCCAGACTTGACTTGCTCAACTTAATTGGAAAAATCCAAGCCATCGTTCCTGCAAAACCGGCGCTTCCTATTTTGAGTAACGTTTTGTTGGAAGCGGTCGATGATCAGCTTATTATTAGTGCGACGGATTTAACCGTTAGCATGAGAGCTTATGCCAATGTCAAAATCGAAGAAGAAGGCTCCATTACACTCCCTGCTAAAAAATTCTTTCAGCTCGTCCGAGAACTCACCTCTTCTCAAGTTGAAATCCACGCTGCAACTCCCGAAGCTGCTCATATCAACGCCGGAACTTCCCATTTCAAGATGAGCGGCATGCATAAAAATGAATTCCCAGCACTGCCTGATCTTTCTGGCGGCATCTCTCTAGATCTCGATAATACTCTGCTCAAAGAGATGCTCGTCCGCAGCTCATTTGCTGCAGCCCGTGATGACAACCGTCAAGTCCTCAATGGCATCTTGCTCCAGCATCGTCAAAAATTAGCGACCTTTATCGGCACCGATGGCAAAAGACTTGCCAGACTTTTTGCCGATGTCGAACTCTCTGAAGACCAAGCCGGTGCGTACGTTCTTCCTCTGAAAGCCGTCGAAGAGATGATCAAGCTTTTAGAAGTTAAAGAACAAAAATCCAAGCTCACTTTCTTCCCTGATAAAATCGGCATCGAAACCGGCAGCGTTACCCTGATCACCAAACTCCTCAACGGACAATATCCCGATGTCGACCGCGTGATCCCTAAAAAAGCTAACGATCCGATCGCTCTTCATCGAGAAGAACTCATGTCGCTTTTGCGCCAAGTCTCTCTATTTACCAGCGATCATAGCAGCGCTGTCCGCTTCACCTTTACTTCCGGAGAACTTCATCTAACTGCTATGAGCGGTGGAATCGGCGAAGGAAAAGTGAGCATGACCGCCAATTACGGCGGACCTAAACTCGACATCGCCTTCAATCCTCATTATTTCCTCGATATTTTGCGTCATAGTAAAGATGAGACGATTCAACTTTCCTTAAGCGATGCGTATAATCCAGGACTGATTACGGATTCGACCAACGCTCATTTCGTGATCATGCCGATGCGCCTTGAAGTCTAATGCATATAAAGCGGCTTTACTTAAGGCATTTCCGTAACTACTCAGAGGCGGAAGTCTTATTTACACCTGAAGTCAACCTCATCCGCGGAAATAATGCTCAAGGGAAGACAAATCTCTTAGAAGCTCTTTATCTTTTAGGAACAGGAAGGTCTTTTAGAACTCCCCACCTTAAAGAGATGATCCAGAACGAGGCTTCTTTTTTCTTTGTCGAGGCTGAATTTCTGAAAGACGGACTCTCACAACATATCCGCCTTTCTTTCGATGGAGAGGTGAAAAAGCTCGATTATAACAACACGAGCTATGCGCAATTTTCCAATCTTTTAGGACTGCTTCCTATTGTGCTTTTAGCTCCAGAAGATGTCCTTCTAATCACAGGAGCTCCTGCAGACAGACGCAGATTTTTAGACATTCACTTAGCTCAAAGCGATCCTCTCTATGTCTACCATCTGACTCGTTACCATAAAGCCGTCAAACACCG
>CAZBCR010000086.1:3504-6721 GCA_964490565.1 uncultured bacterium
GATGATTTAGAGATCCTTATTAATGGCCAAGAGGCCCGCTCTTTTGCCAGCCAGGGACAGCTTAGATCAGCCGTAGCCGCCATGCGATTAGCCCAGTGGCAGCATCTCAAAGACCACCATAATGCCCCTCCCCTCTTTTGCATCGATGATTTTGGGGTCCATTTAGATGGCGCCAGAAGAGATGCTTTGCTAGGTAAAATTGCTTCTTTTGGGCAGGTTTTTCTAACCTCGCCGGCATTCTTTGAAAATCCCGACCACCATGTCTTAGATATCGACCAAGGCACGGTTTTAAGACAAAAAATACCTCTAATTTAAAATAGTATTTATTATTAATAAAATCATTATTATTACGTTATTAATAAATAATAATAATTTAATTCAATTAAGTTTAATGTTATAATTAATGATATTATGACACACAAAGTTGATACTGGTTTTATGCAGTTCTGTGGTTATGCAGATCTGACAGGCAATGTCATTGAATCTGGACTAGAATACTTGCCTACTCATGGCGCTGAGCATATCTATTGGCCTCAGGTTCTCAACAAACCCCCTATAGCCCAATTACCTATCTCTACAATCATGGAGCGCGCTAAGGGCTCTATTTCAGAATCGTTTATTGCCTTTAAAAGAGTGGTGCAAACAGCTTACCAAGCAGGTCATAAAACGATATCAGTCGTTCCCTTAACAGTATTCAACGTAGCAAAAAAACAACTCTCAAATGTCCATCTGAAGCTATGGCATGCTAGAGCCGTTCTAGATAATGTCGCTGCTCTAAATGGTTGCGGCGTGATGTTTATAGCAATTGGAGCCATTGGAATCTATCTTACACAACCAGCAGCTGGAGCCCTTTCACAAAGAAATTGGAAGCGGATCGCCTCGTATGCTTCTTTGATTGCAGGTCTCGTGATGGTAATCTATGCAACCATGATGGCAAGCAGTTCAGCTAATGAACTCACTGAAGTTTTTAGAAACAGTCCCACTTCAAATTAAAATTAAAGTATAACGCTAGTAGTCTTGTAGTTGTTGTTATGACATCTTCATGGTAAACTCGCCATTATTATAACGAGGATTGTTATGGCATCAAATATGGTTGCAATTGGATCACCCCTTTTTTTCTGCGCAGAACCTCAATATACACAAACCGAGTATGCAGCAGAGTTTCCTCACTGGCCACGAGTTCTAAACTGTCCTCCAGCAGCTCAGGTTCCGATCAACAAGATCATGGCTATTGCTCAGTCAACAGCGACTTCTTTTAATTCTCGTCCAGAATCGTGGGGTCGATTTAAAGAGCTCATTCAAACGCATCAATCAGCAGGTCATCAAACTGTTGAGCTCGTTTCTAGAGAAGTTTTTGAAACAGCTAAGACACACTTAGGAATCGTTCACTGGAAACTATATTCCAGTATTGAAGTGATGCAGCAATCAGCCGTGTTAACAGGAGTGGGAGCTGCACTGATTACTATTGGAGCGCTCGGCGTCTATTTGACTCAACCGAAACCAGTTGTTGCACACGAAGCCCCCAAAAGAAGTTGGACCCGGATACTTTCTTATGGGTCGCTGATTGTAGGTCTTGCGATGGTTGTATTTGTGTCGTACCGGCTTCAATCTTCATCGAATCTGTTGATGAAGAATTTCGAGATCTCTTCTTAATATAAGTTTTAAAAACTTATACAATTAAATAAACCTATTTGTTACAGATAAATTAACTAACAGATAGGTTTCTCATGTCATCATTTAAGGCCTTAACGGCTCTTGCTTTCTTAAGTCTTGCAACAACAGCTTTTGCATGCGATGGAGTTTGGGTCCCCAACACAGCAGGTAATTGGTCGACAGATTTCACTCCATGCACGCCGATGTTAGTAGGAGACACAGCCACTTTGGGAACACCGCCATCAGGACCTGTTGCAGTCAATCTCGATGTCAGTCCTACTATTTCTTCCCTAAACTTCCAAAATATCAATACGTACACGATCTCAGGACCCAATACGATAACTTTTGGTGGTACGGCCTCTTTTCTTAACGTAGCTCAAGGTAGCCATGTCATCAATAGTGCAACAGCTCTTGTCGATAATACAGTCTTCACTGGGAGTATAAGTTCCGGCGCAAACATCGATTTTTTTGCCACGATGCAGGATATGACCACATCATCAGTTGTAATAAACGGAAGCGGGCAAATGAATTTTAACTGCACGCCTGCAACAGTCCCTGTAAGAATGATCATTAATACCTATCTAACTCTCCAAAATAATGCCAACTTAACTATCAACAACTCCGCTCTCAATAATTCATTCGGTGATGCTTTTCTCTCAGTCAATCTAGATCTAATCATCAACGGTGGCACTCTTACCTTTAACAATACTGGGAACATTCAAAATTCAACTGGGTCGAATGAGGCTGGTGTGACTTTTGCAACCAATGGCAGTGTGATTTTAAACCAAGGAACAATCAATTTATTCAATAGCGCAGATATCAGTAATTTACCGGGTTCAGCTCAAGCTATAGGGATTTTAGCCTTATGTAATGGGACTGATGTGATCATCAATGGTGGAAACGTCAACGTGTTTAATTCGGGCACCATTCGAGCAGGCGACCCCACCACGTTTTGTATTGGGTCAGGATTCATTGTGAATAATCAATTGATAATGAATGCAGGCACTTTCCTGCTTAATAATACGGGGACGTTAGCCAATGATCATTCCTTTGGCGCTGCTTTAGTACATCTCTCATCATCAGGTTTGCCCATTCAGGTCAATGGTGGAACATTGATCAATAACGATCTTGTTGCTGTAGAAATAACTGCTTTGCCTGGAATCATTATTGGACCCCAAGGAACAATCGCCGGCAAGGGTCAATATACTGGACTCACGGGGATGGCATTTAATGTTCTTACATCCACTGCTGTTGTGAATAATGGAACCGTTATTCCTGGCATTCCAGATTCGGTCCCAGGAACAATGACGATCCTTGGAACTTACCAACAAACTGCTTCAGGAACTCTGCTCAGCAATATCCAAAATATCAACTCCTATGGCCAGCTCAATGTTACCGATACGGCAACCATCGCTGGTACACTTGATATCTTTGGTGTATCAGGCATCAAAGTTAAACCCGGCGATGCTTTTAAGGTTTTAACAACAAATAATGGTGTCACAGGGACATTCTCAAATGTTCGATCGCTTAATACTCCCTTTATCCCAATGGTGTTTTACTTCCC
>CAZBCR010000087.1:0-6707 GCA_964490565.1 uncultured bacterium
ATGGATCCATTTATGGTTGAGCAATTAATTTCCTATGAAGCTAATGTCAATGCCCGTTCAAACTCTCAAGATACGCCCCTACATTGCGCAATGGAAGGGTCCGTAGATGCAGACTCTGTAGATACAGACAGAAAAAAGGTCATTGAACTTCTTGTTGAGAATGGAGCGGATCCCAATGCCGTAAATAGGAATGGCTCTACACCTCTTGGAGATGCAATAAAATTCAAAAATTCTGCAGAACCAGATAGTCCGGTCCATAAGTATTGGGAAGAAATCGTTGAGTTATTGAGTCCACAAAAGGGTTAGCTTTTTTAGGATTAATTGTCTAATTGACTAGATTCATTTCTTCTTCAAGCGGATCTTACTGAAGATTGTTTTTTAAAATTCACTAGAATGATTTTGAACGGATGTCTATGATTTTCTCTCGTGGGTTTAATTTACAGTGATTACATTGTTTACGTAGATGAAAGTGGTGATCATAGCCTAGAGTCAATAGATCCTGAATATCCAGTATTTGTTCTATCTTTCTGTATCTTTCACAAGCAGATTTACTCCAATATTATTACACCGGCATTACGTAACCTTAAGTTTTCAACTTTTGGACATGATATGACGGTGCTACATGAAAAAGATATCAGGAAAAAGATGGGAGGCTTCAGTTCATTGAGTAAAGAGTCTCGCGAATTATTCATGCAGTCTTTGTCAGAGTTGATCGCAAATGTTGAATTTACGCTTATTGCCGTTGTTATCGATAAATTAAGTCTTAAGGAAAGTTACTTGGATCCTCGAAATCCCTATCATCTTGCAATGGGTTTTGGGTTAGAAATGCTATATTTTTTTATGCAGCAAAACAATCAAGATGACCGTCTAACCCATATCGTTTTTGAAGCACGAGGAAAAAAAGAAGATGCGGAGCTAGATCAAGAGTTTCGGAAGACCCTTGACCAAAAAAACAACTCTTTTGGAAAAGATCTGCCTTTTGAAATGATTATCGCAGACAAGAAAACAAATTCTGAAGGCTTACAATTTGCTGATATGACTGCACGACCTATTGGTCTTTCAGTATTACGACCCCATCAGACAAACCGGGCTTTTGAAATTCTAGAAAAAAAATTTTACAGAGACGAGGCAGGCTCTAAACTAGGATGTGGTCTGAATCAGTTCCCCCTAAAAGCGAAAAACCCCGAGGTTGCCCTCAAGGTTTAGCGCCGACCGGGTAGTCCCAATCCACTTATACCGCTATTATAGCAAATGGAGTTTTCCATTCAAGATAGAAAAGCTCCTCAGCAAGCCTAGAGCCAACGCTTCCGTTGGAAGTAAAGCACAGCTAGGATGATGATAAAACCTGTTGCGCCCATGAGATAATAAAAAGCAAACGGGTGTGTAGAAAACGGCAGCGTGACGTTCATGCCATAGAGGCTGGCGATCATTGTCGGGATACTAAAGAGAATCGTCAGCGCTGTCAAAAGCTTGATGGTCTTATGCAGGTTGTTCGTGAAGATAATCTGATAAGAATCTCTCAACGACCGGATGGTTTTCAAGCTGATGCTGCAAAGATCTTCCGATTGCTTAACGGCATTGAGCAAATCTTCCAATAACTCTTGGTCTTTTTCATACAGGTTCGTATACCGGCCGGATGTGATCGCTTCTAACACGCTGCGGAGGGGGATCAGCGTTGAATGGTATTGATTCAGCACCTCTTCGTTTTTTGTTAGTGAAGTGATGTCATCGCTATCGACCGAGATCATCTCTTTTTCTTGCGTTAAGACGTTATGGCGGACTCTCCGGATATGAGCTGTAAAATCCTGGGTGATCTTAAATAAGATCGAAATGAGGAGCTTGGACTTCTGGAGCGTCGAGAGTTTATTTTTCACCTGCAGGAAGTTTTGCACAAGGTGGCATTGGTGGGGAGAAACCGTTGCGATGTAATGAGGCGCTATGATGATCGCTAAGGTCGAGGTATAGAGGCCGGTTTCATATTCGCTAGGATGACGGGTGAAGATAAGGACGGTGCCTTGGATTCTTTCTACGCGAGGCACTTCAAACTTATCTAAGCAGTCCTGGAGATCGGTTTGTTCTAAGCTTAAGAGCTGGGCAAGCGTTGCCAAATCTTCTGTTGTCGCATCTTCAACATGGATCCAGCACCCTTCTTTAGCTTGAGGGATAAGTTGGAACTCTTCATCACGGACTGTCTTATAGTAATACTGGATCATCAACCTGACCTATCGCAAAGACCGATTTTTTAGGCAAGCCATGAATGTAAAAAATTTCTTTAATAATAAAGGAGAGATCGTTACATGGAGAGATAGGGAGATCCACTATGTCCGTATGGAAAAAGGCTTTTGCCTTGACGCTTCTGACCGCACTGCCGATTGCGGGGTATTCTTGCGCGGGAAGCTGGGCTCAAACGACGAGTCCATCGAATTGGAGCGATGCAGTGACTCCAGTCAATTGGAATCCCAATGGCTGCAGTCCGAATCCTCCCGGCTCAGTATCTACCAATACAGACATGGCAGTCTTTCCGAGCGTTGCTGCAGCTGCGGTGAGTGTTGCAATAGATACGGGAACTCCACCCATATTGCACGGCCCAGGGCTCGCTAGCCTTATTTTTAATAGCCCATCGACTTCTTATACAATTACATCTGCAAGCAGCAACTTTACCGTGAACTTCAATGCACCGTCTTCTGATTTGAGGGTGATCGCTGGACGTCATACGATAAATGCAATACTTGTAAGTCCTTTGAATGGGGTATTGAATATTTCAGTCACAGATCCTGCAGGAAGTTTGACAATTACTCAGGGTTTAACTCGACTCGGTACTTCTAATCTCACTTTCTCAGGTCCTGGTCAACTCATAATGCAGAACGGACCTACTGCAACCCAATCGTATTTTGCAAATGACTTCACTGTAAATAGTGGGACGGTGCTCGCCATCAATAGTTTTCCTAGGGTTGCAACTGATGGCCCAGTTATAAGTTTAGTGTCAGGGACGATTACGGGTAGCGGGATCGTGAATTTGCAAAATGCTAATTC
Source organism: uncultured bacterium (assembly GCA_964490565.1). Classification (GTDB taxonomy): domain Bacteria; phylum Chlamydiota; class Chlamydiia; order Chlamydiales; family Rhabdochlamydiaceae; genus PALSA-1444. The sequence continues at coordinate 3,034 of CAZBCR010000087.1, forward strand.
GGTTAATAACGGCGCCTTTGGAGTCATCATGGATGTCAACGGACCGTTGACAATCAGCGGCAATGGGATCGTGAATTTGCAAAATGCTAATGCGGTTAATAGCGGGGGCATTGGAGGCGTCATAGATGTCATCGGACAGTTGACAATCAGCAGCACTGGGACTTTGAACATAATAAATACCGGCGCGGTAGGGGCCAATAGCATTGGAAGCGAGGTTAGTGCAGGTAATCTTCTAATGACAGGAGGCTCTTTAAACATTATCAATACGGGCACAACAACTGGTAATGGAATTGGCAGCAGGCTTCTAGCATCTACCGCTGCAATTAATGGCGGAGTTTTGATCAACAACGATCTTGTGGGGATAAATACTCTAAATATCGGTCCTGGCGGAACTGTGGGTGGAACAGGGATATTCCAAAATCGGATTGGTTTATCAACAGCGCTTATTCTCAATAGCGGCACTTTCATTGCTGGAGGGTCTGCTCCAGGATCACCTTATGGCATTACAACAGTCCAGGGATCTTATGTCCAAAACCCGAATGGGACTTTGATCATTAATTTGGGTACTCCGACTTCACTGCCTCCACTTAATATATCGGGAACTGCTGAACTGGCTGGAACCCTTGAAGTAGGACTTGCAGCCGGATCCACCATTCAATCTGGATCCTATAAAATTATCTCCGCAACCGGCGGAGTCTTAGGGACCTTTTCTAATGTCAGAGGTTTTGGAGGTCTAACGCCCACGGTGCAGTATTTTCCGAATTACGTCCTTGTGTCGCTCTTTGGTCCAGGAAGCTTAGGGACAGGAGATTTTTATCCCAACTATGCTGAGTCGTTATTTGCTTCGATCAATCATATCAATCTCCGGCTTGATCGACAGATGTCGCAGCTCCGGAACCGTTTTACAGGTCCTTATGTAGAATTTAGAGAGATTGCTGCAGTCGCAGAAAAAAAAGAGCTTTTAGCAGACAATAGCCCTGGAATTAATCCTCAGGTCCAAGAAAAGCAAGAACAGCTGGAAGAGAGATTCGGAGAATGCAATTACCCTTGGAGTATTTACTTTGGGCCGACAGGAGACTTCGGACGAGTCCTGACTAAGAATCAAGCGGTCGGATTCCACTATAATTCAGCAGGGGCTCTCGCTGGTTTTGATTACGCCTATTCGGATCTGGGGATAGGATTTCTCTTCGATTATGAACATTTTACCGGACGCGTTAATGATAAATGGGGAAGATTTAACATCACCCAAACCCACGGCAGCCTCTATGCGACCTACATCAGAAGCGCTGAAAAGCAATTGGCCTTTAATCTGATCTTAGGCGGCGGCTACGAGTGGTATAACATCCGCCGCAATACCTTCATGGGTGTTGCAAGGGGAACTCCTCAAGGCGTCGAATTTGATGCGTTAGCGGGGATGCAGTATACATTTGAGAGTTCAGATTGCCCGTGCGTTCCTCTGAATGTACAATTTGTTCCTCTTGTTAATCTCCAGTACATCTATCTGCATGTGAACCATTATCGCGAACATGGCGCTGGAATCTTCAATCAACAGTTCGACAGTCAAAATGTCAGGTCTCTTCGGTCAACTTTGGGATTCCGGCTTAATCGAACCTGGGAGTGGACGAATGTCGTCTTTAAACCAGAGTTAAATGTAGGCTGGCAATGGGAATTCTTCGATAAGAATCGGAATCTGCATGTTGACGGATCAGGGTTTACTACCCAGATATTAATTCCGCAGGCAGGCCGCAATGTCGCCCTGGGCGGACTCGATTTTCTGGTGACGTTCTTTGATAAGTACGGAGTCGAGGCAAGCTACGATTTTCAGTGGAATAAACTCTATGTCGACCACTACTTCTATCTTGGATGCAACTTTAAGTTCTAAGACTCGGTGAGTTTAGCGAGCTTCTCTTCTAAAGCACGGATTTTATCCGTGTATTTTTTGATATTTTTAAGAAGCACCAGATCCCGTTGGTGATCATTGAAAGGAGCCACAGGGTCGCCGCCGTATTTGCCGCCTTGGGTGATCGATTTCCTGATACCGCTACGAGCCGCTAACATCGCACCGTCTGCGATGGAAAGATGCCCGACAATTCCTACCTGGCCTCCTATGATCACATAGCGGCCTGTTTTCACAGAGCCGGAGATTCCTGTTAGCGAGACGATGATATTATGAGCGCCAATTTCACAGTTGTGGGCGATTTGGACGAGGTTATCGATCTTAGTTCCTCGGGAGATGCGGGTTTCTTTGAACCGCGCGCGGTCAATAGTCGTATTAGCGCCGATTTCTACATCGTCTTCTAAAACAACAATGCCGAGCTGTTCTTGTTTGATATGCTCGCCTTTTTTATTCGTAGTATAACCAAATCCACAGGAGCCGATCACAGCGCCGGATTGGAGGATGACGCGGTTGCCGAGCTGGCAGCCTTCACGGACAGTTGAATGAGAATGCAGGATGCAGTGGCTGCCGACCTTAACTCCGGCGCCAAGGATGACTGAAGGGGCGAGGACGGTGCCTTCTTCGATGATGCAATGAGCATCAACGACAGAGCAGGGTCCGATGGTGACGTTAGGGCCGATTTGGGCAGTCGGATGGATAACAGCAGCGGGATGTATGCCCTGAAAGCCTGAAGTGGTTTTTTCAGAGATGGAAAAGTGTTTCACAATCTGCTGAAACGTCTCAGAGGGATTTTCGGAGACGAGGTAATTCTTCCCTTCAATTTGAGGGGTAGAGGGATCGATGCAAATAACCCCTGCATGAGTTGTTTTCAGCAGGGGGCGATAAAGAGGATTCGCAAGAAACGACGCATCGGACGAACTTGCATGTGCAAGATCGTCGACCCCGGTAATAATATAGTCGGGGTCGCCGATGAGCTGAGCTTGAGTAAGATTACTTAGCTTTTTTAACGTCTGTTGCACTTTTCTTTTCCTCAGCTTTTGGAGCTGCAGCAGGTTTTACTGCTTCTTCTTTTTTAGTTTCTACAGCAGGCTTTTTCGCTTCTTCTTTAGGAGCGGCAGCTGTTTGTTTTTCTTCTTTTTTAGCTTCTGCTTGAGCTACTGGAGCAGGAGCTGCTTCAGGAGCGATTGCAGCAGCGGCTTGTTTCGCTTCATCTTCAAAAGATTTATCCATTTCTTTGACCATTTCAGCAGTGACATCCAAAGTAGGAGCGCTGTAGAAGCAAGCTTGTTTGTTCAGGATCATAGTGTATCCTTTTGCAGCAGCGAGTTTCTCAGAAGCTTGAGTGATGCCTCCGAAAACAGATTGCATGATCTTATGTTGACCTTGCTGCATGAACTGGTAGTACTGTTGGTTGTAACGGTTCATCTCTTCGCTGAGTTGTGCAAACTTGTTTTTCATCTCTGCTTCGGCTTCAGGAGAAAGACCATCGAGAGTGTCTTTGTCTTGGAGTTTGTCGTTGATGTCACGGAGTTGTTTCTCTGTGTCTTCAAGCAGTGTAGCAAACTGTTTGCGCATAGTCTCAAAAGAGGCTTGCTCTTGTTTTCCAAGTTTTGTCTCCATGAAGATGTTCTCCATATTGACAATACCGACTTTTTGCTCAGCAGCACAGAGCTGCAGGCCGGCTAAAATGAATGCTGTAACTAAATATCGTTTTTTCATGTGTATGTTCTCCTTAAACATGATGTTTTAAAATTGTCCACCCATCGAGAAGTAGAAA
>CAZBCR010000088.1:0-6701 GCA_964490565.1 uncultured bacterium
TCAATCACGAGTTCTGGATAGAGCGGAAATTGATGCAAAAGTTCTCCGACATGCCGTTGGACTGATGCAAGAACAGACGGTTCGATCTCGAATTTCGCACGGCTAGGGCCGCCGGTCTTCTCATCTGTGAGCGGTTTAGTCGATTTAAAAAGACTGACAATCCACTTCGCGATCTGTTTCATCTCAGCTTCTTTCATGCCTAAAGTTGTGAGAGCTGCAGGGCCCATCCGGACGCCTGAGGTATACCAAGGACCGTTTTTATCAAACGGAATGGCATTGCGATTCACAGTAAAGCACGCCTGGCGGAGCGCCATTTCAGCTTGCCTTCCGGTCAGTCCAAACTTATCAAAAACATTGGCAACGAGAAGATGGTTGTCGGTGCCGCCGGTTGTCAATGGAACGCCCTGGTGCATTAATTCTTCAGCGAGGGCATGGCAATTTTTCACAATCTGGTGAGCATAAGTGCGGAACTCTGGAGTATTGGCTTCTTTGAAGGCGACAGCTTTTGCTGCCATCACATGCGGAAGAGGACCGCCTAAAACCAAAGGACATCCCTTATCGATCACTTCTTTGTATTCATTTTTGCAAAGCACTAGACCGCCGCGCGGACCTCTAAGAGTTTTGTGCGTGGTTGAAGTCACCACATGAGCAAAAGGAACGGGATCGTAATTACCCTGCATCACTTTTCCAGCGACAAGACCTGCAAAGTGGGCCATGTCGACCATGAAAGTCGCTCCGACGGTGTCGGCAATTTCTCTCATTTTGGCAAAATCGATCAACCTAGGATAAGCAGAATAGCCGGCGATCAAAATCGCAGGTTTTTCTTTTTTGACTTGAGTCTCGAGGGCTTTGTAGTCGAGATATCCTGTTTGCGGATCGACATCGTAGGGAACAGCATGCATCATTTTAGAAGAAATATTATGCCGATAACCGTGAGTTAAGTGTCCTCCGGAGTTGAGCGACATCCCCATGACTTTTTGGCTCATCATGAGATGGCGCATCTTTTCGTATTCTTCAGGAGTCAGCTCGTCTAAAGTTTTTTTACCCAGTCTTTCGACTTCTTTATTTTGGACCCGGTAGACCAAGATCGACCAAAATGCCACCATATTGGCATCTGCTCCGGAATGCGGCTGAACGTAGGCATGGTCGCAATTAAAAATTTTCTTAAGCTCTTCGACAGCAGCAGCTTCAATAAAATCGACGTTATCGCAGCCGGCATAGAACCGGTGGAAGGGGTATCCTTCAGAATATTTATCAGTCAGGAGGTTGCCCATTGCCAGTTGAACAGGAAGTGAAGAAAAATTTTCAGAAGCGATCAGTTTAAGATGGGATCTTTGGTCCTTGAGCTCTTGGACAATCGCATTGCCAATCTCCGGAAATTCCCCTTGGACAGCATCGATCGAGGCCAAATAGGCAATCGCTGCGGTTTTCCGCTGGGCTTCTGGCACTTTGTTAAAATATTTTTTTAAATATGACATTTGATTGCATTCTGACAGAAAGAGACATTTTCTGCGAGACCAGTGAAAAATCCCCTTGAGAAGAAAGTGAGCCCACCTATATTCTATCGGGTTACAAACCAGGATTATTGCAAATGAAAGATGCCCTCAAGACGATTTTGGAAATCCAAGAGCTCGACATGAAAATGCTCCGTCTGATGCGTGTTAAAAAAGAACGCTTAAAAGAGATCGATCAGATCGAAGCGCTCCGCAAAGAACTCCATCAGCAGTTGACCGAAAAGGAAAATGAGATCGTCGAGTACGGCAAACAAGCCCAAACACTCGAAACTAAGATCCAAGAAATCACTGCTAAGATGAAAAAACTTGAATCTCAACAGGGCTCTGTCAAAAAAGTAGAAGAGTTTAATGCTCTGACTCAAGAGATGACAGCTTTAGAGCGCGAAAAGATCAACACCGAGCAGAAAGTCTCCGATCTCGTTGACAAACGTGTTGCTGGAGAAGAGCTTCTCAACAAGATTAAAGAGAGCCTCCAAACTTCTGAGATCAGCAGCTCTGCTTTAGAAAATGAGATTAAAGACAGCGTTAAACTGATCAATCAAGAGGGTGTTTCTTTAAAGGCTGAGAGAGACCGTCTAGCTAAAAATGCGAACGCTGAAGTGCTCCAAATTTACGAAAGGCTCGTTCGCAATAAAAAAGACCGCGTGATCGTCCCCATCGAAAACCGGACTTGCAGCGGATGCCATATCGCACTGACCGCTCAACATGAGAACATTGTCCGCAAAGGCGAAAACCTCGTTTTCTGCGAACACTGCTCGCGCATTCACTACTGGCAGCCTGAAGAAGCGGCTGTCGAAGGCACAGCAACAACGACAAAACGCCGTCGTCGTCGTGTAGCTGCCACTTAAGTTTTTCGGGAAAGTAAGCAATCGCTGTCTTGCTTGCAAGACAGAGGAAAGTCTGGACTTCACAGGAGAGGATACCAGCGAAAGGCTGGGGGCCGTAAGGCTACGGAAAGTGTAACAGAAAACACTCCGCTATCTAGCTCGCAAGAGTTAGATAGACAGGCTGAAAATGCGGGCTTTAGGAGTCCGCCACACTTGTCGAAAGGCAAGGTGCTATAAACCCTATCCGAAGCAAGAGTACCAAGTTTGTTCTCCGCAGTTGCTTGGTGCAAAACCGCTCGAGAGTTTTGGCGACAAAGCTCCTAGAGGAATGATTGCTCACGACAAAATCCGGCTTATCGCTTTCCCGAATTTTTTTATCAAATCAACCTGTTCCCAATGAGGGAACAGGCTCATTTTTAAACCTTAGAAATCAAATCTGAAATCAATAGTCAATCCTTGGAGACCAAGGTCGCCAGAAGATCGGCTATAGTTCACTAGACCAGCTGATGGCATTGACTCGTTACGGATCATTTGGTTCTGCTTCCACCAGTATTGGAACTCATAACCCACGCGGAGTCCAAAGTGGCAACGATTACAGTTAAAGCTAGTATCCCAGCTCATTCCAAACATCGCTTGGATCATTGGCACCATGAGATTGCGGTCAAGTCTTGAAGGGCTAAATCCATTTGATGGACCAGCTCCAATCAAACCTGATTCGACATGGTCAACATCAAAGTGTCCATACATCAAGGCCGCTGCGAAATCACCAAAGAAATCAAAGTGGTGAGTGTCAACAACGGCAAAAGTCCAAGCAGTATTGAAACCGCCGGAAGCTCCTACGCCCCAGAAATTGTTCTTGCTTCTTGAGCTATAGGTGCCAGCAGCCTTTGTTAATTTTTCTCTGACTTTCTGGCTGATCCAACCGCCTTTAAGACCAATATGTGGACGCAGCGATAGGTGCTTGCTCACATAGAAAGGACGTCCGAGTTCCCAATCAAGCATAGAATAATGGATACTCCAATTGATCGACCCTTGTGTAAAAGGAGTCGCAAGACCAAAGAGGTCTGATACAGATTGAGCACCGGTTGTCCCTACAGAATTAGAATTCCTCGTTTGGAACCATGTATAGTAGACGTTTGTATCCCACTGATCGTAGTCCATATTAGCACCAATTCCAGCGCGGAAGCCCCAGTTCCATTTAAAGTTTAATGCATGGTTAGGACCTCTAATGACAGGGTCTGCTGTATTGGTATTTTTAAATGACCAGTCGGAATTGTCGACATCAGCATGCCAGTAAAGAGCATCTGCAAAGAGATACCAGCCGTTTTCGCTCAGCGGAGCCGCAGAACAAAGTGTATTGATACAGACAGGCGTAGGAGGGCAAGGTTTTTTGCAAACAGGTGGCTTAGGTTTGCAGACTGGCGGCTTAGGTTTGCAAGGTGGTGGTGGAGGCGGCTTACATGGCTCAGGCGGTGGAGGCGCGGGAGTATTGCATGACGGCTTGGAACAGCTGTCGGTGATCATTTGTGAATCTTGTGCTACAACGACATCATCAGCCATTGTATACGTTGTTAAAGCAGTAAATCCCAATAAAACTATTTTATTCATAGTTTATTCTCCTATTTATAAATCTCTAATTAACACAATTAAATAGTTAATACAATATAATTATATTAGAACCTTAATATTAGAGAGTTATGGCGAGATTAAATTGTAGATTATTTTAATAAATAAATTAAAACTGCGTTTATTTAATAAAATAAAAAAGATCTTTCAATAGAAATTGATCTGAAGAGGGGGCTATATATAAGGGGAGGATGCGCCTAGAAACAACTCAGCCCATCCCCTCCACTCCGGTACCCAGACCGAAGTGAAGAAAGATGGGCTGAATATTAAAACTTCTAAATTAAGATCTTAGAAGTCGAAACGTACATCAATAGTCAAACCTTGCAGTGCGAGATCACCCGTTGTGCGAGTGTATCTTGGAGCTGAAACTGCTTCACCTGCAGAACCTGTAGTATTGAAGTTAGACAGTCTATGATTCTGTCTGAACCAATATTGGAGTTCGTATCCTGCGCGGATGCCGAGGTGCATCTTGTCGCAGTCAAAGCAGATATCCCAAGCTAATCCCATTACGCCAGTTAACACTGGAACCATGAGAGTGCGGTTGAGACCTGACACATTGAATCCACCAGTTGCTACGGCAGCTGCTGTTGCACCTGTCTCAGAATGGCTGATCTTATTGTGACCATACATCAGAGCACCGGATACATCTCCGAAGATGCTGAACATTGGTCTGTCTCTAACTTCGCCTTTCGGACCCATTGTGTTAGCGCAACCGAAATACCAGTTGGAGTTAACACCGGCAGAAGGACCGACAGCCCACGACTTAGTTCTGTCGCTGCTGTTATAAGTCGCAATTGGACTTCCTGCTCGAGCAGTGAATGACTCACTTTCTGACAACTTGATCCAAGCACCTTTAACGCCAACGTGTGGACGGAGAGAAATAGAATTGCTGATATAGAACGAGCGTCCTAATTCCCAATCCAATACGTTGAAGTTCAATTTGTTGGTAGCTGTTCCAGATGCAACTGTACCAGGAACCATTGTTGAATCAGTGTTCAGGCTTGAAGCTGCTCCACCTACAGGAACAGTGAAACTTGTGTCGCCTGACGCGCTGCTACGGAGCCATGTATAGTAGATATCTGTATCCCACTGATCATGATCGAACTCATAACCAAGACCTACACGGAAACCCCAGTTCCATTTGAAAGCCAGTTCTTCATTTTTTCCAGATACTGGAGCTGTTACACCAGCAGCATTGTTAACAAATGCCCACTCAGCATTGGTAACATCTGCATGCCAATAGAGAGCATCAGCAAAAATGTAGAGACCAATGTCATCACATGGACGAGAAGAAGTCAGCACGATTGGTGCTACGCCTTTTCGGATGCATGGTTCACATGGCTTCGGTTTTGGTTTGCATTCTACTGGTTTTGGTTTACATTCTACCGGTTTTGGTTTGCAGGGTGTATCACATCCTCCTACAATCAAATTGTCATCTGCAAGCAATGTAGAGGAGTTTGTTGTATCTCCATCTGCAAAGGCAAATGCTGTTAGTGCTAGCATACTAAATAACAAATTCTTGTTCATGCGCTACTCCTTCTTGTTTTGAAATAGTCATATCTCTCCCTTTTACCAAAGGATGGGCCTTATCGTAAACAACCTTTTTCAATTTTGTCGAAACTTTTGTGTAAATTGTGGTGGTCGAAAGTGATGAATGTCCCAATAGAATTTGGATAGTTTTTAGGTCCATACCTTTTTCTAACCAATGTGTTGCAATTGTGTGTCGAATTGTGTGCGGAGTGGCTTTTGAAGCCAGTCCGGACTGCTTTAAAAAGGTCTGAAAATTGCGATCAACCGATCGAACTGACAAACGATCGCCCCATTTATTTAAAAAAATCGCGTCGTGATTTTTTTCTGGTTGATGATGTTCGCATTCTAAATTTCTTTCAGGATGGTTGAGATAGCTGTTGATCCATGCTGCTGCATTCTTTGTAATGGGGATGACGCGTTCTTTTTTTCCTTTTCCTCTGACACGCAGTGTGAGATTCGTTGCATCGAAATCTGATCTGTTAAGTCCAACAAGCTCGCTGATACGAAGACCTGAACTATAAAAAAGTTCCATGATCGTACGATCGCGAAAGCCTAAATACGTCTGCGTATCTGGCTGCTGAAATAATCGATCTATTTCTTCGCGCGTCAGCGGCGATGGAATTGTTTTCTCTAATTTAGGTGCATCGATCTCTTCTAAAGGATTATGAGAAAGGGCTCCCTCTTTAAGGAGATATTTAAAAAATGATCTGAGCGCTGACAGCCTTCTTAATATAGTACGCTTGGTCACTTGCTTCTGATTAAGGTGCGTCAGATAGCCTCTAATCATTCTTTTATCGACGGCTTTAATATCGTCTGTTTGAGCAAACCCCTGGAAATCCGTAAGATCCATCCCGTAATTTCTCAAGGTGTGGACCGAGGCATTTTTAATCGCCTGCAGATAGTTTAAAAACTTTTCTTTCCATTCCTTCATAAACTTCCCATTTGATATACTGTTTCCCTATGATTACTTTAACCAAGATTTCTAAGAAAGTCGGACCGCGTCTTCTTTTTGAAAACATCAACGTCTCCTATAACGCCGGCAACCGTTACGGACTCACTGGGCCTAATGGCTCGGGTAAATCAACCCTCATGAAAATCATGATGGGCCTGGAAGAACCTAACGAAGGCACTGTCACTTTGCCACGTAGAGTCGGTTTCCTTAAGCAGAACATCGAAGACTTTAAAGATCAAGATGTGATTTCCG
>CAZBCR010000089.1:0-6693 GCA_964490565.1 uncultured bacterium
GTTCGCGCATGCCAACGATCACAGTCAGTAGCTTCAAAGGTGGAACTGCAAAAACATCCACCTCCTTGAATTTAGGAGCTGCCCTTGCCAAGTTTCACAAGCAAAAAGTGCTCCTGATCGATTTCGATGCTCAGGCCAATCTTACAACCGGCCTTGGCTACGATCCCGACACGCATGACAGTTTGGCCTCTGTCCTTCAGGGGAAAAAAAAGATTTCCGAAGTGATCTTGCCAACTTCTCATCCCCATTTGTCATTGATTCCAGCCGACACCTGGTTGGAGCGCGTTGAAGTCACAGAAGCGCTCGCTGCAGACAGATATTCTCATGAGAGACTCCGAGAACTTTTAAAACCTATTCTCAAAGAATACGATACGATTTTAATCGACACCCCGCCGTCTCTTTGCTGGCTGACTGAATCAGCGCTCATTGCTTCGGAATATGCACTTGTTGCTGCAACACCTGAATTCTACAGCGTCAAAGGCCTCCAAAGATTATCTCATTTCATGGAAAGCATCTCATCCAGACATTCTCTCACTGTCCTAGGAGTTATTCTTTCTTTCTGGAATCCTCGTGGAAAAAGCAATTCAGCATTTCTCAATGTTATCGAAGAAACTTTCCCCGGGAAAATATTAAAATCAAAAGTCCGCCGCGATATCTCGGTTTCAGAATCTTCCATCTTTGGAAAACCTATCTTTGATACCGCTCCATCTTCCCGCGCTGCGGAAGATTACACTTCATTAGCAAAAGAACTTCTTAAACGTTTAAGGACTAACCCATGTCGAAAGTAAACGATCTTCTTTTCAATCGCTTCAGACAAAAATTTTCCAAAATGACGGAGCTCGCTGAGATCTCCTCTAAAGGGAATCTCTCAAGCTTTGCAGGAGTTTTCAAAGTCAGCCCGCTGACTTCCCAGGAAAAAGAAGATTTAGAAACTCTCTTAAACGAATATAAGAGCGAATCCGCCTATACCATCTCTGATGATCTTCTCAATCTTTCCAGCCTCACATCAGAGATTAAAGCCATTAACAACCAAGCCGCTATCTTACACGGTGAAAGAATCCAAAAAGCCCAAGAGATCCTAAAAAAATACCGCGATGGCGCCTTCTCTGCTTGGCTGATCAACACCTACGGCAACCGGCAAACACCTTATAACTTTTTACAGTACTACGAATTCTATCTTCAGCTCCCTGCTACACTTCATCCTAAACTCGATGAAATGCCTCGCCAAGCTATCTATACACTCGCAAGTCGCGATGCACCTTTCGATCAAAAAGAAGAACTTTTAAAAAATTACAACGGCGAGACAAAAAACGAAGTCCTCACACTCATCCGTAAAACATTTCCTCTTGAAGATCGCGATGGCAGAAGAGAAGATCTCGGTGAGCAAGCTGTTATTGCTCTGAAAAAACTCGAAGAACTTTTCATTCAGAAAAGATTTCGCCCTACAGACGACCAGAAACTAGAGATCCAAAAGTTATTAGGCACGCTGACACAGCACGTCAGCTTGTAATTTTTTTCTCCCCGAAAGGCTTCTGTTCTTGTGCGATTAACTTTTTATTAAGAGGATACCAAGATCACTCGCTTGGCATCCCAACTTCAAAAATTTACACTTTTCCTCACAAAACTATTTCATTAAAAAACAATATTTCATAAACTGGAGCCTTTCAAAATTTAACCATGGGAGATTTTATGGTTTGGGGTGTTTCTGGTGTTGATGTACAAAATTTCGGCTGGAATACAGCTGTTGGATGCGGTGTTGCTGTTGGCTGCGGAGTTGCAGCTTATGTTGCTTCAAAAGTAGCTGGAGTAGCTCTTGCTTCTTCTAAGATGGAACAAGCTGAGAAAGCAACATATGCTAGCTATGCAGGTGTTGTTATTGGCTTAGCAGCAACTTATGCAGCTTATCATTACGCACCTGCTTCACGTTTTGCTTTGATCACTGATGATTCAACAAGCAAAATGTTCAAGTTAGGCGTTGTTCAAGCTATAGTTGGAACCATCGTTGATAAGTTTGCAAGCGTTGAGTTCAGCACTGGCGCAGTTGTCGGTCTCGGCGGCGCACTTGCAACTCGTTTTGGCAATGTTGTTCTCCTTGGCTTCGGTGCACTAGGAACAGCATTCGGCGCAGGCTATATCGAAAGATAAGCTGAGCTTTGCTTAAGTTTCTTATAAGGGCAGATCCTTCGGGATCTGCCTTTTCATTTAGAGAGGAATCATGTTTATTTTTGGAACATATGAGGCTTTCACAAGTAGCAGCTGGAACATTTTAGTCGGCTCAGCCCCTTATTTAGCCGGCATGGGCACTGCTTGGGGAGTTAATATGCTAGGCCGCAAGCTCTTGAATATTCGCAGTCCTTCCTCGAATACTCTATTGAAAGGCTTTGCTTTTACCATTGGAGCTGCTGCCAGCGTGGTTATTGCTCTTCGCATGCCGCAGTTAGTTCCTTTTTCTGGAGATCAAATCTTTAAATTGTGGTTCTGCCCTTTTGCTATTGCCGGTATTACTATAGGATACCTCGGACAGCGCTCATTAATTGTGATCGGTCTTGGCGGCGCTTACATAGGAAGATCGAATCTCATGTTAGGAATCTTTGATTAAATCTTTGGGTTGAATTAAACTTCCTGCAAATTAGGAGTTTTTATGACAACTGCAACAGGTCTTTTTAAAGAACACTTTTGGTCTCCAGCTTCAGCAACATGGACTGATTTGAAAAATGGAACTCAAAATTCAATCACAAAAGCCGATATCTCAGGGTATCTTTGGAACGCACTTGCCTGTACAACTCCCCTGATTGCAGGCGGAGGGACAGCCTATGCCATCAATCAATATGCCCACAAACATTGGGTTGATAAAGCTCCATTCAAATCTGTAGCTTCCGTACTATTTACAGCGGTTTCCTTTATGGCCGGCGCATCGATTAGTTTTTTTGCAATTCGCATCTTATCAGCTAATGGGGCAACTCTCACTGCGTTCACAGCAGAAAAAGCTCTTAAACTAGAAACGCTACATGTTGTCACTTTGGCAGCGATAACTCCCATTGCTATGTTTTTCAGAACTCCTATATTTCATTTCTTTCAAATACCGATGTTTTTTGGAGCAGCAGCTGTTTCTGGATACTTTGGCGAGCGTTCTTTATATGTGATTGGTGCCCTTAGCGCGCTCCATTTTGCTGTGCGGGCTTCATTTACACCCCCTGATATTATGAAAAGAAGACAACCTTAATGTGTCAGACTTTTAACTGATGCATGCTCTGAAAGAGCTTGCAAAATTGCTAACTTGTTTGCTTTGCGCGGCTCTAAAAGTGGAAGCCTTAAGTGAGGCTTGCACTTTCCCAGCAAACTAACAGCGTATTTCACACATTGAGGATTTGTTTCTAAAACCATCGCCTCAACAAGCGGTGCATAAAGCGTGTTAAGCTCTTTAGCCCTTTCGTGATTTCCCTGGAGAAAACTCTCGACCATCTCTTTCCACGCTTTAGGAATGACATTTGCTACGATCGAAATTCCACCGACAGCGCCCAGCTCCATCATCTCAAACGTCAACGTGTCATCGCCTGAAAAAATATCAATATCGGAGAGCTTCTTGATTTCTTGGATCAGCTCTAATCCACCGGAAGCTTCTTTGACGGCAACCACCGAAGATAATTGAGAAATTTCAGCTAACACCTCTGCGGAAAGCCTGACGCCTGTTCTTCCAGGATGGTGATAAACAATCATCGGAAGGCCAACTTTATCAATTTCTGTGTAGTGAGCGATGCACCCTTCTGGCGTGGGCCGGCTATAATACGGAACAACAACGAGGCAGCCGTCAACTCCAAGCTCTTTAGCTTTTCGAGTTCTTTCGACTGTTTTACGCGTGTCGTAAGTGCCTGTTCCGGCAATGATCGGAATTCTTTTGTTAGAAACATCGAGAGCTGTTTTGAAAATTTGGATCTGCTCTTCTGAAGAAAGCGTCGGAGCTTCACCTGTGGTGCCGCAGCAGACAATTGCGTTGGTTCCTTTGATAGTGTGCCAATCGACAAGCTCTTTAAAAGCTGCGTAATCAACTTCACCATCTTGAGTAAACGGAGTCACAATCGCAACAATCGAACCTTTAAACATTTTTTCTCCTCATGATGAGTAAATATCCACATACCGCTGACATGATAGCTCCTGCAAGTAAAGGAAATCCCGGCTTTAATGCACCGAGTAATCCACCTATAACACCCACGCACATCCCTGCCAAGACCTGGATCGATTGCATTGTTCCAAGGGCTTGCCCCTGCATCCTATCATCTGCAGCATCAGAGACCATGACAGCGGCATTGGTCATTAATACCGAGATCAAGATCCCGATTGGAGGAATGGTCATCACAAGGCCCCAAGGCGATGAGGGAATCACGAGAATCAGCAGCATCAGAGCTAAAGCAAATGCTGCCCAACCCGTCGCTATAAAAGGCTTCATCTTTTTTGCAAGCCCCTGCACTAAAAACAGAAGCCCCATGGCAAAAAAGAAAGAATCATAGGCCATGACATAAGCGATGCTGGTCGTTGAAAAATCAAATCTTCTTTGGAGATACATCCCGATGCAGTTCCAAAAAGCATAAAGTCCAAAGTAGAGAAAGAAAATCGCGATGTAGAATTTTTTCAGGCTTGGATTTTCCCAATTCATTTTCATCCCGTGCAAAAAACCCTTCCCATGATCGGCATGGACTTTTGTCTCTTTAGAAAACTTCCAGATAATCACGATGGCAGCAATCGACATCACAGCGCCCAGCCAAAACGGCGTTGCAAAAGTAAATAGCCGGTTATTGGTAGGATCGGCTAGCCATCCGCCAAGCAAAGGTCCCACAATAAATGCTGTGCAGGCAAAGAAATTGATCCACCCGAAATGAGCGACTTTTTCATCCTTTCCTGCGATATCTCCAATGACTGCTTGAGCGATCGTGACATTCCCTTCAGAAAATCCGCAGAGAAAAAGACCCCCGAAAATCCCGGCTACTGAATGAGCGCTCATCGCTAAGGCCGTGATCGCATACCCCACTGCCGTGCTAGCTAGCGAATATAAAATAACTCTTTTTCTTCCCCATTTGTCTGAGAAAACCCCCAGGAGTGGAGAGCCTAGCAGCTGACCGCTGGGATAGGCAGCGAGGACAATTCCCAATAAAATTGTTTTTAATTGAATCGACATCGAAGAGGGCAAAATCGACCTTTTAGCATCTAAAAAGATTTCAGGAAGAACAGGAAGCGGTAAAGAAAAACCTACATAGCCTAAAAAAACTACGATGGCGTACGGGAGTAAAGGTCTAATTTTAGATGGGAACATGCTATTTTTACTTTATCTGGCTGTAGTTTATAATAAGCCCGATGTACAAAAAGCTCAGCTTAATTTTTTCGGTGCTCTTTCTAGACTTTTTTTCATTTTCAGCTGTGATCGCTTTTTTACCTCTTTTCTTTTTGTCTACGCCTCATAGTTTTTTTTCATCTTCATTCTCGCCTAATCTTCGCTACATCCTCCTAGGAATTCTATCAGCGACATATCCCATTGCTCAAGTCATCGCAGCACCTCTACTCGGACACCTCTCTGATAAGATTGGAAGACGAGGCATACTTCTCTATTCTTATGTTGGCAATACCGTCGGATATCTTCTCTGCGGCATAGGAATTTTAACAACATCCATCTTCTATTTATTTTTAGGTAATTTCATCGCGGGACTCATGGGCGTCAATCTATCCACGACCAATGCGATTATCTCGGATGTCAGCGTGAGTGAAAAAAGATCTAAGTTTTTTGCCGTTTCCCACTTGATGCTAGGAATAGGCTTTATTTTAGGCCCCTATGTTGCAGGAAAAATCGTCGCTTTTTCTCCCCATGTTTTTGATGCTTGTTTTTACCTCTTTTTGTCGTGTGCGATGTTTTCTTTTATTAACTTCTTACTGATCTATTTCTTCTGGACCCCAGATGAAGATAAAATGGTCAGTGTAAAACCAACCCAAATCCTCTGGAAAGATCTTTTCCACAACAGCCGTGAAGTGAAAATTTTGCTCTTTGCTGAATTTTTGATCTTTTTTGGATGGTATTTTTTCATCAAGACTTTCCAGGTCTTTTTGATCGAAGGAATTCAATGTACCGAAGCTCAGGTTTTTAAAGTTTATTCTCAATACGGCCTTTGGTTTGCTCTTTCTCAAGTGGTCTTCATTGTTTGGCTCCATCGGTATTCAAAATTAGAAAAATTCTTCCACCACTTTATCACCTTTTTGGCCTTCTCTATCTTGATCCTTTATTTTGCCAAAACCTATTGGGCAGCTTGCCTCATTGTCCCTCTTTTTACCTTTGCCTATGGAATGTTGATTCCGTCTCTCACAGGTCTGGTCTCAAGTTACGCAACGTCCCATAACAATGGAAAGATCATGGGACTCCACCAATCGATCCAGGCCTTTGCCAAGATCGGCGGCCCCTTGATAGCAGGGTGCGTCCTCACTCTAACCCCCCTTGCTACCGTCCTTTTAAGCCCTCTGTTTATCCTCGCCAGCCGGGCTATTTTTGCCCTCCGTGATAAGCCTAAAAAAGTCCCTACATCCTAAGCTTCTAATTCACAAATAGTAGCGCATCCCCTTGAAGCAACCCGCGTTGCAACCCCTTTATAATACGAGAGTTACATGTAATAATATATAATAATAATTTAGACTTATTAAACTAATTAGTATATAATA
>CAZBCR010000090.1:0-6622 GCA_964490565.1 uncultured bacterium
TAATTGTCGGCATCAGTTCTCCTATTTTCACTGAGAATAGCTAGAGACTATAGCCAAGAGCGCTATTATTTGCAAAAAAATTGAGGTTTTTCTCTATGTAACTTTGCTAGGGCTAAAAAAAGTCCTATAGAGTCTTAAGTGATTGCGAGTCTCTAAAATCTTCATCCATTCATGATCAAAATTATTACTTGTCTTTCTGCGAGTGTTTGAAAATAAAAAGTTTGCTTTCTTGACGTCGATGATTTGATTTAACAAATAATTTGAGGTTGTTATGCTCGAGCGGATTTTTTTGAAAAAGGAGCAATACAATGTCATCCGCTGTAAGTGAAGCAACTTCACAAGACCTGCCGTCAGATATTTATTTTGAAGATAAGACTCCTATTGAGCCAAAAGCGGGCCGGTTTTGGAGTATTGTCCTTTATCCTCTAGAGGTGGTAGGGATAGCCTTAAGAAATGCGCTGTATTTGCCGTTGTATTCAGAAAAAACCAGAGCCGAAAATAAACATGAGTTGGATTTAGCAAGAGAGTTTGCAGCAAAGGTCAAAGAGACCACAGCCCCTCTCCATTCGACTAGAAAAATCGATGCTATTCGAGAACATTTTACTGTTCGAGACGTACGCGTCAATGTTTGCCAAGGGCAAACAACGCGCACTTTCACAGTCCGCTTATTTGAATCCAAAGCTGAGATGGTAGGGAAAAAGATTCAGCTTATTTTGTTTAGCTTCTATGACAATAAAGAAAATGGGAGAAGATGGGAGCCGTTGACGATGAAGGATCTTAGCAAAGCTCCTCTGGATGTTCTGAGAGCTCTGAAAAATGAAGGAGTTCAGGTTGATGCGCTGATTACACAATCTTTGGGAAATGTCGCGTATGATGGGCTCCAATATCTTCCAAAGGAAGACGCAGATGTTATCCCTAAGACGTTGATTAGCAACCGAGGGCTTGTTTCAATCTGGAAAGTTGCCCGGCAACTCTTTTCTTTCCCTTTCAGTTGGCTTTTGTATGGAGCTGCTAAAATCTCAGGGTGGAATGCTGATCCTGAAAAGGGACTTTTGGAATTTTTGAGTAAGAATCCCCAATGTTCTGATGGAACCCTGCGTGAAGTTGTAGTTGTTGAAGCGATCAAAGACCATTTCTATTCAGGACCTGGAAGCTTTGATCCTAATTTTCATCACGACATTAAGGATTTGGGTCTTCCGGTCTTTCGAGGAAAATTTTATCCGGGGACAGTCCACCAGCGTGCCCATCATGCGATTCCTTGGTCTAAATTAAAGAACAATTCGGCAACTGAACTCGTTGCAGGTGAAAATCTTCTGAAGCTAGAAAGAGAAGAGTCAGTCACAGCAGCGCTTGCCAAAAAAATCTTTTCAGAAAAAGGGGATCACTATACCTGTTTTTACGTCGGTGGAAATGGATCAACGCTCGATGTGGGAACATGGGATGTTGCACATTTTCTAGGATCGCTCATCAAGGAGAGTCAAAAAACTCCAGGATGAGAGTAAAAACCCTCCCGAGATAAAATTAGAGATGAATTTTAATGCACGATGGGTATTTTAATAGGAAAGGATAATAAGTCATGATGCGATCACGTTTGCTGGGTTTGCTTTGCTTAATTTCTTCATTTTGCTGTGCTGCGGAAAGGTACCATCTTAAGGTTGCAGATGTCCGCAATTCCATGGAGGAAATGTTCAGCTATCATGTCGAAACAAAAGAGATGACACCGTCCCTGGTTAAGAGGTCATTTAAGATCTATATCGATCAGTTTGATCCTCAAAGAGTCTATATGACCCAAGCAGAGGCAAAACCTTTTTTAGATCTCAATTCGACCCAGATCGAAAGCGTCATCAACCATTATTACGGCGATGAATACCCTGAATTTGCCACTTTAAACAAAACAATTTCACAATCGATCCAACGGGCTAAGAAGTGGAGAGAAGAACTTTATAATGATTTCATGGCTGATGGTGAAAGTGTAAAGGTCTACTCATCAGAGAGTTCAAATCAGTATTCTTCAAGCCCTGATCAACTCAGAAAAAGACTTCGCAATCAGCTTGTCCAGCTTTTCAAAATGGAAAATAAGCTCAAAGACTCTCAGTTTTGGACTAGCGAAAGAAAAAGGAAAGTTTGTGCTCTTTACGAACAGCGGTTTGCCCATTACGAAGAAGCCTACCTGCCTTCTAAAGAGAAAGCAGAACACTATTTTTCAATGCATATCTTGAAATCGATGGCTAGAGGCCTCGATGCCCATACTTCTTTTTTCAGTCCTGAAGAAGCGTTAGAGATGAGATCTTCTCTGGAGAAGCAATTTGAAGGCGTCGGAGTTGTACTGCGTGAAGGATTAGACGGCATTGAAATTGCAGACCTTATCCAAGGCGGCCCTGCAGCCCGCAGCGGTAAGATCGTCGTGGGAGATATTCTCCTTGAAGTCGATGGAAAGCCTGTTGTTAATGCCTCCTATTACGAAGTTTTGAACCAGCTCAAAGGCGATGGCAGAAAAGACATCATGCTGGGTTTCAAACGGCGTGAAAAAGACGGGAATGAAAGCTTTGTCAAAGTCGGCTTAAAGCGCGAAAAAATCATCATGGAAAACGAAAGGCTGGTATTTACAGCCGAGCCTTTTGCTGATGGAGTGATCGGAAAACTGACACTGCCTTCATTCTATGAAAGCTCTGATAGTACAAGCTGCGAAGCAGATATTCGAAAAGCTCTCGTTGAACTGAAGAAAAAAGGAAAAGTTTTAGGGCTCGTTTTGGACCTGCGCAATAACCTCGGAGGGTTTTTAAGCCAAGCTGTGAAAGTCTCCGGACTCTTCATGACCAGCGGAGTCGTGGTTATTTCTAAATATTCAGAAGGGGAAGTCCAATACTTGCGCAATCTCGATCCTCGGATCCATTATGCCGGACCTCTTGTCGTTTTAACGTCTAAATTATCCGCTTCAGCTGCGGAGATCGTCGCCCAAGCTCTCCAAGATTACGGAGTCGGACTCGTTGTTGGAGATGAAAGGACCTATGGTAAGGGAACGATTCAATACCAAACTGTCACAGACACGTCAGCTGCATCGTTTTTCAAGGTCACTGTTGGAAGATACTACACCGTTTCTGGAAGATCGACTCAGATTGAGGGAGTAAAGGCCGATATCGTGGTACCGACAGCTTATTCTGTCTACAATATCGGAGAGCGGTACCTTGAATACGCGCTCAAAAACGATCAGGTTTCTCCAGCCTATGCCGATCCTTTGACAGATGTTCCTGCTCACACTCAGCAGTGGTTTCAAAAAAATTACCTGCCTTATCTTCAGAAAAAAGAATCTGCCTGGGTCCAAATGGTCCCTATGCTAAAAGGCAACAGCGATTACCGTCTTAAACATGACGAGAACTTCCGCGTCTTTTTCCAAAAATTGCAAAAAGAAGAGACCGATCTCGATATGGGCGAGAACGATCTTCAAATGGGTGAAGCGGTTAGTATTGTTAAAGACATGATCAATCTGAAAGCGTCATGAAAGATGAAGTGATCATCCTTGGCGTCGATCCTGGCACGTTAGTGACAGGGTATGGTGTGATTCGTCAGACTGACAAATATTGGGAGCCGCTCGACTTCGGGTGCATCTGTCCTCCCCGTAAGCTTAAAACGCATGAAAGATATCTCATCATTTTTGAAGGGATCGACCTTTTAATCGAAAAATATAAGCCCCAAGCTGTCTCCGTTGAAACACAATTCGTCTACAAAAATGTGCAAAGTGCGTTAAAGTTGGGCATGGCCCGCGGCGCTGTGATGATCGCAGCTGCAAGACGCGGCGTTGAGGTCTTCGAATATGCTCCGACAAAAGCCAAGTTAGCTGTCGTCGGTAACGGAGGCGCCAGTAAGTTCCAGGTTCAAAGAATGGTCCAGATGCAATTAAAACTCTCTCAGATGCCAGAGCCAGAAGACGCTGCCGATGCGTTAGCGCTTGCTCTCTGCCATGCACACACAAGAAAGGCAAAATCGTATGTATGAATTTATTCGCGGAAAAATGGTCCAATCGATCCCTTCAAGAGCTGTTGTTGATGTCGGCGGCGTAGGTTACGGAATTGTGATCTCTTTAAAAACTTTCAGCAAGCTCCCCAACATCGGAACAGAAGTCTTTTTCTATGTCGCGCATATCGTCCGAGAAGACGGCCATTATCTCTATGGATTTCTCTCACTTGATGACAAAAAACTCTTCGAACAGCTCATCTCAATCAGCGGCGTCGGTCCTAAAACAGCGATCGGAATTTTAGGCCACGTCGACATCGGCGACTTCCAGATGGCCGTTGTGCAAGGCAATGCTGCACTCCTATCTAAAGTCCCTGGGATCGGCAAAAAAACCGCAGAAAGGCTGATCATCGAGCTTAAAGATAAGTTTAATAATATCTCCCACACGGGTACGAGTGGGCATTCAGGAGTTCAAGGAAGCAGCGTGATCACCGATGCGATTTCTGCCCTTATCAACCTGGGCTACCACCCTTTAGAAGCTCAAAAAGCAATCAAAAAAGTTGTATCACTCCATGAGAAAGAGCCCTCCTTAAGCGAGCTCATCTCTGGAGCATTGAGATCGATCTAAGTTTTTGATATAATCTTCCCCCTATGCACTTTATTCACAGGCCTTATCAGAAAGGGGAAACGATTGCCGCTGTTGCCACACCTCCGGGTGAAGGCGGAGTGGCCATTGTCCGTATTTCAGGAAGCCGCGCGATAGAAGTGGCTGAAAAAGTCTACTCTGGAAAAATCCGCTCTTATCAAAGTCATACTGTTCATTTTGGACGGATCATCAAACAAGACGAAGTCATCGATGAAGTCTTGCTCGTCGTCATGAAAAATCCTCGTTCCTACACCGGTGAAGACACAGTAGAGATCCACTGCCACGGCGGAAGTTTAATCACAAGACGGGTGCTGGAAACTATTTTAGAAGCAGGAGCTCGCGCAGCACTGCCCGGAGAGTTTACTTTTACAGCCTACATGAACGGAAAGCTCGATCTAGCCCAAGCAGAGGCTGTCCAAGAGCTTATCGCTGCCAAAAACGACCTAGCACTCCACGCAGCGGAAAGTCAGCTAAATGGGGCATTATCTAAGAAAATTGAAAGTTTCCAAAAAGAACTCGTCGATATCGCTGCTATTTTGGAAGCCTGGGTTGATTTCCCCGAAGAAGGTTTAGAGTTTGCTTCGTTTGAAGAAGTGATTGCTTCTCTTCAAGCTACGCGTAAAAAAATGGAGCATTTAAGCCAAACATTCCACGAAGGAAAAATTGTGCATGAGGGACTCACGATGTGTCTTTCAGGCGCGCCCAATGTCGGTAAATCCTCTCTCATGAATGCGCTTTTGGGGAAAGAAAGAGCGATTGTCACGGCTATTCCCGGCACGACACGCGATCTTTTAGAAGCTGATCTTCGTATTGGAGGATTGCACTTCCGTTTAGTCGATACCGCTGGCATCCGTGCCACTGATGAGATCGTCGAACAAGAAGGGATCCGCCGCTCGCATCAAGCTCTTCAAGAAGCCGATCTGATATTGCTCGTCTTAGATGCAACGCGCGGTGTGCAAGAGGCTGATCAAGAAATTCTCAACGTCGCACCTCCGCAAAAAACACTCGTCATTTGGAACAAAGTCGATTTATCCACCCCGCATCAAAAACCGGAAAACTCAATAGAGGTTTCTGCCAAGCAAGGCCTAGGATTAGAGCTTTTGCACCACGCGATTGATCAAAAAATCTGGCGCTCAGGGCCTCCGTCTAAGGAAGAGGTCGTGATTACCAATCAACGGCACCATCAAGCGCTCAATCAAGCGATTGAATCGATCCAATTAGTCATTGATGGACTTAAAACGAGAGTCTCAGCAGAATTTGTAGCAGCTGATATGAGAAGAGCTCTTCTTGAACTCGGAACGATCATCGGAACCGATATTTCGGAAGACATATTAAGCGCGATCTTTTCAAAATTCTGTGTAGGAAAATGACCAAACAAGAAAGAGCCAAGCTCATCCAGAAGATTTTGCAAGAGCATTTTCCTCATCCTGATATTCCATTGAGTCACACTGATCCCTATACACTTCTCATTGCTGTGGTGCTCTCTGCGCGCAATACCGATGCAAAGGTCAATCAAATTACGCCGCATCTGTTTAAGCTGGCTTCTACCCCGCAACAGATGATCAAGTTGACAATCCCTGAAATCCAAAAGATCATCAAACCGTGCGGACTCTCACCCACCAAAGCAAAAAACATCTGGCATCTTTCTAAGATCCTGATCGAAAAACACAAGGGGAAAGTCCCCAAGAGTTTTGAAGAGCTAGAAGAGCTGCCGGGCGTTGGACATAAAACGGCTTCGGTTGTGATGGCGCAAGCTTTTCGTGTGCCGGCGTTTCCTGTTGATACGCACATCTATCGCTGCGCAAGAAGATGGGGATTGAGCACGGGGAAAACCGTTGAAAAAGTCGAAGCAGATCTGAAAAAACTATTCCTACGCAAAGATTGGATCAAAGTTCATTTGCAAATCATTTACTTTGCCCGCAAGTTTTGTCCTGCAAGAGGCAAACATCTCAATTGTCCGATTTGCACTTCATTAATTAAATAGAATTCATTCAATAAGTTCTGTTAACATTTTCGCAAAAAAAA
>CAZBCR010000091.1:0-3819 GCA_964490565.1 uncultured bacterium
TTATCAAGATAGCTGCGAATGGTGGTAATTGTAAACTCTTCTCCTTGAAATTTGAACTTATCTCCAACAGAGAGTCCCTTCATCTCTTGGGCCAGCTTCGATTGGAATGACAAAATTCCAAGATCTGTGTCCGCGTCCCAGGGGCCGAGTAATGTATAAATGAGTGTTTTACCGTCGTTGTTTTTAAACTCGACAACACAGCCAACGCCGACTTCATCGGTAGTAATATCGGCTTTTGTCAAGACGCGAGCTCGGTTGACTTGATCAGAGAGTCCTTTCAGTTCTGATTGAAGGCGGTCTCGTTTTTCAAGAGCCGATTTAAACTCAGCATTTTCTCTAAGATCTCCATGAGAGCGGGCAGTTTCAATCTCTTTTGCATTTTGCACTGTTTCAACAGTAGCGATTTGCTGCATGCGGTCTTTGACTTTTTTAAACCCCGCTTCTGTCGTCCAGATGACGTTGCTATCAGAGACGTTGTCTTGTTTTTTACGTGTTCCGGCCATAGAAGGCTGAACGACTTCAGCCAAAGAATGGAGAATTTTTTGGTCGTGGTCAGAAAGAGAGTGGCATTTCGAAGCTAAGAGGATGAATTCTTGCAGAGTTTCAACATCAGCGCCTTGCATAATCTCTCGGACAATGGCAAAACGACCTTGAGTCAATATAGTATTGATCTTTTTAACAAGATCTCTATGTTCAGTCGATTGCTCAACAAAGTTGAGAAGCACAAATAACGCTTCAAAGAAGCGATTTTTCCCTTCTTTATCAGAAAAGGGTAAATCACTTTGTGTCATGATTTTTTGGAAATACCAGACGAAAACGTCTGGATAACGAGACGGATGGACCCAGAGGTCTTCAAGTTTTCGTTTCAATTCTTTTTCTGTCTCAGGGTGAGAGAGTTCTCCAAAGATGTAATCCCTTAAAGGGTTTTGATCGATGGTCAACAGAAGGTTCAAGAAAAGTTCTTTCCAATCCGAACGGGTTTTACGGGCGACAATCAACGCTCTTTTTTTGTACGCCAGGATCTCGATCGATTGAACTAACGCTTCAATTGTTTTGGAGTTTTTTACAATCTCTTGGGCTTGTAGATATTTTTTCTCATCGGATAAATCTTCTAAGAAGAAATGGAGCTGTAGGAGTTGTCCATCTGTAAGATCTTCATAGGCAAGCGTTTCTTGGAGCTTGGCTTGCAAGAATCCTTTGAAATCTGGATTTTTCAAAGTTTCTGGGAAGTCCCGCATGAAAGAATAGACGAGTTGGATCAGATGGCCGATCTCGGGTTTTCCTTCCAACAGTTTGCGTAGACGCTCTTCATGAGAAACTTCAGAGAGACGGAGAATAAACGGCTGACGAAGATCTTCAGGAGCTTCGATCATCGTATCTTTTTTGATTTTTGTACGGGTATTTTGCCACCATTTTGCCCAATCTTCTTCTGGGATGACTAGTTCGCAGAGCTCGTCTTTGATTTCTGCTGCGGTTTTTGGTCCTAAGTCACGGAGCAGTATCCGAATGATTTCGACAGGACTTTCTTTGGCTTTTTTCTCTAAGAGATCAGCATTGCCGAAACGAAGAGCGAGGAAATGATCGTCAGGAATAGGAATCAAAGTATTAAAAGCATTGGCAAACGAGATATCTTTTTTACCAGGAACATATTCGAATTCAACACTGAGCTGTTCTCGGATCATGGAAACATCCATGATTTCTCCAACGCCCCAGCCGCCGGTATGGAAAACGAATTTCCCTTTTGCCATGTGGTTGAGAAGTTCGAAATTGCTGACAGCGCCTTGGAAGCTTTCTTTTCCTCGGAGACCGATCAAACGGATTTTTTCTGCAAATCCGCTGTCGTTGCCGTAGCGATTCTGAAGATAGTCCATGACCATTTGACGCAGTTGTTCGTGATTGGTGGTCTCAATATCAATAATTATTCTAAATAATTCATGTTTTTGAGGGCTGGCAGGGAGCATGTCCCAGAGAGGAAGAATCTTTTCTACGTATTTGCCAAAGGGCTCTCCAAATTCACAGGCCTTGACATTGACAAGGATTGTTTTCAACTCGAGGGGGTCTACTTCATCGCTGAGGCAGTACTCCTCCCATAAACGCATATATGCCGGATAGTTGTGATTGGAAATTTGCGTCGTGAAATCCTTTAAATAACTCATTTGAAGTCCTTCTATAGGCATAATTGACCTAGTTAAATACCTGGGAGTATAGGGTTCTTTACATTTCTCTTCAATAGAACTACTCAGGATCATTGAAATAAATGTTAAGACAGCCCTACTCTCTAGGGCTACTTATGTTCCTATTGTTGTTTTTCCTCATGATCGCAGCGGGTTTAAGTGCTGAGCAAGACAGCTCGACGCTTTTTCGCGATCTTGCTTTGGTCGAGGAAATCGATAAAAATAGGGAGGACGAGCTCCCATTTTTCTATAATTCATCGATGATGGGCGGATATTTGAATATGCCGTCGGGAAGAACACCCCACGAAGGGGCTGTGGGTCTTGGTTTTGCACGCGTTCACCCCTATAATATCTACGGTCTGAACTTCCAATATTTTGACCGGATCGAGCTAGCCCTCAATTATCGGATTTACACAGGGATGCTAGATCCGAATTTCGGTCATTTAGGCTTTGGAGATGAGGCCGAAAGGATCGGCAACGTCAAGTTTGTTTTTAATCTTCCAGGCGATGGGTTAGCGGATTTCCCGACCTTTGCGATTGGAGCTGAAGATTTTATCGGCACTCAGAGGTTTAATTCTGAATACATCCTGATGACCAAGGACTGGATTGATCACAACATCGAAGCGACGCTCGGTTGGGGAAGAAAAAGGATTAAAGGTTTTTTTGGAGGCGTCGCTTGGACACCCTGGCGTAAAACCTCGTATCCTGTTTTAAAAAATCTTTCCTTTCTAGCGGAGTACGATGCATCCGATTACGAGAATCATATCCATGAACATCCCAAGGGACGCAAAGTCAGAAGCCATATCAATGCCGGTGTTAACTACATTCTCGGAGACACTCTTCAACTCAGCTTAAGCTCTCTTCGAGGACGAGAACTTTCTGCAATGGGATCGATTCGGTATCCTCTTGGATCTAGCAAAGGTTTTATCTCCAAAACACGTGAGCCGACTCTTTATCACTCTCCCGTTGATACTGAGCCTCTTGGTGTTGTCAGACCCGATCGAGATTTCATCAATGAGCTTGGGTTTACACTAGGACAGCAAGGTCTCGATCTTTACCGAGTTTATCTCTCTCCGGAAGGCGAACTCTGGCTGAAAATTATCAACAATATGTACCGGGAAGAACACATTGTCCGGGAAAGGTTGCAAAGAGTTTTAGCTGCAATTACTCCGTCTAATATTAAAAAAGTCATTGTTGTTCTTGAAGCTGATGGCGTGCTCAGCCAAGGGTATACTTTCAGAACAGAGGATCTTTACCGCTACCGGCAAAATCAAGTCACTGCTTTCGAATTAGAAACACTTTCTCCGATGACAAATCCACCACCTCGGCCTGAAGATAGCACCAGGCTTTTCCGGAGAAAAAAAGAAGTTTGGCTTTTTACTCTTTGTCCGCGTCTCCAGACTTTTTTTGGTAGCTCGAGAGGAAAATTCAAATACAACTTAAGCCTTGTTGCAACACCAGAAGGCTACCTTTTCGATGATATCTATTACGAGACACAGTTCAGTTATGCGGTTTCATCAAGCTTTCAAAAGTTAAGCTCAAGTGACAGGCTCAATCCTTCTCAACTTCCCAATGTTCGTTCCGATACGATCAAGTATTACCAAACAAATACGGTTTCTTTTGAAATGGCCTATTTGCAAAAAAG
>CAZBCR010000091.1:3919-6612 GCA_964490565.1 uncultured bacterium
TCAAGTATTACCAAACAAATACGGTTTCTTTTGAAATGGCCTATTTGCAAAAAAGTTGGAATATTAACAACTCCGGCTGTTTTTTTCGTTTAGCAGGAGGATATTTTGAGCCTGCCTACGGTGGAGGAGCTGCCGAGCTTCTCTATTATCCCGTCGGATCGAACTGGGCCGTCGGTGCTGAAGAGGCAACCGTTTGGAAGCGGCGCTACCATGGCATGACATTTACTAATAAAATCCGTCGTTTGCACGGACATCACGCTTTCTATGAACGTTTCCTCGGCGTCCAATATTTTGCTAATGTCTACTACACCCTGAAGCCTTGGAATCTCGATTTTAAAATAAAAGTGGGTCAGTTTTTAGCTAAAGATAGAGGCGTTCGTTTTGAAATGAGCCGCTGGTTTTCCAGCGGACTCAAAGTTTCTCTCTGGTACACGATTACCAATGGTCATGACCGAGTCAATCATCAGATCTATCACGACAAAGGATTTGCCTTTATGCTTCCGCTCGACTTTTTTCTTCCCCGCAGTAGCCGCACATACATTGGTTTTGCGATGTCGGCGTGGCTGCGCGATGTCGGCGCTTCTGCTGATAATGGCAAAGGCCTTTATCAAACGATTCGTCTAGAAAGGCTTCAGCTCGAGAAACGGTAACACTTTAGGAACCGCGTAAGAGAAAATAAAATCTGCCCCTGCTCTTTTAATGCTCAGAAGAGCTTCATGAAAAACTTTCGGGCCATCGAGCCATCCATTGGCATGCGCAGCCATGACCATCGCATATTCACCGCTGACATGGTAAGCACACAGAGGTAGATGAACTTTTTCTTTGATCTTCGCGATGATGTCTAAATAATAGAGCGCGGGTTTGACAAGCAAAATATCAGCTCCTTGTTCCGCATCGAGGACGGCTTGACGGACAGCTTCCCGAGAATTAGCCGGATTCATCTGGTAGGTTTTTTTATCACCAAATTTCAGCGTCGATCCGACAGCTTCTCTGAAGGGGCCGTATAAACTCGAAGCATACTTGGCGGTATAAGAAAGGATCCCCACCTCTTGTTGTCCAGCGAGATCGAGCTGCCGGCGAATGGCTCCAATTCTTCCGTCCATCATGTCGCTCGGTGCCACAATATCAGCTCCTGCTGCTCCGAAAAGACAAGCCATTTTACACAGGATCTCTACGGTGGGGTCGTTCATCACATATCCTCGGTGATCTACAACACCGTCATGGCCATGAGAAGTAAAGGGATCGAGTGCAATATCAGTGATCAAACAAAGAGACGGAATTTCCCGCTTCAAGGTTTGTAAAACTCTGATAATCAGGCCATCTTCATGTAAAGCGGCTGTACCTTGCTCATCTTTATGCTTCGGGTCAATCACCGGAAAAAGAGCAATCGAAGGAATGCCCTGCTTGTGGAGTTTTTCGGCTTCTTTTACAACTAAATCCAACGTTAAACGAAACACTCCGGGAAGGCTTTTAATCTCTTCTTGTTTGTTTTCTCCTTCGATCACAAAAAATGGCATCACTAAGTCTGCAGCTCTGAGAGTGTTTTCCTCAACGAGATGACGAATAGCTGAAGATTTGCGGTTTCTTCGAGGCCTTGCAAGCAGCATAGGATCTCCTTTGAAAAAGGAAACCATATTAGACATACTTAAAATTTGTAAATGAAATTACAGAAGAAAAAAAATGCGTGTAGATTTATTTGTTAGGTGGACCAACAAGATCCCAATCGTATTCTTCGTCTTCTTTAAACCATGGCGGGGTCGAAACCATGACAAAAGTAAGATCAGATTGATCATCGCTTTCAAAGGTGTAGGTTGATAGCGCAGGAATTTCAATGGTGTCCTCGGCTTTAATTCGATGAACTACACCGTTTACTTTTAGGACTCCTGTCCCAGATTTGATATGCGCCACATTATCAATTGTTTTAAAACGAACTGGATTGAGTGAGCACCCAGCATAAACTGTACAATCGATCATGCTGAAAATAGACTTATGCTCTTTCTGGCCCTGAGGATGGTGAAGTCCTCTAACTCTTGCTTCCGGCTTCGTTCCACGAATTTTTTTTCCGGAGTCATCGTATTTTCCAGTCCAATTGTATTGGATTTCTACAAAATATTGATCAGCTGTACGCACTGTAGCCATGTTCTTCTTCCTTTTGTCTATCACTCGTTAGGTAGGCAGCTATTATAGCAGAATCGTATTCGATTTGCCACAGGTTGGGCAACTAGTATAAGAGATTTATTTTCTGTACGTTAAGCAATATAGTAAAATTTTTAATAACCGATCACAAATCTGCTGACTTGTGATCAGATGAATTATTCACAGGTTCCAGGCGGCACAATCGTGACACCTGCTCCAATAGTAACTGGAGGAACATTTCCAAACGGCTGTTCTAAATTAAGAGTGCCTCCCAAGCTGTGAATATCGGAACCAAGGTCAAAGATATTATTATTCACTTGGATGCACATGCTAGTGGTAGGATCTGCGTCTACAAAAGCCCCAAAAGACGGAGCAAGCAGATTTCCTGAGAAGAGATTATTATCGATCTGTCCTTTGATGGAACCGCCTGTAATAGCTCCACAAGAGAAGATGCCAACTGCGTTAATCACGTTGGTATAGGTGCTGTTTGTCACTTTATTGTTACTAAAAATAAATTCAGCACTACCAGTCTGACTTGAAAAGAACACGGGGTTTTC
>CAZBCR010000092.1:0-6425 GCA_964490565.1 uncultured bacterium
GCAGTAATAAAGGCGGCCGCGATGAGATGCCGCGCCATCAAATTAGCCTCGATGCTTTTGCCATCGATATCCATCCCGTCAGCAATGAACAGTTTGTTCAATTTTTAGAAGCGATGGGTGGAGAAAAAGACCATAACAATAACGATATCATCCGTCTGAGAGAATCCCGCATTAAACGGTTAGGCGGAAAACTCTCCATCGAGTCAGGATATACACGCCATCCTGTTGTCGGTGTCACCTATTATGGCGCAGTTGCTTATGCGAAGTGGGTGGGAAAACGGCTTCCTACTGAAGCCGAATGGGAAATCGCTGCTTGTGCAGCTCTTGAAGACTGCATTTATCCGACCGGCAAAGATATCGACCGCACGCAAGCCAATTTCTTCAGTTCCGATACAACGCCTGTCATGAGCTATCCTCCGAATGATTTTGGC
This sequence comes from uncultured bacterium, assembly GCA_964490565.1. Taxonomy (GTDB): domain Bacteria; phylum Chlamydiota; class Chlamydiia; order Chlamydiales; family Rhabdochlamydiaceae; genus PALSA-1444. Next base: position 432 of record CAZBCR010000092.1, read on the forward strand.
CTCTACGATATGGCCGGCAACGTCTATCAATGGTGTTTAGATTGGTACGACTACCATTATTACAATCTCTCCATGCAAGAGCCTCATAATCCTAAAGGACCTCTCCAAGGCGTCTATCGCGTGCTCCGCGGTGGATGTTGGAAGAGCTTGAAGGAAGATTTGCGTTGTTCGCATCGCCACCGGAATAATCCTGGCACGATGAACGGCACTTATGGGTTCCGCTGCGCTACGGATGTCACCGAATGATCTCAATCCTCTTTGTTTGTTTAGGAAACATCTGCAGATCTCCAGCGCTTGAAGCGACTTTGAAGAAGCTCATTAAGGATAAGAACCTATCTGAAAAATTCTTTGTCGATAGCTGCGCTGTCACATGCAGTTTTCTAGGCGCTCCTGCAGATCCGCGCATGGTCGCAGCCGCCAATAAAAGGGGAGTGAACATCGAGCATAAAGCCAAGCTCTTTGAAGAGGCTTATTTCAAAGCCTTTAATTATATCTTCGCCTCAGATCACGAGGTTTTGAAAATTCTTCAAGGAATGGCGCCTGACAATGAAAAGGGCAGACTCCATCTTGCCACTGAATATAGTACGGCTTATAAAGACAAGGATCTCCCAGATCCTTACTTTGATGGAGAGAATCGCTTTGACCTGATCATGGACATGTCACAAGAGATCGCACAACGTATTCTAGATCAAGTTCTCAAGAATTAAATATATCATTTAATCATTTCTTAGCGTCAATTACTGATGTAATTTTATTAATGTTTTGTTACACTATTTGCTATTAAATAAGGCATTTATGACAAATACATCTGTTAGCGCATCCAGTTTTATTACATTATCTCCAGGTTCTCAAGAACTGATCATCGGAAAAGCCGCAAAATGGCTTACCTATAGCGAGATCAAATATTTGGTAGGAGCTTTCAATATCCATAACAAAAGTTCGAGTCCTGATAAGATCACAACCTCTGCTTTGCTTGTTATTCCTGCCTTTTTTCAAAATGTCCTTCGTAATCTCGTCGGGAATCGTGAATGGCAAATCAGTTTTCTGAAGGCGCGCTTTATTGAAGTTGTTGCAACAAAAGATTTTCAAGTTAGTCGAGGGCTAATTTTTGATTCGTTTGTGACTGAGTGTTTTTTGACTTCTGAACTTTGGGAGTTTAATAGCGCGATTTACAATGCAGCCGAAAACGATCATTTTGAAGTGGTAGGCTCATTACTAATGTTTAACCGTTTCATCTCGGAACGCGTTCGACCAAGGGCTGTTCAGAGTGCAGCTGGAGCTGGATCGCTTACAACGCTCAGACTGCTCTTGAGAAGCTTTGCTTTGAATGAACACGACCGGGGTTGGGCAGTTATCCTTGCTACGAGAAACCGCCATAGTGTAGTCGTTCGTGAGTTGATGCATAACAATGCAGCAATTTCAATTGGCTATAGAGGAGAGGCACTAAGGGCTGCAGCTAGAAATGGCGATCTTGGAATCGTTCGTGAATTGATGCAAAATAACGCAGTTATTTCAAATGACGACCGAGGAGAGGCAGTAGGGGCTGCAGCTCAAAATGGCCATCTTAAGATTGTTCAAGAGCTCGATAATCAAGAGATGTCAGAAAACTTCCGTGGATCAGCAGTCATGAATGCCGCAGAAGGTGGGCACGCTGCAATCATCAAACTATTATTAAGTCATGGGACCATCACAGTAGAAAATCGCGGCATTGCATTGCAGTTTGCATCTCATGGTTATTTTGAAGCTGTCTGCGAGCTCAATGACGCAGCAGTCCCACAAGAAGATCTTAAACAAGCTGTTCGAGTGTCAGCTGAGAAAGGATATTATAATATCGTCTGTGAACTATTAAAAAATGCAGAGCACTTGCGCGCAGAAGCAGTTCAACTTGCAGCGAAAGGCGGACATCTTGAGACGATCCTCAAGTTGCTCGATAACCATAGCATCTCAGAGAACGACCTTAAAAAGGCAGTATGTTATGCGATAGGAACTGACCGTCGTCCTGTGGTTCGCGAATTGTCGAAAAGAGTTGTTTTTACAGAAGAAGAACGTGGATTGAATGTAGAAGGAGCCGCCATATCAGGCCATCTCGAATTAGTGCTAGAGTTGCTGCAATGTGGGACTATTTCAGAGGGTTTAAGGGGATTTGCCATGAAAATGGCAGCTGAACAAGGGCATGCGGCTATCGTCCGTGTATTATTAGATAGTGGCTCCATTTCGGAACATGATCGAGGGGTTGCGGCGAGAGAAGCAGCCGAGAAAGGATATCTTGAGGTTGTCCAAGAGATATTAAAAGACAGTATGATCTCGCCAGGTTTTAGGAGACAAGCGACTGATAGAGCCGAAAATAATGGCCATACTGCAATCGTTCAAGTATTATCGAAAGATCCAACTTCTCTCAACTGAGAGAGAAGTTAGCTCTGATTTCTAACTCAGCATCTCAGCGAGCTGGAAATGGTTTCCATCAATATCTACTCCACTAAGAAGTTTGACATGTCCTGGAACTTCCATCACTTCACCAAGAAACTTTGCTCCCTTTTTGAGAAAAGCATCCCGAGATTCTTCTAGATTTTCGACTGTAAAAGTCAGACAGGCATTAGCGCCGGCTTTGATCGGATCGTTGTCGTTTTCAGCAGCTATTCCTAGGATCGCGCCGCCATTCGGGCCTTGGAGCTCTGCCCAGCCGAGTTCTTCATGAAGTTTCATGAGTTTTAGACCCACGGTCTCTGTATAGAACTTTACAGCTTTTTTTAGGTCTTTAACAACGATCCAAGCAAGATCAAATGATTTAGTCATATCGATTCCTATTTAATTTTTTGAGATACATGAAAAAGCCGGAAGGCCAATGTAGTAACACTGATCCATAGAAGAGGTTGGATGGAGTGGTCTGCAAGTCCTTTAACACTCTGAGACGTATTTAAAAAATCCCGAGCAAGGATAGCAACTCCAGTTCCAAGCGCGCCTGAGATGGACACAGCTTTTTCAAGAAAAAGAAGATGTCGATTCACGGCTTGCTTTGCGTCGAGCTGATCTTGATTCCCTGGGGCCGCTGTATCTGCCTTTATCATTTTGTATATGATATAGCAAGCAATGACAGTGCATGTTGCACAGCAGATCAAGCTGGCTTTTAAAACATCAGGTGCAAGGGCTTTCAAAGAGGCTTGTTGAATCACGCCCCTCTTAAAAAGAGCAGAAATAATCGCTACTGCTCCTGTGCCAAGCGTACCCCAAATCGAAACTTGTAAAACGCTGTAGGGAACATCACCTTCAAGATACTTTTGTGTCGGACGAGAAAATGTCAGATGTAAAAGCCCACCCAGTACTTCTATTGCCATAAACACACCTCTAATTTTTCCTGAGGATTATAATAGAGGACTTTTTTTAAAGCAAAGTAAGAGCTAAATCAATCTTTGTAGAGTGGTGCTTTCTGCCTACGGTGGAAAAGCCAGAGTATCGATCCAGTAATACCCAAACCTACCAGTGGATAAAACGAGTGTTTTGCAAACGAATTTATCCCACTAGTTGGATTTAAAAATTTAGAAGCTAAAGCACCAGCTGTAGCTCCCATCAAACCAATCATTGCAGAACATCCTGCAAAAAGTGACACTCTTTCATTGAGCGCAGGGGCAATATCATCAGTGTCCCGTGGATAGGTTACGCATTTGTAAATCAAGTAAGCTGCAACAGCTGTAAATATCCCGCAGCTAGTCAGACTTGTCTTAAAAACAGGAGGAGCAAGCGCTTTCCAAGAGCCTTCTTGCATTATAGATCGGGTGAAAATGGAAGAGGCTAACATTGCAGCGCCAGAGCCCAAAGCACCCCAGATTGATACCCTGATAAGATTCATTGTTAATTTAGAAGGACGGAAACATAGATCGATATTGCTGAGTGTTTCTAAACCCGACAGTGTAAAATCCTTCAAATCTGTAAGAAGTTTCACAGCCATAGTTACTTTCCGTACGTTTTATATTGCGCCTTACAATCAAGCACATTTTTTTCTTAGGCATGATAACGATTTGCTATTTTCAAAAACACCAGACTTGCTAAAAAAAATGTGAACCTCCATATCTTATTTTTATGGCTAAAAAAGAGACAACGACCACAAGTATTCCACAAATCGATCGTGGAGCTCTTAAACGCGTCTTAGGGGTATTTGATCTTTTTGCCATCGGCTACGGAGACCTTGGCTCGTCCATCTACTACGCCTTGGGGATCACCGCATTTTTTGCATTAGGAGCGACACCTATTGCGATGGTCCTGGCAGGGATTGTCTTTGTCTGCACTGCTCTTTCTTATGCTGAAATGTCTGCTGCTTTCCATGAATCCGGCGGCTCGGCCAGTTACGCCCGCCATGCATTCAACGACCTCATCTCTTTTATCGCCGGATGGGGGCTTTTACTCGATTACATCGTCACCATTGCTATCTCAGCTTTTACGATCGGTCCCTATCTGATTGGGTTCTTTCCGCAGCTTAAAGAAGCAGATGTCCAAGTTCTCTTTACCATCGGATTGATTGCGGTTCTTTTAGTCCTTAACGTTTTTGGCGTTAAGCAATCGACCCGCACGAGTTTCATGCTCATGTTTTTTACAGTGATCACTCAGGTTTTAATTATTTTGATCGGGCTATTCACTGCTGAAAATATCAGCAAAGTGATCAGTGGAATATCCATTGGAGGAACAGGAGCCGATTCTCCCACTTGGTCGGAGTTCATCAAAGGAACTGCGATGGCGATGGTCGCCTATACTGGGATTGAATCGATCGCACAGCTCAGCTCTGAAACTAAAAAACCAATCCGCACAGTACCCCGTGCGATCATGATCACGATGGCCGTTGTGCTTTTTATGTATTTGGGACTGACAGTCATTGGCTTTTCTATTCTGACTCCTTATCAACTCGGCCATACCTATGAAGAGCAGCCGATTGCCGGGATCGTCGCAAACTTCCCTTGGGGAGCGCATGTCTTACTTCCTTGGGTCGGAGTCTTAGCTGCAGTGACGCTGTTTGTCTCTGCTAATGCCGGTCTCATTGGAGCTTCAAGGCTCTCCTTCAACATGGGCGAGTATTACCAGCTTCCTCGGTTTTTCCATAAGATCCATCCGAAGTTCCGGACGCCGTATGTCGCCTTAGCTTTTTTTGCTTTGCTGGCTTGCACGGTTGTTGCGCTCAGCAGAGCCCGGATGAGCTTTCTTGCTGACCTTTATAACTTTGGGGCTCAGATTGCCTTTTTCTTTACGCAGCTCTCATTAATTTTGCTCAGGATCAGAAAACCTAACATGATCCGGCCGTTTAAAGTGCCTCTTAACATCAAGATCAAAGGCAAATCGATTCCTATCCCGGCAGTTATCGGTGCGATCGCCAGCTTTACTGTTTGGATGCTTGTGGTGATCACCAAGCCAGAAGGCAGATACATGGGGATCGGATGGATCCTTCTAGGTCTTTTGATGTTCTGGGTCTACCGTAGGACAAGAAAACTCTCCCCGATGTCCCAAGTTGTGATCCAAAAGATTAAAATTCCTCATTTTGAGCCTTTAGACATCAAACATATCCTCTTGCCTCTCCGCAGCACCACTCAGACAGAAACAGTTCAAGTGGCTTGCGAGCTTGCGAAATTGCATAAAGGCAAGATCACAGCTCTCCATGTCATTGATGTGCCTCCTTCGATGCCTTTGCATACTGTTGTACAGCATCGGCTAGAAATGGCTAGCCTTGTTCTCAAAACAGCGGAAGCGATCGGCCTCGATATGGGTGTTGAGATGACATTAGAAATAGTCCGAGCTCGGGGAATTTCTGATGCGATCATCGATGTCCTTAACCGTGATGGCTTTGACCTTCTTCTCTTAGAATCTAGCAAGGCTCCAGAAAAAACAGGGCGTCAAGCCATGGGGTCTCTTTTAAATGAAATCGTTCAAAAAGCTAAATGCAGAACTTGGATCTGTAATTCTAGCACCGCAGAAAATACCACATCTTTAGCTGAAATCGCCGGCCTTAAAAAGTAA
>CAZBCR010000093.1:0-6348 GCA_964490565.1 uncultured bacterium
TGCAGAAAGTTCTATTGCTAATGCTCATCCCCGCCAGCAAGAACCACATTGGAAAGCGAAAATTTAAGAGAGGCATTCGTCAGGACAGCCTTCAAAAATTATATTTTATGAAGAGCTAGGCGATGCCGATCCTGTCGCGGTAAAATTAATTACTTACTATCCAAGTGGACAGGTCAAACTAGAAGCAGATGTCACCTCAAAAAAAGATGAAGAAGGAAAGTTAAAACTCGTTCCTGTCGGAGTTGAGATCAGCATTGATGAAAGAAACAATGTTGAAAAAGTTTCTCATTATAATGCCGATGGAGAACTTGACGGAGAGATGAGTCTTTTCTATCCGACTACGCAACTCAAAGCTGTTGCTCAATTCAAAAACGGAAAACGGCACGGACCTTTTATTACATATCATCTTGAAGGCGAAAAAGCCGAAGAAGTCCAATACGAAAATGATGTCATTGTGGGAGATGTCATTAAGTATTATCCCAAAGGTGGAAAGTCCGCTCAAATCTCCTATGTTGCTGGCTTGCCTCATGGCAAAGCAACCGAATGGTATGAGAGTGGTGCTTTGAAATCGGTCCGTAATTTCGAAAATGGATTGTTAGATTCCGATGGAAAAAACCCAGCTGTTGTTGTTTACGCTGAAGATCACTCTATGCTCGAAGTCCAAGATTATCGCCGAGGCGAACCGATTGGAACACACGTCAAATACCATCCGAATGGAAAAGAAGCTGGGAAAGTGACCTATAAGGAAGGTAAAAAAGACGGCAAGGAACTTTTTTATTCTGCTGAGGGTAAGCTGACTGGAGAGGGTGAATATCAAGCGGGTGTAGCAGTAGGAAGACACTGGCGTACACACGACAATGGCCAGCTAGGTATCGTAGCGATCTATGATGACAAAGGAAATCTGCAAAAGCCTATTGAAGAGTGGAATGCGCAAGGAAATAAGATCGCTGAATTCTCTTTTAAAGACGGGAAGCTCGATGGTTCTTTCAAGAAGTGGTCAGATGAAGGACAAATTCTCAGCGACCTCAACTACGTCCTCGGTGAGATGGAAGGAGCTCAAAAAGAGCATTATCCATCCGGCCAAATGAAAAGACAAGGGGTCTATAAAGATAAGAAACAAGAAGGCGAATACAACGAGTGGTACGAAGATGGCAAGATTGCTCTCAAAACCTTTTTCAAAAATGGCAATAAAGATGGCCTAAACCTTGTATGGTATCCCAACGGCGAGAAGAAATCACAAGAGACCTATGTCGATGGAAAGCTCGATGGAAAGAAACTCGAGTGGTACGGCCATGGAAAGCCGAAGCTTGAAGAAGAGTACGTCCTTGGCGTCAAGCAGGGAGCCTTTCGCGAGTGGAACGAACGAGGAGAGCTGATTTCTGAAATCCATTACCAAAAAGATCTTCCACACGGCACCGTCCGCGCTTGGTATGAAAAAGAGAAACCTAGACAGTTCATGCATTTTGTCGAAGGTAAGAAAGATGGAATTGAACAGCAGTTCTACGCTAATGGCACTGTAAAAATGAAGGCTAACTACAAGGATAATCTTCTCGAAGGGCAGCTGGAATCGTATTATGAAGATGGCGCGCTTCATGTTCAGCAGACATTTAAAAAAGGTGTGCCTGTAGGTCAGCACAAAGAGTTTTATCGAGCTGAAGGACAAGCGAAGCCTCAACTTGCGATTTTGCTTAACTATGACGATGAGGGAAGGATCCAAGGAAAAACAGAGACCTATTATCCCGATGGAAAAGTCCAATCTCAAAAGTTTCATAAAGATGGCGAGCTAGAAGGAATGTCAGCATCGTGGGATAAAGATGGGAAGCTGATGACAGAAGCTTGGTATGAAAAGGGCAAGCTCAATGGGAAGTTTTTCCAACGGATGCAAGATGGAAGAGAAGTTGTCTTTCATTACAAAAAAAATCTGCGCGATGGTCCTCATCAAATTTTCTACCCCAGCGAAGATGGTTTTGATAAGCAGATAGCTGTTGAAGGCAACTACGTTCTTGGAAAAACCCAAGGAGAAGTTTTCGAGTATGATGAAAAAGGCAACAAGCTCAGCTCAACGTTGTTTGTTGAAGGTGTAAGACAAGGGCCTTGTCAAATATTTGATTCTAAGGGCCGCGTTATGATGAAGCTCAGTTTTAAAAACGATAAAAAAGACGGCCTTCTGCAAGAGTTCCACTCTAAAGGGCAACTCAGAGGGGAAGTCACTTATGTTAACGATGAGAAACAGGGCGATGAAAGAAGCTATTTCGAAGATGGAACAGTTGCTCATGAAGCGCACTACGTTGATGGAAAACTCGACGGTTTATCCCGCCGCTGGAATGCACAAGGCGTCCTGGTTTTTGAAGGCGAATACCAACAGGGACTCCGTCATGGGAAGTTCAACAAATACTTCGACGATGGAAAGCCAATGGCTCTGCAAACTTTCACCAATGACAAACCTAACGGCGTCAAAAAATCTTACGACACCAAGGGAATCTGCACAGAAAGCAAATGGGATAACGGTAAGAAGTTAGGTTAATCGGTATTGATGCAAGAGCGATGTCCCAAAACGACGCTGGTCGATAGGGACAAGCCGCTTAAGCTCGATATTTTTTAACGGAGATGGGGAGAGGCTCTCTAAAAAGAGAGTCCCTCCTTTAGAAAGGAGTGCTGAATTGTCTAAGTAAGAGAGCAGCTCAGCGTAGATCGATGTAATATGGTAGGGCGGATCAGCATAGATGATCTCAAAGCTTTCGCCTTTCTTTTCGAGTTTTTTCAGCACATCAAATACATCATACGAATAAACAGTCGCTTCATTTTCGATTTTTAAAGTAGCTAGATTGGCTTTGATGCACTTAAGTGCGTCTTTATGGCTCTCAACGAAGCTTGCGTGCAGAGCACCCCTGCTAAGCGCTTCTATGCCCATTGCTCCACTCCCGGCAAAGAGATCCAGAAATCGAGAGTCTTCAATAGAAGATTGAACCATATCGAACACAGCTTTACGAAGCATTGAAGTTGTCGGGCGGGTCTGAGAGCCGCGGGGAGATTGAAGTTGGAGGCTGCGGTATTTACCGCCGAGAACGCGTAGGCTCATCCGTCAAGAGTTTTTTGGCTTCTTCAAGGAAGACAGGCTTACCTTCTTGAAGATATTGTTCATAGAATAAATGAGCTTGCTGAGTCGACCATTCTTTGGAAAGCAACCGGTTTCCTGGTTTTGCTTTTACAAAGGAAATCTCTTTTTTGATAGAGAGGATCTGTCCTTTATTTTTTCCTTCTAAAACCAGGGTAAAGTCAGACAGTTTTTCAGCTGTACCATAGATGACGTAAGGATGGTCACTGAAGAGATAGGGAAGTCTAGCAGAAGAAGGATAGAGTTGGACACGTGCAGCTGGATCCGTAGCAACGATGTTCAGAGACATCTCTTTAGCTACTGGAGATCGCAGTGTCAGAACAAGTTTAGCGAGTTTGCGAGGAAAACCGGTATGTGTATCAGAGTAGAGTAAAGATCCGCGGCTGACAGTTCCTAAAAGGTCAAGTGAGGAGAGGTTATTGTCTTGGCCGACAGCAGCGGTATAAAGAGTGACCTTGCCTCGATTTGCCTGGAGCCATGCGTTGATCAAGCTTCGTTGCTTGTCTTGTTTCAGAGAAGATTCTCCATCAGAGATCAAAATCGCAGTGTGGGCTTCTTCTTCATCGACTTGGAATGGGATAATTTTACCGAGGCAAGAATAGAAATCGACTGGAGGACCGTAATGGCCATGCGGCTGTCTTTCTAAGAATTCTTCAGCGAGTCTTTGGTTTTTTCTGTTGAATGGCACGAGTTTTTCACTCAGACGTGCAATTTTGGAATCAAAAATAATGACGTTGAAGTTGTCACCTTCTCGCAGCGATGCAATCGCGCGTGTGACAGCTCTTTTAAACGATTGATACCGGTGTCTTTCAATGGAGCTAGATCTGTCGATAAGAAAATAATAGTTTTGCTTTAAGCAATGCCCTGTCAGATCGATTTTAGGAACGAAGGTTAAAGAAAAGAGATAACCCCCTTCTTCTCTGGCAAGAGTCTTGATATCGACATCAAAGGCTTCATTCCATTCGACACTTTTGAATTCTGGAATTCCATAACTAGACAGTGAGGGAAGTGCAGAGTAATAAGCAGCTGGCGGAGCCTGCTGGAGTCTAGGGGCCGATGCAGGAATAGGAGCTTGCGCTAAGGGAGTTTCAGGATTCGCGAGGGCCTCTTGTTTGGAAAGAAGTGAGACATCGCTGGCAATCACAGAATGGGAAGGAGTTGATGGTGCAGCAGGAGGTACAACAGCATTGAATTTTTCTTGAGAGGGAAGGAATTCAAAGTCCAAGATGCTCTCGCTAGCAAGAGCTTGCTGCTCAGGAAAAGATTGCATGACGAGGCTTTCGAAAGGATTGGCATCTGGACGAATCGGCGAGATAGAAGGAGCAGGATGGTTTAAACTTAAAGAAGAGTCTTTGAGCTCAAGAGCAAATCCAACATCTGGAAGTTCTAGAGGTTGAACTTGAAGCTCCGGCATTGCTGCGACTACAGAGATATCGGGAAGGATCAAAGGCTGCTCGGGTGGAGAAGGCATCGCAAGCGGTTCATCCAGTGTGGGATAACTTTCCAAAGCGACCTGTTTAATCCCATTTGTTGGAAGAGGAGTTTGAGGAGAAACAACAATGAAATCTCCAAAAGCATCTTCCATAGCGGCATCTTTTTTCAAAATGACGAGATCTTCATTTTCTAAAGTTGTTGGCGGAGTTTTACCCAGCGTCGTAAAAGAGCCGGGATTAAAATGCATAGGACGCGAGAAAAACGCTGTCATTGCAATAGCATGAAGCGCTCCCGAGGCGACGAGACATTTCAATAACAGAGAATCTTTCATGGTGCCTTTATCGATCCAGTGCTTTCAAGTGCTTTCAAATTATGCTCAGCTCTGTTTTTCAAATATGGTGTGATATGAGTATCTTGTAAAACTTGCGTTAAAAGTGCAAGTGCGACTTCTTGGGACCGCGCTGCTTTTTCTAAGTCGTTCTGTTCTTTTGCAAGCTGGGCTTCCAGGCGGAGGATCTCAGCCTCGATGCACTTCATATAGTTTTGGTAGATGAGATCTTTTTCAGGAAGCCGGATGCGGGCTTCATGGTATTCTTGAGCAATCGGATTATCTTGATTGCTGAAGTCGTCTTTGATGCGGTTCAAAAAGAAAATTGCTGATTCACTGCGGGATTCTGGTGAAGCCAGCTGTGTTCTAATATCGGCATACTCTAAAGCGGCTTCCAAATGAAGAGGCTCGCAAGCGAGCTTTTTCTGGATCTGGAGGTCTTTTAAAGTTGAGAGCACCTGGCTCACAGTGGGATTGGCTTCATTTCTATCACACTCAGGGCAGCGGGAAAGAAGGATGCGGCTTTTCTCAAGCAAAGCTGCATTGGAAACTTCAGAAGAGACTGAATCTGAATTTGCAATGAGCTCATCGAAAACTTTTAGTGCTTCATCTGGCTCATTTTGTGAAAGATGCAGTTTACCTAGTTCATGGAGTGTATGGCGCTGCAGTTTCCAAGATGAGGATGTGTTTTTAGTTTGCATGTCGCGTAAAGATGACAGCAGTTTCTTTTTATCCTGCAATGGCAAGAGCTCTCCAAATCTTAAAACTTCAGTTTCCAGATAGGTTTGTTCCGGATTGAAGTGAAGCGTGTAGTTCTCGTCTGTTTTGAGAATTCTTTGGAACAGAGCAACTGACCGTTTTTGATGATCATCTTTTCCTTGTTTTGCCCCTTCATAATAGTAATGGGCGAGCCAGAGTTGATTCTCTTGCTGGACTGCAATTTCATCGACCATATGGACTTGGTAGAGATGGTGCGCTGCTTTATCGAACTCTTTTGTTGCTAGGTAAGCATTAAACAGCTGGAGGCGGAGCGCTGTTTTGTTTTCTTGGTCTCTTGTGACATCGAGAGCTTTTTCAGCGACTGTGACGAAAACCTCAGGTGCAGACTTCAATTCATGATGGAGTCTTGCTTGTAAAATAAACGCTTGAGGAATTGATGGATGGTCAGGGTAGGTATCACAAAAAGCAGTAAGCTCTCCTAGAGCTTCTTGATAATTCTGCAGATCAAAATGGAGTTGTCCCACTAAGAAACGGTAGTTGGCTTGTTCTTCAGGGGAGAAGATATCCGACTGAGAAAGCGCCTGTTGTAGATCGCTAGCCAGCTGCCCTTTTTTCGTTAATAGGTTCTCTGGTGTTGCACCTTTGAGCTCTTCAACTGAGCAGTGGACATCTGAAGACGAAATTAATTTATTTTGAGGTGTTTTTGGAATCTGGTTTAGATAAGATAGAAATGCATGGTGGCTCTCTTGCC
>CAZBCR010000094.1:0-6268 GCA_964490565.1 uncultured bacterium
TGTTGAAGAAGCTTTAGCAGAGGGTGAAAAGTTTTTAGTGGAGCAGCCATTCAGCAAAATTAAAATCGACCCACCAGCTATTGAAGATGCACAATTGATTGAACCTCTTTACCATTTTCTAGCGTCGCCAAAGTCCGGCATTTTAAGCATCGTAGAAAAAACGAAAGCACGTCAACAATGCTATATTGCGCAAATCGCTGCGCGTTTGGGTGAAAGAAAAACATGTGTTTGGTTCGATCATCGCCAGGCAATGAGCAAGATTCCTTCAGGGATAAAGAGTTTTGTTGTGCAGAAGTATCTGGAAAATCTGCAACAAGCAGATATTTTAATGACGGATGAAGAAGGGTTAAAACACGATACATTTAAAGAAATCATCTCTGCGCTAGATGAGCCTAAAAAGATAATCGTGTTCAAGAACCCCTCTCATGCAGCAGGAGAAAAAACTGCCGATAACCTCGTGCATAAGATCGTTGAAGCAGGCGCTAGATTAATCACAGATAAGCCGCCTTCTCAAGAACCGCAATCAATGCCGATAGCAGATCCTTTCTTTCATGACTTTGAGAAGACTGAATTTGTTTCTTCGGAATTGTCTGCAGAGGAACTCGGGCAGCTTTTTCATAAACAGCTCGAAAACCCAGATATGAAGGACAACTTAAAATCCGTGATTGTTTCTCTCTATTTACTGCTCGTGAGACAAGGGCAAAGCATCGATTACGTTCTTGAAAGGCTGAAATATGATGTCAGTCAGCTGGAAGCATGTGATACCACCACTGTATTTGATGAATTTACCAAAACTCATGGAAAGGCATTGAAGATGACCCTCACGGATGTAAAATATGAGATCGATCCTTCTTTGACTTCATGGCGCTATCGATTTGTGCGGATGGTGAAAGGAGTCGCTGGCAAAGCAGTGACGATTACAACACTCGCTTTCAAATACGTGATCACACCCTTTACTGCAGTGAGCATTGTTTCTACAGGCGGCAGCTGGCTTGTGTCTCGATACTTATGGCGTCGCAGTTAAGCTGCGGCCAAGAGATTGACCCATTTGTCCGAGGATTTCGATGCGTCGATTGGAAGCATCGATCAGATCTTGATCGAACTTGATGTGTCCGGGCTCAAATAAAAGAATGAGACTGGAGCCTCCGAAAGAAAAATATCCTTTCTCATCGCCTTTGACATGGGGCTCATGCGGATCAAAAGTTTGATGGATGGTGCCGACGTACGTGGCACCCACTTCAATGAAAAGCACGGTGCCGAAGTTTTTCGTTTTTAGAGGAGTGATCGCTCGTTTGTTTTCTGCAAGGATCTCGACGTGTTTTTTTAAAGCGGCGGGATTCACTGAGAAGAGGGGGCCATTAATAGGCTCAGGCTCTTCAGGAAGGCAATTGACCGGGAAGTGAAAACGGTGGTAATCAACGGGGGCCAAGCGAGCGATGACCATTGCTCCTTGAGCGTACTTTTGAGCAAGCTCAGGATTTCGGAGCAGTTTTTCTAGAGAGAATTTCATGCCTTTTACGAAAAAACCTTCGGATTTTTCGATATTTTCATACACTAAATACCGTCCGTCAGCAGGAAGAATGGCAATATCAGCTCCTGGAGTGATCGGCCGGGCTTCTGGTTTTAATTTTCTGATAAAAAACTCATTAAACGACTGATACGAATCGACTGACTCTAAAAATTCAGAGGTGTCGACATGGAATTTCTTGATGAAAGGCGGAATTTTTTCTTTGCTTACGCTGCTTTTTTGGATGGCTCCATAGAGCCGGGATAAGAAATTGATGTGAGCAAAGAACGGCAGGACAAGAAAAGACAAAACGTGTGAAAGCCAGCTTGTTCCATAGAGTAAGTCGATATAGAACTTCCCATAGACTTTTTCTGTCATTTCTTGACCGGTCTTTCTGTCGATATAGCGTGGAGCTGTCATGGATTCACTGGTGGAGATTTTTTCTTGCTGATGTTGGCGAACATCTTGAGCTCTTCTACAAAAAACGGGGGAAAGAGGTGGAGATAATGGTTTTCTTCGGAGGTTTTTAAGATGGTGGCAGCGGTAGAGACCATTTGAGAGGCGAGTTCTTTGGTTTTAAGGTCATTGTCGGAGCCTTCGTAAAAAAGGTCCTGCTGTTTGTGGAATTCTCTGATCAGGGCCTTAAGTTCTTTTTGAAGAATGATCTGTCTTTCGGAGGTGGCGATCAAGTCATCTAAAATTTTTAATTCCTCTCCCTCTCGAGAAAAGCTCAAAAGTGACAAGGAAATAGTTGAAATAAGGGTGATTTCGAGCCAAATTTTAGGCAAATATTTACTCATAAGAGAGAAGTTATAGTTGGGAATTTAATTAATTTCAACAAGCTGCTATAATCTAAAGGAATATACACAAAGGCTTTACATGTTCGATCTTCTAAAGCAGATTTTTGGCACCCAGCAGACTCGCATTCTCAAAAAATACCAAAAACTCGTCCGCCAGGTCAATATTGAGGAGCAAAAACTCGCTTCCTTGACAGATGAACAATTGAAGGCAAAAACTCAAGAATTCCGAGAAAGGATTGCTAAAGGGGAATCTTTAGACGAGATCCTTCCAGAAGCCTATGCTGTTGTCAAAGCTGCTTGCCGCCGGATGTGCGGGACTGATGTAGAAGTTTCTGGATATACCCAAAAATGGGACATGATTCCCTATGACGTCCAAATCTTAGGAGCGATCGCCCTCCATAAAGGATCGATTGCTGAGATGATGACGGGGGAAGGAAAAACCCTCACGGCTTCAATGCCGCTTTATCTCAACGCTCTCACAGGAAAGCCTGTCCACCTTGTCACAGTTAACGATTACCTCGCTCAAAGGGACTGTGAGTGGAATGGATCGATTTTCCGCTGGCTAGGGCTCCGTGTAGATGCACTCACCAATGCAACACCTCATTTCAAACGAAGAGAAGTTTACGCAGCTGATGTCGTTTATGGAACAGCTTCAGAATTCGGATTTGACTATCTACGTGATAATTCGATGGCTCAATCAGCAGAAGATCAGTGCCAACGAGGCCATTATTTTGCGATTATCGATGAAGTCGATTCGATCTTGATCGATGAAGCAAGAACACCGCTCATTATTTCAGGTCCATCTTCTGGCTCAAAACAAATGTACGACCAGCTCCAAGCTCCCGTTGCTCATATGGTCCGTTTCCAACGAGACCTTTGCAATAAGCACGCCAATGATGCTCGGAAAAGCTTAGAAGCTTTAGGCCGTTTTGAAGAAGGCGAACCTAAAAAACTCTCCAAAGCTGAAGAGACAGAAGAGAAAGAAGCCTTCCGTAAACTTTGGATCGTCTCCAAAGGGATGCCTCACAATAAGGTCCTCAAAAGGATCAAAGAAGATCCAAATTTCCGTGCTGAAATCGACAAATGGGATGTCCACTACTACGGCGAAACGAACAAAGAAGAAAGGCAAGAAGCTCTAGCAGAGCTCTACATCATCGTCGATGAGCGTGCCAATGAGTATGAACTGACCGATAAAGGGATTAGGCTGTGGGGAGAAACCGGTAATGATACCGAAGATTTCGTGATGTTCGATCTCGGTCATGAATACGCCCAAATCGATCAGAATGAAGCCTTCGATGAAGCTGAAAAAATCCAGAAAAAAGTCGACTTGCGTGAAGCAGATTCCTTGAGAAAAGAAAGAGCTCATAACTTAAGACAGCTCCTGCGCGCTCATCTTCTCATGGAAAAAGACGTCGATTACATTATCGCAGAAGGGAAGATCGTCATTATTGATGAGCATACAGGCCGTCCTCAACCGGGCCGTCGTTTTTCCGATGGATTGCACCAAGCGATCGAAGCGAAGGAAAGTGTAGATATCCAAGGCGAAACTCAGACCTATGCGACGATCACGCTCCAAAACTACTTCCGCCTCCATGAGAAAATCGCTGGTATGACCGGAACGGCCATGACCGAGGCCAATGAATTTAGAGAGATTTATAAGCTTGAGGTCCTCTCGATTCCGACCCACAGAAAGAACCAGCGCAAAGACTTCGATGACGAAGTCTACATGACAGAAAGGGAAAAATATAACGCGATCCTAAAAGAGATTGAAGAAGTCCATAAACAGGGCCGTCCGATCTTGATCGGAACAGAGTCTGTAGAAGTCTCTGAGAAATTATCCCGTATTCTCAAGCAAAACAAGCTTGAGCACACGGTGCTAAACGCAAAAAACCATGCAAAAGAAGCTGAGATTATCGCATTAGCAGGCCGCAGAAGTTCTATTACGGTAGCGACTAATATGGCAGGCCGTGGAACTGACATTAAGCTCGAAGCAGGCGTTGCTGAGCTCGGTGGTCTTGAAGTCATTGGAACAACCCGCCACCAATCCCGCCGTATTGACAGACAGCTCAGAGGCCGTTGCGCTCGCCAAGGCGATCCCGGCAGCTCTAAATTCTATGTCTCTTTTGAAGATTCGCTTTTAAGACTTTTCACATCTCCAAGAATCACCTCGTTTTTACAGAGATTCCGTCCTCCAGAAAATGAGCCTATTTCTGCGAAAGTTCTCAATAAGTCGATTGAAACAGCACAGAAAAGAGTCGAGCAAAGAAACTACCAGGCCCGTAAGCACACGCTGGAATATGACGATGTCATGAACAAACAGCGGTCTGAGATCTATGCATTCCGCAATGAAGTCCTCCGCAGTCCAACTCCAATCAAAGTCGCAGAAGATGTTCTTGAGAGCCTCTGCTTACAAATGGCCCAGACATTCTTCGTCAGCCGATCCACTGAAGGCGGATGGAATCCTGAAGGATACCGTCAATGGCTGATGCAAAATTTCCCTGTGACCTTTGAAACCCAAGAATTTGATAATGATTATCTCCAGCTGACCGATATTGAAAATGCAGCGATGGACAAAGTCGTTAATTCCTTCCGTCTGAAGATAGCTCATGAGAATGAAGTCATCGAAGAGGTCCAAAGAGGAGCTCCTGCTGGTTCTGAAAGGCTCGATGCTGAAGGGATTCTCAATGAAGTTGTCCGCAGCGTCTTGATCCGCAGCATTGACCGTCTCTGGCAAGAGCACCTGCTCAACATCGATCATTTAAGAACAGAGGTTCACTTGCGTGTTGTCGGCCAGAAAGATCCTCTCTTAGAATTTAAACACGAAGCATTCCTGCTTTTTGATGCGTTTGGTGCAAATCTCAAAACGGAGATTGCTCATGCGCTCTTTAAATTTAAGATGATGGCGCCGGAGGAAACACCTCCGACAGATGAGAAGCCTAGAGAAATCACTTTGGAACATGAAGCAGATTTCCGCACGAATCTCTCACTCATGCCGGAATTAGAATTTACTAAAGAGAGCTAGAGCCTATCCTAATAAATTCTCTCCACGAGCTTTCCGGCAATTTTCGCTCAAAATTGGATCGTCGACTATGACTCATATTAGAAAATATGGGTCAAAGTCAGCGATCCGATTTTAAGTTGAAAAGTGCGAAAAGAGCGTGTGAGAAATTATTAGGATAGGCTCAAACTCTTTTTAAGACGAGCATGTAGACATCTCTCTCAACACTCTCAGGAAGTTGAGCTCGAGGAGTTACAGTGCTATCGTTACCTTCGACCCAACCGGCTCCTTTTCTTAGATAAGAAAAATAGTGTCCGCCGCTTATTCCACCAATATGTGAGACGATACTTTGGATCTCAAAGGTTTCCTCTTTCTCATTGATTCTCAGCTTGAGTTTGTTATCAGCTGGTAATTGAATCGGAGTATTAATTCTGTATGTATGTCCATATTTGTCAGATCCAAATCGCTTAACTTGGAGCGAGACAAATTCTGGAGGATTGACTCCTAATGATTCGATGACAATTCGCTTCTTAGAGACTTGATAATCAGCTCTGACATTATTTTCTACATACACTGCTTCGCCATCTGGCTCTGCAAGAGGACTCATCGTCAATTGTGAAGTTACCAAAGTTTGCAATGGGATACGTTCAAGCTGATTAGGCGTAGAAAACTGAACTAGAGAACTTGCTACTGGCTCTTTTTTTCGACCATTAGGAGGATATACTAAGTCTTGATTGTTGATAGGTCGATCTTCTGGGTTCAGTTCTAGATTTCTAGCAAAAGCAGCGTCTCCCTCTCGGACAACGGGAGCTAGTTGTTTTTCTTCTCCCCACGTCAAGAGAAATCTACCTAAGCGAGCACGCGTTTCAGCGGTTACATCCTCGGGGATTATTCCCAGTGCCTTGTCACCTTTTGGGTCTCGACCCCATTGTAGAGGCTCTAGCAAAGGATCAAAAATCTGAA
>CAZBCR010000095.1:0-6242 GCA_964490565.1 uncultured bacterium
GATTGAAAATTCGGGTGTCAGGAAACAATTTTCTCTATAAAATGGTCCGCAATATTGTCGGGACTTTGATCTACGTCGGATGTGGGAAATTATCCGCAGATGAGATCCCTGCGATTTTAAATAGCAAAGACAGGACGTTAGCAGGCGTTACAGCTCCTGCAGTCGGCCTCGTCTTAAAAGAAGTATTCTATGATACAAAGAAATGATCCTTGCTGGTGCGGAAGCGGACAGAAATGGAAAAAATGCCATTATCCTGCGATGCAAATCAACGATAAAAACATCGCTAGTGAATACCAAAAACAATTCGGCATTCTGCTGAAAACTCCTGAGCAAATCGAAGGGATCCGCAATTCCTGTAAACTCGCAGCATCGATCCTTCAAGCTACCTGCAAAATGGCTAAAGCCGGCATCACTACTAATCAACTCAACGCCTTCGCTGATGATCTCCACAGAAAAGCAAAAGCCATTCCTGCACCGCTGGGCTATGGCCATCCTCCTTTTCCTAAAAGCATCTGCACTTCTTTAAATGAAGTGATCTGCCATGGAATCCCCGATGATCAACCGCTCATTGAAGGAGACATCGTCAATATCGATGTCACCTGCATTTTACACGGCTATTACGGCGATTGCAGTGCAATGGTCGAAATCGGAAAAGTCTCAGAAGAAAAACACCGCGTCGTCGAAGTCTCCAAAGAATGCCTCAGACGTTCGATCGAGATCTTAAAGCCAGGTGTACCTGTAAATGCTATTGGAAAAGTCATTGAAGATTATGCAAGCCAGCACGGCTGCAGCGTCGTTAATCAATTTGTTGGACATGGCGTCGGACTGGGTTTTCATGAAGCCCCTCAAATCCCCCACCATTACAACGATATCGGGATTCTTTTAGTGGAAGGGATGACCTTTACCATTGAACCAATGATCAATGCCGGAGTCAGAGAAGGAGTGATGGATCCTGTCGATAGATGGACCACACGGACAATCGATGGGAAACCTAGCGGCCAGTGGGAACACACGGTGTTAATCACACCAACTGGTCACGAGATTCTAACGTTGCTCTAGAACCGATTTTTGAAACCCGAGTCTGACTGATAAACTCTGCCAGCAGAACATAACTATTATCTTGTATCCCGAAAGCTCTGCGGTCCTCTTGAAATCCCGGTGTAAAACATCCCTCATAAGAGAGAAAAAGTTCTCGGAGGATCTGCGCGTGTTCGCAATTCGGATCCATTGAAGCAATCGATTGCAAATTAAGCAGCGGCCGCAGCTCAGGATAAGTGACTGTTTTATTTCTCACTGCATTTTCAATGAGCATTGAAATATAGGCTCTACCCTCAGGGTCGGTTACAGCTGCAAGCATGTCCCTGTTAAATATTGCCCTCAGTGCATGAATATTGTAGTTGCCAGACATGAGATGCAAAGCCATTGCATTGGCCCTATCCGTTAGGCTTTCAACCCCATCTTGTACAGCATCCTGAACCACTAATGCAACTTCCGGTGCAGCATCATGGCGCAAAAGGCTCAACGTGCTTTCATCTAGAACTTTTAGAACATCTGTCCCGTGTTTCTCAACAAACTCCTCGTAGCTTAAATGCTGGGCATCTTCTCTTAGAGTAGGGTAAATCGCTTCCATCACGCTTTTGAAACTGATGCTTGCATCTTTTTCCACGACAACAACGGTTTCGGTATTGCTGTGAGTCGCACCGGTAACGACTCTCTTAACTACGATGAGAAACACCACTGGCACTGAGATGATTGCAACGATGCGCGGATTTTGGAAATGATCGTAAATATTGCGAGGAGAACCAATGAGAGAGGTAAAAGCCTGTACCGCTCGAGTAAATACGGCATGTATATTTTCACGATTGAAAACAACTTGAAGAGTTGGTGCTGCTGCATGCCAAGCACCTTTCGCTAATTCCGACACTGCCTGACCAAACGCTTCGAGTCTTATCATATTCAAACTCTCCCCGGAAAATTTGAAACGTTTATAGTTCACTCAACTCTTAATTTCAACTTAACAATAATTTTACTATTTTTGAGCGTGACAAATTTTACGAAAATCGATGATCTCTTCTCCTATGGAACACACCACCTTTCTTTCTTTTATGCATTTTACAAAATAATTCAGCTCAAGATACAATCCGCCATTCATTTGGGGGATTTTAGAATGGCAACGCTTTCATATTCCGTACAATTAGGCCCAATAGACAGCGAGACACATGAAGTTATCGGACTCATTGATAACTACGCTCTCCCCGCCGATTTTTTCTTCTGGCTGTCCAATGGATCTTTCACCTCCACTATCATGCAAGAAAAGATCCAAGATAAAAAATACACGAGAATCAGTCAGTTCTATATCGACAACACTTTGGTGTTCACCGGACGAGTTGAATTCGATTTAGATAAGCTCCCTAAAGACACCGTTCAGTTTCTCACGAGCAAAAAAACTCCCCTGATTTCTTCCATCCCAGAGTGTTTGAATTTTAAAAAAGAAGTCGCCTCTAGAGTTTCCGCGGATCTGTATTACACCATTATTTCTAGACTCACGAATAAACATGAAAATATTGGGTTTGCTTGGGAAATTTATGAGCTCCCAGAAATCGTTAAAATCTACAATGGTTTACAAGACCCTCTCAGGCACTGGAGAAATTACTGATCTATGCTGATCGATTTTCCTCAAACAGAAGTTCTCTATCAAGAGGTCATCGATGCGATCCATCAATTTTCCACAAGCACCCATTTTTTTTACTGGCTAGGAAAAGATACGATCCAAGTCGAAGTGATCTTAGAAAAACTCCACGAAGACATGTATGAAAGGATCATGGAATATTCTCTCGATGGCCTTAAGATCTTTTCCGTCGGCGGACATATCAAGCTGCCCTGCATTAATCAGGGCCTCCGTGACCGTATGAACTCCGATGAAAATATCCGCATGAAAAAGTTCTTCTTTTTCGATTACGGCAAATTCCACGCGATTGTCCCAGAACTTGCCCAGCTCGAAAAAAAAGAGCTCTCTCATACCCGTGAGGAAAATACTTACACTGTGATTTCACAGCTCTATTTTCAAAAAAGTCTTAGCGGCACCATTTGGGAAATTTATGAATTACCCAATCTTGCCAAGGTCTACCTAGCTAGAAAAGCTTCCTTAAAACCTGCTAAAAACTAATTCAATTTTACTGTCTCATAACCCTTGCGAAAAGCAAATCCCCAAAAAACCTCTATAACACCCTAGTTATTAATAACTTATAATATAGTAATTCTGAATAATTACTCTAATTAAACACAGCATTTAAATCATTTAATTTATAATCTAAATAATTTTAAACATTCTAATTAGATATTAATTATGTTAAAATATCCGCAATTAAGGAGAACTATGTCGTTGGCTATCTCAGGTAATATTTCTATTTCTGGTGCTAATCTTCTAATGCAAACAAAGCCTGGATGCCCAAAGGCCATTTTAGAGGTTGCGGGGTGCATAGCAGAGAATTCGAGCTCCGAATTAGCACAGCCTGAACGGCTCCAATTAGACAGTTTAGAACAGACCCTAAAAGATCATTTGTCAGATGCATCCCCTGAAACCTTCCGTTCCATCTGTAAAGCGGGCTTTTTATCAGGGCAGATAAAAATGATCGAAGTCTGCAGAAGAGTCGCTTCTTTCAGCCAGAAAGAATCTACAGCGGTTAAACTCGCTCAAGATGAAGCAACGTTCACTCCAAAACCGCCACGTACTGTAGAACAGCTTTCAGAATCTCTTTATCCACTACTTAGACGCATTGGAAGACTTGCAGGTCAAGCTTTCCATATCATTTACACTAGCGGTCAAAGAGCTATATTAATGCTAGTTTTGCCTTTCTATTTTTTGATCATGGATCCCTTATCTTCAGCTAGCAACCCTGAAGCTCTTGAAAAGGGACCGATCAAAATACTTAAATCTGTTTATAAGCCCATAAAACTTCTTACAGCAGCTTATTACGGCTTGTTCGAGACGACAGAAAAGGCCCACACAGTCGCGCTAGTTATTTTGGCCACTGGAATAGCTATCTATTTCATTCATAGAAAATTCCGTCTAGGTGTTCCTGAAGAGCTCGATCGAAAAGAACTTTTCCAAAACATCTCCAGCAAAGTTGTGACTGAAGGGATCATCGAGCAAGTCGAAGGACGAGACGAGGAGAAAAAATTACTCAAGTCGGCTTGGCAGGTTCCCGCTGGTGGAAAATATAAGATTGGTTTGCTGATAGGTCCGACAGGAGTCGGTAAAACAGAATTTGTTAACGGACTCGCTTGGGAAAGCGTCAATGACGAAAGCTCTTTTGTTTATGGAAAAACAATTTATTCGATCAATACCATCCTACTCACAGAACAAAAGGATTCTCTCAAATACTTCCGCCAAGAAATATTGCCTTCAATTGAAGGACATGAAGACGATGTGATTTTATTTTTCGATGAAGGTCATTCTGCTGGAGAAAAAAAAGGTAAAGGCCCCCTGCTCGAATTATTTAAAACTGAAATTCTCGCCAGAAACATTCGATGTCTTTTGGCCACTACAACAGAAGAATATGATAGATCGATTGCTCACAATAAAGCTTTTGTCGATCGAAGTGATGAGGTGACCTTCAATCCACTCTCAGACACAGATATGGTTCTAATTATCCTAAAAATGGCTGCGCGAGATGAAAACCGCATCGCTGAGTTTGACCCCAATGCTTATCCAGCAATAGTGAAGGTGTCTGCAAATGACCCTGCATATAAGACCCGATCAAATCCCAGAAAAACAATTGATCTCTATAACAAAGTTAGCGGCAATGTCAGTTCATGGAAACCAACAAAACTGAAAGAGATATTGAACAAACTTAATCAAGAAATCCCTCTGCTCAACGCTCAATGCCTAGCAAGCAGTAATAATGACCCTGATTGGAGTAGTAGTGATGAAGGCCAGACGGCTATACAAGCCTTAAGAGAAAAACGAGCAGCTGCCCAAGCTTTGGAAGAGAGAATTGAAAAACAACATCAACAATTTCAAGCCCTTACGCGCAACCTCCAGTTAGAGCCTGTCTATCGAGCCCAAATGTATAAAGCTGTGCATATCGTAGCCGATCTTGTAAATCCACCTTCTGCACAGGCGAAGCTAGAGTATCTTTTTATCAAGCACGTCGTCAGACCTGCACTTAAAGCTGCAATCTTAGAGCAAGTCGAGCAATTTAAAACTGACTTCCCTGAAGAAGAAAACATCCCCATCAAAATCGACGCCGCACTGATCCAAAAGCGGTTTCCATCCAGTTTTTCTCCTGAAGAAGTGAAAAAGGCTAAAGAGCTTTCTAGTGATAGTTCGGATGATATTAACTAAGAGGAACTAGCTCAAGAGATCTTGAGATTCCGATTCTTTAGTGACTTTTTTACGCGTGACTTTTCCCTTCGTCAAAGAAAGCTCAGAAACAATCTGCTGGAGAGAAGCAAGCTCTGTTTCGAGCTTTTTCTTCTCTTCTTCCGTTTGTTTGAGCTGATGGATGAGGGTCGATTCTGCAGAGTCCGGCTGACGGGACTGCTCTTCTTTTTCTTTCTGAACCGTAAGCAACTGACTTTCAGCAGAGAACAATCTGTTTCTAGCTTGCTCTAAAGCTTGGGACTTCTCCTCAAACTGCTTCTTCAGTTCTCGGTAAGAACTCTCAGTTTGCCTTTTTTCAGCATCAAACAGATCTGGCGCTAGCTTGGCAAGCTCCAGTTCGGCGACTTTACGGTCTTTTTCGATGACTTGCTGGCCCATTTGAGAGCCTTCTCGTTTGAGCTGGTCGATTTCATTTTGATGGACATCGACAAGCTTCTGATACGATGTGCAACGCTCTTCAGCACGGACAAGCTTCTGTTGGAGCTTCTTGCCTTCAGTCGTTAAATTCTCGATTGTGAGATTGGTTTGGGCTTGGAGGTCCAGGAAACGAACCTGCCAAGGGTTGTTTTGCTGCTCAGGAGGCGCTGCGATCTCTTCAGGCTTACTCGTGATCAACGCAAGGAAAAGGCCGGCTCCTAGGGCAACTCCGACGCCTGTAGACCAAACTGAAATGTGGTCGTATCTTAAAAATACGAGCAAACATGTCGCAACTAATAAACTAATCCCGAGCAATCTCATGAAGCTAATCTCCCTAATATACGTCCCATCATCAAAAATCCTTGCTGCAGCTGATCAAGGCTAAAGTGTTCGTTCGGAGCATGGATATCGTCGCTGTCTAAACTGACGCCAATGACAA
>CAZBCR010000096.1:0-6235 GCA_964490565.1 uncultured bacterium
CTTGCTGAAGTCAAAACCCATTACAAGTTCAGCCGGCTTTCTTGGCAGTCAATTAGAGATGTTTTTTGGAGAGGGCCAAAACCCGGCACCCGGGCTCCTCTACTAGAGAGCGCTGAAGAGACCCGCTTTATCGTGCTTGTTTTTGGGGCGCCCGATTACAATCCAGAGCTTCAGGAAGAGTGTGTCATCAGGCACTGTCCTCTCGATAGCGTGATGGCTCTGCCGTATCACGCGAAAAAGCCCTGTCTTTTTGTCATCCGTCCGGATGGCTATATCGCCTTCCGCAGCCAAAGGCTCCTGGAGGATCTCAAAAAAGAGATCCATGAGAATCTATTTCTGACGTAGATCTTCAAGTAAAAATTTAATTCTACCACTATAAATAATTATATTTTTAATCTGATTCCCACTTCAAAACATTCGTAATTTTTGTTATACTCTTTGGCATGACAACACGATCAATCGACTCATTTGTAGGACTCTTCCGCAAGCCTCCAGCGGCCCCCATTGAGATTGAACTCCAAGAATTTCCCCAGGGTTGGAATAAACTTCCCGCTGAACTTCAAGATGATATTTTGACGCGTGTTGCACATCCAGCCCGCATGGCGCTCGTCAGTCGCGATGTTAGGAAGAATTCAGATTATTCCTATACAGTCATCCTGCGAGAGTACCAGACCCATCCCCCACTAATTGCTATCCTTTCACCCTCTGATGACCACTTAGGACCCGCCAAAAAAGTTCAAAAGGTCTATATCATCGTCGTTCGCGAAGCAAAAAACTGCAGGGTCGACCTCAGTGCAATCAAAGATGAGCAACCTCTTGCTCCTATTCCTCTGCGACAGATCAGAGAGCGCACTCTTGTCATCATCAACGACAAAGTCCTTTTTTACCGCGCTATCTTTAATGCCTTACATCCTCCGTTAGCTGAACCCTTTAATCAAATGACGAATTACGAAATCATCGAGTATTCCGAAAGACGAATAATGACCCACCCGAATTTATTTGCAAGATTACGTGGAGACTTAAATCTAGACCATCTCCAGTTAACTCATCTACCTTCTCAAATTCAATATTTGAAAAATATCACTCGTATCAACCTCAGCGAAAACAAACTCACAGATCTTCCTCCTGAAATGACATCTTTATCTCGCCTTTTGTACTTATCTTTGGGAGGAAATCCTCTCACACCAGAAAGCGTCTTAGCAGTTTGCAAAGCCATCCCTGGCCCTCAAACAGTCGTGATCGACTCTGAGCAGCCCGCTTTAGTGCAGATGTTTGCAAAAGAAGTTTTTCGTCATCTTCGTGTCATCGTGACGGAAGTCATCCGAGAAGAAGACATCATTGTTTAGAGAGTTTTTGACTTTCGAATCCTATCTTGGTACCATAGTCCGCTATGGAAGATTTCCCCAAGGCTTATAGTCCTCAAGACGTCGAAGATAAATGGTACCAATACTGGGAGCAGAACGGTTTTTTCAAAGCCGATAGCAGCTCCTCTAAAAAACCTTATACCATTGTCATTCCTCCTCCTAACGTCACCGGCGTGCTCCACATGGGCCATGCCTTGGTCGATACTCTTCAAGACATTTTGATCCGCTGGAAAAGAATGTGCGGTTTTGAGGCCCTCTGGGTCCCAGGAACCGACCATGCAGGCATCGCAACGCAGACCGTTGTTGAACGAAACCTCATGAAGACCCTCAACAAACGCCGCAGCGACTTCACTCGTGAAGAGTTCTTAGAGCATGTCTGGAAATGGAAAGATGAAAGCGAAAAGCTCATTTTAAATCAGATCAGAAAAGTCGGCTGTTCTTGTGATTGGGACCGGCAGGCCTTTACCATGGACGAGCCGAGATCTCACGCTGTCCGCACCATGTTTAAAAAGATGTTTAACGACGGCCTGATTTACCGAGGAGACTACCTCGTTAACTGGGATCCTGTCACCCAAACAGCTCTAGCTGATGATGAAGTCGAATACGAAGAAAAAGAATCTCATCTCTACTACATCCGTTATAAAATCCCTGAATCAACCCACTATCTCGTGATTGCAACAGTTCGTCCTGAGACTCTCTTAGGAGACACCGCGGTTGCAGTTTCTCCAGAAGATATCCGTTATCAAACCTTTATCGGCCAGCCGATCACCATCCCGATCGTCAACCGCAACGTCCCTGTTATTGGCGATATCAACATCGATCCGAAATTCGGAACCGGTGTTGTCAAAGTCACTCCTGCTCACGATGCTGATGATTATGCGATGGCCCAAAGACATTATCTTCCGATGATCAACATCATGACGCCTGATGGCCGCATCAACGAAAATGGCGGAGAATTCCAAGGCCTCACCATGGAAGAAGCGCGTAAAGCCGTTGTTGAGAAGCTCAAATCCCTTGGCCTGATCGAAAAAATCGAAAAACACAAGAACCGCGTTGGAGTCTCTTACCGCTCTAAAGCTGTGATCGAGCCGTATCTTTCTAAACAGTGGTTCGTCAAGATGTCCCACTTTAAAGAAAGACTGATCGATCTCGTCAAATCGAAAAAAGTCAAACTCATCCCAGAAACCTTTGAAAACACCTATTTCCATTGGATCCACAATCTCCGCGACTGGTGTATTTCCCGTCAGCTCTGGTGGGGCCATAGAATTCCAATCTGGTACCGGATTGATAATCCTTCCGTCATGATCTGCTACGACGGCGATGGACTTCCTCCTGAAGTCGCTAAAGATCCTTCCGGCTGGATGCAAGATCCCGATGTATTAGATACTTGGTTCTCCTCTGCGCTTTGGCCCTTTAGCGTCATGGGATGGCCTGAAAAGACTCCCGACATGGCGAAATTTTATCCCACCTCTGTCCTCGTCACCGGCCACGATATTTTATTCTTCTGGGTTGCCCGGATGATCATGATGGGAGAGTATGCATTCCACACTCCTCCATTTTCTGAAGTCTTCCTCCATGGTCTTATCTTCGGAAAATCTTACTGGAGATACAACACCGATGGATCGATCGCTTACTTAACTTCAAAAGAATTCCAAAAGTACGATGCGGGTGAAACCCCTCCCCCAGAGATCCAAAGCCGCTGGGAAAAAATGTCCAAATCGAAGGGCAACATCATCGATCCCCTTGAGATCATCAACTCTTACGGAGCTGATGCGATGCGCATGGCACTTTCTGCATCGACCACTCACGCCCGTCAGATCGATCTCGACCGGAGACGATTTGAAGAGTTTAAGAACTTTGCGAATAAAATCTGGAACGGCGCCCGTTTTGTCTTCATGAATCTAGAAGGACTCGAAATGGGAGACGGCATCGATCTCGATCTCCTGACCCTCGAAGATAAGTGGATGCTCTCACGTCTCAATCGCATTATCGAAGAGGTCAACGCCTCTCTCCGTGAATATTCCTTCGATAAAGCAGCGCTTTCTGCCTACGACTTTTTCTGGAAAGAGTTCTGCGCTTATTACCTAGAAATAACCAAGCCTGTTCTCTTCGGAAAACAAGGCACTCCTGCAGACCGCAGCAACAAACAGAAAATCTTGCTTGTTGTCCTCTGCAATGCTGTCCGCCTGCTCCATCCGATGGCGCCGTTTATCACTGAAGAGCTCTTCCAACTTCTGAAAAAGCAGTTTGCTTTCTCAGAAACCAAAGATCCTTACACACAAGAGACGCTTCAAGCCCTCCAATCTCCAGCTTGTATTGTTGCATCTTATCCAAAAGTCATCCGGCAAATCGATATCGATTCTGAAATTGAAGCAGAGTTTACTTCTGTTGATCAACTGGTCCACGCCATCCGCAATATCCGCGCTGAAATGCAGATCCCGCCTGGCACACCGACGGCTCTTCATGTTGTGGGGCCTCAAAAACGGTTAGACTTTGCAGAGAAACACCAAGGCATCATCAAGTCCCTCATCCGCCTAGAGAGCCTTTCTTTTGCAGATAAAGAGACTCCCCTGCCGTTTTCTTCCTCTACAACGATTGATGATCTCCGCCTGATTATTCCTCTGCCTTCTGAAATGAGAGAGAAAGAAAAAGCCCGCCTCATGAAAGAGCGGGAAAAGCTCATTGAGCTGCAGAATGGAGCCCGCATAAAGCTTGGCAATCAAGAGTTCGTCCAAAAAGCTCCTCCCCAACTGGTGGAGAAGCTTCAGTTTAATCTTCAGCAAGCCGAGAAAGATCTCTTTGAGATCGCTCAGAAGCTCGAGAAGCTTTAAGCAGTGTAGATATCACGCTTCATTTGACTCTTAAGAAAAGTTAAGACAAAATGCTATCCCTTAATTGGAGATATCTATGGCTGTCGATGAAATTAATAACGATGTTGGTGTGAGAGAAGCTGGGCCTTCTACCGAGAGCGTTGTTGAAAATGCAACTGACCAAAAAACTCAGCTCGTTTCAAAAGATAAAATAACAGTCCCTCAAGAGACCTCTCCTCCAGTCACCTACTCCTATCTCGAATATATTCCAGGTTATTCGCTACTTTCTTATCTTTTTTCTTCGTCACCGGCCACAGTAGCCTCTGGCAATAGCTGGATACCAGCCTCTGGCGATAGCTTATGGGCTCAGAGAGACCTCCCACGTTTATTTGATTTTCTAGAGATGGAGATGAACTCTCCACAAGGCATTACGTGGAAGCCAAAAGCCGATCTAACCCGAATTCCAAAATTAAAAAATCCATCCATAAATCTCAATAGATTCGCACGTGACTTGACCCAAGAAGCCATGGAAGGAAAACTACGTCCTTTTGTTGGAAGAGAAAAAGAGATCGAGCTGACTGCAGAAATATTAATGCGCAGTCAGAAAAGCAACCCTCTTTTATTAGGAGCTCCAGGAGTAGGAAAGTCAGCCATTCCCGAAGGGATTGCTCAAGCGATTGTGAAAAACCAAGAAGATTTATCACCTGTCTTCAAAGGAAAAAGAATTTTCTTTATTCAGTGGGAATTACTTGCAGCAGGAGCCCGTAAATACACTGATGACGACCTTGATAAAAGGCTAGCAAGGCTCATTGCTGAGGCGCGTGACAATAAAGACCAGATGATTCTTTTTATAGATGAAATCCATTCTTTTTTGAAGAACAATAAAGAAGCGATGGCCGTCCTAAAGCCTGCTCTAGCTGATGGAACGATCTCATGCATCGCTGCAACCACACCGTGGGATTATAAAAAAATGCTGGCAGATGATCCCGCATTAGAGCGTCGATTTCCTATCGTTCCGGTGAAAGAACCTTCAGAAAATGAAATCTTACAGATTCTAAGAGCCTTTATTCCAAGACTTGAGTCGCATCATGGCGTCCGTATCAATGACGAAGCTTTTGAGGAATGTATTGCTCTTTCCAAGCGGTTCATTCGAAGCGAAAGTTTTCCAGATAAAGCCATTGATCTGCTCGATCAAGCGGCAAGTTACGTCAGTTTGGCAAAATCATCTCAAGCTAATGTCATCCTTCAAGATAAACAGCTGGCCCTGTTTCTAGGCAGGCTTTTACTCATGCGCAAAGAAGTGAATGATCCTCAAATAATCGACGAGAAAATACAAGAGATCAGAAGCCGCTTTAATCGGTCTGTCTCAGCTGACAATATTCGCGAAATGGTCTCTAGAAAAATTGAGATCCCTATTAAAAAACTTCAAGAGCCAGAAAGACATCTCTTAAACAATTTAGAAAACCTCATTTCAGAAAAAATTGTAGGTCAAAAAGCGCCTATCGTCGCTTTATCAGAAGCGGTCCGTCGAGGAAGGCTTCGTTTAGGAAACCAAGAAAGACCAGCGGGCGTGTTTCTCATGCTCGGACCTACAGGTGTAGGAAAAACTGCAAGCGCAAACGTTTTAGCCGAGAGCCTTTATGGCTCTAAGGAGAATACTCTCAGGCTTGATATGTCAGAGTTCCAGCACTCTCATGAAATCAGTAAATTAATCGGAGCGCCCCCGGGCTATCTGGGGCATGGAACACCTGGAAAATTAACCGATTGGCTAAAGAAAAAACCTAATTCGATTGTTATTTTTGATGAGATTGAAAAGGCTAGTCCCGCTGTATTTGATTTGTTATTACAGGTTTTTGACGCAGGAAGAATCACCGACGGCAATAATGAGACGATCCGTTGCTTAGATACAATCTTTATTATGACCTCCAATATTGGCTCTGAGAGTATTTTAGCAAAATATGGCAAGGTACCTGACGAAGAACTGGCTAAGCTTATTGAGACCAAAATGGATAAACTCTTTAGACCGGAATTTATCAACCGCATTCAAGAGACCATCATCTT
>CAZBCR010000097.1:0-6181 GCA_964490565.1 uncultured bacterium
TGTTAAAGCTCCACGCCCTTAAAGCCAAATTAGAAGCCAAAGGCTGGTTTGATAAATCCCGCAAGAAGCCGCTTCCGACCGCTCCAAAAACCATCGGTGTGATCACAAGTCCGACAGGAGCTGTGATCCAAGATATGATCAATGTCCTGAGCAGAAGACATGCCAAGTTCCATCTTTTGCTCAATCCCGTTAAAGTCCAAGGCGACGGCGCTGCACAGGAAATCGCGATGGCCATCGACCACTTCAACAAATATAAACTCGCTGATGTTTTGATTGTCGGTCGAGGCGGAGGAAGCTTAGAAGATCTCTGGGCTTTTAACGAAGAGATCGTGGCTGAGGCTATCTTCCGCTCAGAAATCCCTATTATTTCAGCTGTCGGCCATGAGACCGATTTTTCGATTGCTGACTTTGTAGCGGATGTGAGAGCTCCGACACCTTCTGCTGCTGCAGAGATCGTCATGGCAGCTGCTATGGAACATCTCCAATACTTAAAACAAGCCGACAAACGGCTCAATCAAGCGATGCTCCATCTCCTGGGAGCGTATCGTCATCGATTGGAGACCGTTCGTAGGCAGCCGATTTTGACATCCCCTTTTGCGATTTTGGGACAAGCAGCTCAACATTTAGATGATCTCTCTGAAGAGATGACCCTGACGATGCAGAGAATGGTCTCGACTAAAAGACTGGAACTTGGAGGCCTGCAAAGGCAGCTCCAGGCTTTAGATCCAATGGTCCGTGTACAGCATTTGAAACAGAAGCTAACTCAGCTGACATCGCATTTGAAATCGATCGATCCGAAGAACCTTTTGACGAAGGGATACTCCATCCTCTTCCGAGAAAACTCTAATTCGGTTATCTTCTCCCCTAAAGAGGTCCAAGCGGGAGAAAACGTCCGTGTACTTGTAAAAGATGGAGAAATCAAGGCCCAAGTTCTATAAGGAAAACTATGAAATTTGAAGAAGCATACAGTCGTTTAGAAGAGATCTTAGAAAAGATGAATTCAGGGAAAGCATCTCTGGATGATTCACTCAAGCTCTATGAAGAGGCTGACAAGCTCATTGTCACCTGTCAGAAAACCTTAAGTGAAGCAGAAAAAAAGATCGAGATGATGATCAAGAGCAGAAATGGCGAGGTCGTCCTCGATGAAGCAGGAAATCCTACAGTCCAGGCGTTCCAACCATGAACATTGCACTCCTCCGGAACCATCAGATCCCTCAGTCGAAGAACCTAGCTCTTGGCATTTGCGAATTTTTCTCCACGCAGGGAGTTAAAGTCTTTGTCTCTGATGCGGACGCCAAGGAAATCGGCGCTGAGCCCCTCTCTGATATCGACCCGAAGAAGATCAAGTTTATTATTTCTCTGGGTGGCGATGGAACTATCCTCAATATCATGCATGAACATGAAAAACTCGATGCCCCTGTTTTGGGAATCAACATGGGACATCTGGGATTTATGGCCGATGTGCAGATCGCTGATGTCTACCCAAGTTTGCAAGATCTGATCAGCGGAGCCTATAAAATTGAAGAGCGGATCATGCTCCAGGGTGAAACGTTGCAGGGTGAAAAAAGCTTTGCGGTGAATGATATCGTGGCGCATAGAGCAGGAAATGCAAGTCTTGTCCAAATCTCCGTCCATGCCAATGGACTTTATCTCAACACGTTTGAAGCTGATGGCATTATCATTGCCACTCCGAACGGCTCAACAGCTTATTCTCTAGCAGCAGGTGGACCAATTTTGAGTCCTACGTTAGAGGCGATTGTGATTACGCCGATCTGCGCTCATACGATTTCTAATCGCCCTATCGTGCTAACAGCTGATCAAGAGATCCAAATTCAGTATTTAAGTGATTACGATCCGATAGAAGTCCGCGCTGATGGAATGACAAGATATAAGCTAAACACCGGGGAAGTCTTCCACATTAGCCGATCCAAAAAGAAGTTCAAGCTCGTGAACTTGCTGCGTCAGGATTATTTCTCAACGCTGCGCACCAAGCTCGGCTGGTCCGGAAAACTCCGTTAATTGGATGACACATTCAGATCGAAATGATCGCCTGCTTCATTGAATTGAGGTTTAATCACAAATCTTGCGCCTGGATTGAAAGGTAGAAATTGATCAAATGAGACTTCTCTTCTATCGGGAGCTCCATTGCGACCAGGGAAATAAAGCTTCTTCGCAACTACGATTCCGACATCAGGGTTCAATCTGCAAAAAGCATACATCTGAGGACTTGAAGCAAACCTTCCCTCAGCACGAGTCATATCGACGTATAATTGATGAGCTTCAAGATTTCCTGGAGCATCCGGTTGAACAGTCCTTAAAATCGCAAGCTGTCTTTCTTTTTCTTGGTAATCTGCATCTTGAGCGACAGTTCTTTCATCGGCTTCTACACTCAATTTATAGGTTCTTTGCTGATCTTCCAAAATAGGACAATATTCCATGATTGCCCTGTCGAAATGAACCTTCAGTTCAGCATCTGTTGCGAGATTTCTGTCCATCCAATCCGTCACTCTTTTCCGGATAGTCACATGATCGAATGGAAAATTATTCCAAACCCCTTGTCTAGTCATTTCAGGTTCTAATAAATGCAGTCCTGCTCCTAAAGCATGGAAGAGACAATTACCATCAGGAGGCATAGGCACTTCGCCTTCATTATTAATACTATATGTTTTCGGAAAAAAAACAGCCCCTTTCATCTCCAATAAAAATTGGTAATTCCGTTCGTTTTGTTCAACAAGTTGGAAAGCTTTTGCGAAGTTTACATTAGCTCTCAAATGACTATGCATGCGATAGAATTGCTGAACTTGTTCACTAAAAACTCTTCCTGCATCGCCTCTCAGACTTCCCAGATTGCGCAACAATCCATCAAATGAGGCATCGATCCGTCTTGCATCGTCTCCCACAATCCCAGATAAAGTTGGTGAGTCCTCTGCAGAAGTTTCAGAAGTGGATAGTGTAGAGTTAGTTGAAGATGGCCCCTGTGTTGTAGCACGACTTATTAAATGACTATTTTTCGCTGCAAAAATTATAACCGCAGCAAGCACTAAAGCCACAATCCAGTAGACCCGACCCACCAGCTCCATCATTCCGTCTTTGCTTATCAAAGATGCGCCTAGAGGAGCAACAAGTCTGCCTGCCCACTCAGAGGCAGAAGACACCATTGAAGCACTGTTAGCAACCGGGGGAAGTCCATGGATGGTCATAAGATCCTCAATTTTTTCCCAAGATTATACTTCAAAGATCGTTAATAATCAAATCAGTGAAAATTAAAATTTTAGATATTTATGCATGGAAAAAGGAGACGAAAAAATGCTCTAAAACATTTTTTAACTTCACAAGGTGATGGAGGGCCTGGCGAGCCCCTACAATCAGCGGAAATGACTGGGCTTCCTAAAAACTCTCCTCTGTTGCACCAGCTCAAGTCGCTGTACAAGTATCTGCTCAATTCCCTGCGCCATCCGTTCAATTCTCTGCGCTACCCGCTCAATCCGCTCCACTCGCTGCTCAATTCCCTGCGCCATCCGTTCAATTCTCTGCGCTACCTGCTCAAACCGCTCCACTCGCTGCTCAATTCCCTGCGCAAAACGCTCAATCCGTTGCGCCAGAACATCAAATAAAGCCTCATCAACTGGTCTAGCATCACCTGCCATAACTCCAGCCATCATCGGCAAATTTCCTATGAGATCTTCAGGGGGGACTTCGGGATTGGGTAATGCAACATCGTCTCGTGCTGGATGCTCTCCTATAGCTCTTGGTAGCTTTGGTGAATCCCTGGAGATTCCAGTAGGATGGATAGAAGATGAATCAGTAGGAGCAACGCGACCCGTTAAATAGCCACACTTCATTGCAACAATGACCGCCACAATCACTAGAGGGGGAAACCAATAGACTTTACCGGCCAGTTCTATCATTCCAACTTTGCTCATCAAAGAAGAGCCAAGGGGAGAGACTAGTCTGGCACCCCAAGCAGAGACAGGAGTAAATATAGAAGCACTATTAGCAACTGGAGGAAGTCCCTCGATAGCCATAAGACCCTCAAATTTTTCCCAGAATTATGCATCAGGAAATGTTTATTATGAAAATAAATATTTTAGATTCTTAAGAATGGAAAAAAGAGACGAAAAAATGCTCTAAAACATTTTTTAACTTCACATGATGGTGGAGGGCCTGGCGGGCCTCTGCAATGAGA
The DNA here is from genome assembly GCA_964490565.1 of uncultured bacterium. Lineage (GTDB taxonomy): Bacteria > Chlamydiota > Chlamydiia > Chlamydiales > Rhabdochlamydiaceae > PALSA-1444. The sequence continues at coordinate 4,187 of CAZBCR010000097.1, forward strand.
GGAACGGCCATGTCTAGATGAAGGGGGTCATGCTCCCGGATCCAGTAGAGCATTTCTTCAAAGAGCTGGTCAATCTCTTCTTGAGAGGCATCGTCTGTCGGCTCTTTTAAGTCTCCGAGCCTTTCATGAAGCTCGGTGTAGGTCTTAGCCCGAAATAGCTCATCCAGATGGAAATTAGAGGGGTTGGTGGCCCGGCGGACAGCCTGGGACATAGAGCCTTGAGCCAGGAGGGCGATCTTTTTGCCATCTTGGGTATGGAATTTCTGCATGATGTAGTCAGCGAGTTCATCATCGGGAATCGGAAAGAATGGAATTTTACAGCAGCGGGAGACAATGGTTGGGAGAAGGAGTTCGACTTGGGAGGTGAGCAAAATAAAGTGGGTATGCGGAGGAGGCTCTTCGAGGGTTTTTAAAAGAGCGTTACTGCTGGCAGGAAGCATCTTTTCAGCATCGTGGATGATGAAAATTTTAATGGGAGCTTCAAAGGGAGGAAGCCCTGCTTCTTGGATGAGTTGTCGCATGTTGGCGACAGGATGCTGATCGCTTTTAGGATCTGGAAGGATCAGATGGATGTCAGGATGCTCTTTTTTAGTTCTGCCCATCAGAAACTCTGCAATCTCGTAAGCAAAATGGCCTTTTCCAATGCCGTCGGGTCCATGCAAAAGTAAGACGTGAGGAAGTGTCTTTTTATCGAGAAGCCGGCTTAAGATCTCTTTGGCTTTGTGATTTCCAATGAGTGTCGAGAACATCAAGGGCTTGTCGGAAGACATCGTCTGGTTGTTTGGAAGCGTCGAGGACATAAAACCTTTTGGGTTCTTTTTTAGCAATTTCAAGATACGCCATGCGGATCTTTTGATGGAAGGCAATATCTTCTTTTTCGATGCGGTCTTTCGAGCGTTGGACGCGTTTGAGGCCCTCATGTGGATCGATATCAAGATAGAGCGTGATGTTAGGCTCAAGGTCTTTAGTTGCAAAATGGCAGAGCTTGCGGACCCAGTCAGGATCAAAGCCTCGAGCGCCGCCTTGATAAGCAACAGTTGAATCGTTAAACCTGTCGCAAAGCACGATTTTGTTTTGCTCTATCGCAGGCACGATCACCTGCTCGACATGTTGAGCTCTGTCGGCAAGGAAAAGAAATAGCTCGCAGCGGGAAGAGATATCTTTTTCATCATGATGGAGAAGGAGGTGCCGGATGAGCTCGCCGGTCATGGTGCCGCCGGGGGCTCTGGTTAGGAGAACGGATTTTTCACGCTTTAAGAATTCCTCGTAGATTTTTTGGATGAGGGTGCTTTTTCCAGCACCCTCTCCGCCTTCAAACGAGATAAACAATTACTTCTCGCCTCCGCTCGTGTCTTCGACTATGGGAGTTGCCTCTTCGTTGGCAACTTCTTCAGGTTTTTGAGTGGCACTTGCCTGAGACATGTTCTCAATCTTCTGGACGGCAACGACGGTATCGTCTTGGAGGTTCACGAGGCGGACGCCTTGTGTTGACCGGCCCATGACGCGGACGTCTTTCATTGACATGCGGATTGTTTGTCCATGCTGTGACATGAGGACGACGCCATCGTTATCAGTCACAGAGACTGCGCCGACAACTAAGCCATTGCGTTGGCTGGTGATAATGGAGCGTACTCCGACTCCGCCGCGGTTTGTTTGACGGAAGTCGTCAACGAGGGATCGTTTTCCATAGCCGTTGTCGCAAACGACGAGAACGTTTTGTTCTGGTGTCACGATTTCGCAAGAGACGACGTAGTCGGTGTCGTTCTTAAGAGTTACGCCGCGGACTCCGCGAGCCACGCGACCGATTGCTCGGACGAGATTCTCATCGAAACGAACAGCCATCCCGTTACGGGTAAAGAGCATGATCTGTTTGCCTTCAGGAACAATACGAGCAGCAATGACTTCATCGCCTTCATCGATGTTAATGGCGTAAACGCCTTTACGACGCATCGAATTAAACTCTGAGAGGATCGTCTTCTTGACAACGCCTTTCTT